>JAEOUL010000215.1 GCA_016839345.1 Candidatus Thorarchaeota archaeon | reverse complement strand
CAAACTTGCTGAGAGGTTCTCACCCATACTTCATTTTCATCCTGAAGAAGGCGAATTTTGCTGTTTTCCATCAGATGCTGAAGAAACATATGCGAAGTTCCATCTGAATTGGGACACATTTGTTGAAGAAAGAACCCCAAAGAAGCTAATCGCATCGACTCCAAGCTATTATGAATTCTGGGATGATGGTGATTTCTTCCAAATACGGTATTGGTTTTGGTATCGACATAATGACTTTCCAGGTGCCCCCCTTAACGTAGGGAACCATCGAGGGGACTGGGAAAACGTGGAGGTGCGACTATATGGATCGACAGATTTGTCACAAGCAATTTGGCTCTTATCTAATCATAAAGAAGCTCGACTTGCTTCCATGACCAAAACTCTGACAGGCTTCACACGAGAGAGTGCAATTCTAGATGAATCTCACATTAATGTCTGGGTGGCATTAGGATCACATGCAAATTACCCCACGCCATACAGTAAGCCAAGATGTTATGCTCGAATATTCTGCGATAAGATTTCAGAAGGCGGGTCCGTCTGGGAAACGAAAATGAATCTGAAGCATCTTGAAACAACCAATTTTGCTTCTTTCAAAGATCGTTGGGGGGACCAAAAAGCTCCCAGAGGACCTGCAAACGAGTATAACAATCGTTGGCGTAATGCACCTCATCTAAGACCAATTTAGGTGCTTTGTGGTGACCATGGCGTTTTTCTCGGAAGCCACCGTGGTACATTCTCACGATATATTTCATACTCCTCCCCAAACCGAGTCACGAGTTCCGGTTCCTCAGACTTGATGAAATAGATGTGGTTACCTACAAAGAAAAAGAAACACCAGAGAAACAGAGCATAGTTTGATAGAATTATTGATTCTCCCAAAAGTCCAAAGAGCACTCCAGTAATCATCGGATTCCTCATGTATCGATATATTCCAACGACAACCAGCTTCTGAGGAGGTGCCCAAGGAGCTAATGTTCCGTTTCCGATAATAGTGAATATACGGATGCAATGAATTGTCAGTAGTAGGCCAGTAATAAGAGTGGTTATACCAATCAGGAGAATGAGAGCGTCTAGAAACCAAGGAAATCCCCAACCAAGTGCATAGTCCGTGGTAATCCACATGAGGAACCATGGCATGATTATCATAACAGTAATTGGCAACATATAGGAACTGGCATGATCGCGTGCTCTCACTGATTTTTCCACCTTCAATCAATGGCGGCATATCCTTTCTTCAAGAGAGTATCTACAGCTTCGTCTGACTGTTCAGGGTAATCTATGTTATAGTGAGCACCTCGGCTCTCCTTACGCATCCTAGCCATTCTAATGATAAGTTCTGCAACAATAGCTATATTTCTTAATTCTACAAGGTCAGGCGTGATTTTAAAGTCCCAGTAAAATTGACTTATCTCCCTTGAAATGAATCCAATCCTATTACTAGCACGAATCAGGCGCTTGTTTGACCTTGCTATTCCAACATAGTTAATCATTATTCGACGAATCTCTTCCCATAAATGGGAGATAACAACTAGCTCATCAGGGTCTGTCGCATCACCAGGATCCCAAGGGGGAATATCAATTGTGCGGATATCCCTTGATAGTTCCTCAACAGCGGCAATTGAAGCATTGTGTGCTAATACCGCGGCTTCAAGTAGAGAGTTAGATGCAAGGCGATTTGCTCCATGAAATCCTGTACAAGTGGTTTCACCTATTGCATACAAACCAACAACATCAGTACGCCCATAGATGTCAGTCTTAACCCCTCCCATCATATAGTGTGCTGCGGGAACAACAGGAATCGGTTCTTTTGTTATATCTATCCCAGCGGTCAGGCAAGTTTCATAAATTTGGGGAAACCGATCCCGAATGTAACTAGCATCCTTGAATGAGATATCGAGCCAGACGTGATCCGCACCAGTCTTCTTAAGTTCAGTATCTATTGCACGCGCCACGACATCACGAGGAGCTAGATCCGCATCCTTGTGATAGTTTGGCATGAACCTCTTTCCATCTCGACCAAGTAATCTAGCACCCTCTCCACGAAGAGCTTCGGAGATTAGGAATGATCGAACCTTATGATGGTATAGAAGTGTTGGGTGGAACTGAACCATTTCGAGATTCATTACAGTGGCACCAGCACGAAAAGCCATTGCAATCCCATCCCCAGTCGCTACATCTGGATTGCTTGTATAGAGAAAGACTCGTCCAGAACCACCAGTAGCCAGGATTACTGTCTTGGCGATGAACCGCTCAATTTCGTTTGTGTTGATATCAAGAATATAAGCACCGTAGACTCTGTTATTCCTAGCATACAGGTTAACAGCCATATGATTCTCAAAGACCTTAATGTTCTTCTCATTCTTCAATCGATCTGCTAGGGCTAGTTCGATATCTTTTCCAGTGTGATCTTTGACATGAAGAACACGACGTATACTATGCCCGCCCTCAAGGCCGAGTTCATACTCGCCAGTTGATTCCTCACCACAGAAGTCAACCCCAATTTCAACCAGTTCTTTTATTCGTTCAGGACCATCTTTGACAATACTTTCAACAACATTGCGATGGCACAGACCAGCTCCTACTCGAATTGTGTCCTCAACATGGATGACGACAGAATCATTAGGTGACACAACAGCGGCGATTCCTCCTTGTGCCTTGATTGTGGCTGAATCAGTCAAGAGACCTTTCGTGACCATGTTTACAGTCCCGTGATTTGCTACTTTTATAGAGAAGAGCTGGCCAGATAACCCGCTCCCTATCACAAGGAAATCTGAAGAATAGACCTTGTCCGACATTCCACAACTTCTCCTATCTCCGGTTTCTCATACTCAACACATAAGCCTTCGTGAACATACTAGAAAGACATTAACAGCGATGATGATATTTAAAGTGAGATTGGTGAATGTTTCTTGACAAGTTGTGAAGAATGTAAACGATATGGGTATTCTAGAACGAACCAGATTGTTCAACCATGCGTGTTGTGCGGAGAGATGCGGTGCGATGATCATATGATTTGGGTTCCTGCACATGAGATTGACCGACCGTTTGATGAAACGAGGGCTCTTCTAAAACTAATGAAATACAAAGGCAAAGGAGGATGGTATGGATTCTGTGGACGGCCTTCTCATGTCCCAAGGGGCGTTCCCTATAGAGCAGGTTCAGACAAAGAGGGAGGCAAGATGATAAGCCCAATTCTAGACCATGAGAAGAAACCTGGGCTGGAAATGTTTCGAATGTGGGAAATTGGTGTAATCGAGGACGGATATGAGAAACAGTGGGAGCCAAAACACTATGCTCTTTCATGTTCGATTGCCACAGTTATGATACTTTTTGCGAACCTTCATGCGACTCAGAGTGGCACTCCAGGATTATTAGATAGTATTTACAATTCAGCAATTCATACCTTTGGTGATAAGAAGCGGACATTCTTTGCAGGGACAAAGAGTGATTTCATTAAGGCAGTTGGAAACAGTCCAGATATTCAGACTATGGTTGAGTATGCATGTTCAAGATGTGCAGTCATTCCCTGTTTGAATAGACAGGCCCCATTTTTTGACAAGAAGTTATTCAAGAAATTGGCAGAAACTCCTGAGATACTCTTTCTCGAAGAAACTGGTTAATATACCATCTAAAATAGTATTATAGATACTTCGAAATAGCTGCCAATCGAGCTGATTCAGATGGACATAGAAGGAGTAATCATATTCGACGCGGTTTCTGGCGTCCCACTTTTCTCAAGAATGAAAGGAAATACTGAACCCTCGCTTTTCTCGAGTTTTGTTACTGCGATTGGACATTTTTCTAGAAAACTAAAATTTGGTGGTCTTTCATCATTCACTACTGAAGAGAAAGTTATCTACCTCGCACCCCGAGAGGATATTATTACAGCGTTGATTGCTCCCAAGAAAAAGGAATACGACCAAGCGTATTCTCTCGCTAACGAATTAGGAAGACAATTTGAGGAAGGTCGTGCCCGCTGGGGATCACAACCAAATGTTGGAAATGACGAGTTCTCAGTTATTGCAGATCAATATCTTAGAAGAATCCAGAACCCATTCATCAGTAGGGTTTTGGATTTCATCCTGAAGGAGTATGGAGGAGAGGTTTTGGTACGACCCAGATTAATGAAACGTGATGGTTCTCAGGGAATGGTAGACCTTCTCATTGATTCTAGAAAGAAGAAGAAAGAACTTGATAATGAATTGATTACCTTTGGTGAAAACTATGGATTCGTGAAGGTTGTGGACAATAGAGCAAATCGAGTTCAAATAATTGACTTTATTGACTCACTAGACAATTTTGCAGTATTATCCATGAAGAAAGACGAAATGATTCTTCAGCCATATTTTCCCTCAAAAGCTGTAGTTGTGGCCAGAGAATATGATCCAGCTGTTTTTGATTACTTGAAAAAATTTCCATCAGACAATAATCGCAAGTATATTGATGGAGCATATGTTTACTCAGGCGTTAAATTGAAAAAAGTGCCAAAGGAAACGCGTTGTTTTCTCGACCTCTGGCAGTGGCAAGATGACCAGAACCCTCAGCAACTGAATTTCTAGTATCTGATTCTTACGTACTCATTTGTGGAAAGTCAGTACCACTTCGTTGGATAACGGTACTAACCGAAGATGTGGAGACCGTACCTTATCCGCTCTCTCTACTATGCTTCCACCATAAGCTTTCACCATCCGGAGAGGCACACTCTCTGGAACATGAATCTCAACTTCTTCAGGTAAATCTTCTATTTCTGTTTCAATCTGATGTTGATTTGCTGACATCCCTATTTCGATTCTGGCTCGTCCAAATTTTGTGGGAATACCCTTCACAACCAGGGGTCGCTTTGATTTGTACCAGCTTTCAGGAATTCCTTGTAGATAGACCAAGTTTGAAACATCCTCATGGATTATCATGTCATTTACCAAGAGAATGATATCAGCAGCAGCAAAGACGCTGGCGCCAGTTCCACCGCTCCCTCCATATGTTCGTGTGTCTACAAAATCGGGCAGTAGATAATCCTCGGACAGAAACTCGAGAGACCTCTGGAGAAGAGATTCAACTTTGGTTCGTTGACTAGCAAAGATATGAAACTGTGCTAATCGCAGAGCAAGATGGCTAGAGAATAAATCTACAGGTTCTGGTGTCTTCCAGAGATTTCTTACGATTCGTCGACTTTCAATTTTTGTACAGAGGTTCTCAAGGAATTTCATATCAAACTGAGTGATTCTTAGCAGAGCTACACTTGTGAGAATGTCGAGGATTGCCCTATCAAGCTCACCCATAATCGGGTCTTTTGGTCGAGGCCATCGTGCACCTCGGATCTCATCAAGTTTGTTTCGGGTATATGTTTCAATCCGGTTGATAGTATCTTCTAATCGTTTAACTATTGGTTTCTTTGTCGCAACATGGAAACGAAGGGCTTCTTTCATAGCAGCAAGATCCCACAAGAGTTGATTGAACTCTTTCAGAAGTGCAATATCAACAACAAGATAATGTTGAAGTGGAGTGTCTTTTGATGGCCCATCAGAATCTTCAGAGGTCGGTTTCTCTGTTATTACAGATGTGATGGTTTCGATTAATCGGTCAGTCAGGATATTGATGTAATGACTAGTTTTTGTTATTGATTCAGATTTTGGAGCATGACTACAAAGCTGAAGAATACCCCAAAGAATTGGACTGAAGATGGCCCTGTTCAAGTGTCCTTCTGGAACATCAGACTGTTGTGCGATCTCAATGGATAATTTCTCAGCTAGATTCAAACTACCAGATTTGATCAGTGCTTGAAGAACTCGTATCCGTTCATACCATGAAAAGGATGCCAGAAATGATTCTTCAGGAAAAATAACTGATCGTGCTTGAATGGCTAGTGAAACAGCAGCTTGTGAGAAGACTTTGTCTAGCTCTGAATCAGGGAACATCACTTTTACGAGTTGTTCGGAAAATGTATACCATCGACCTATCGTCTGATTACGGTTGTGTTCCCCCAGGGCAAATTCTGAAGTATCAATATCCCTCTTTGTGGATTCAAGAGGAGATATGAAAAAGAACCTTTTTGACCCAGCTGGTGAAAGTTTGACATCAAAACGAAGAATTGCTGTGGCCAAACCATCCGAAGAGTCTAATTTGTCATCAATCCGGGTTGATTCTGTTCGTATTATCTCGGGAATTTCTGGATTGTTTGCTTCAGATAGAACTATAGCGGAAGGCGAATTGTCAAACTGGACTGCAGGAATACCATTGATGATTACTCGATTCTTTGATTTTTCATACTCGATTTTCTCAAGAGGATCAACTCCCCAAGGAGATATTGGTCGCAAAGCAACAAAGAAGGTAGCTTCAGTCTGCTCAAGAGCAATATTCCGTAAGATTATCTCATTGTAGAGAAATTCTTCCTCTTCATGTTTCACATGGTAGATTAATCGTACAAACTCTACAGAATTGATTTCTGTACGCCATTCATAGAGCTGGTCTTCAGAGGAAACTAGTCTTAGTTGAGGACCATCCTTTCCAATGAGTGCAGGGAAGATGATATCATCATTTTCTTGGACCCAAACATCAAGAGACCCAATATCAGCTCGAGCAGATGCCAATCCACGAGAGTCTACAATTCCATAGTTACGAGTTCCAACTCCACCCACCAAGGACCAGTTTCTATAGGAGTTGTTTGGAAACTCAGTGATAACAACGTTTTCTACATCTATTCCCTTGAGCGAGAGCACTGCCCATGATGGGAGCATCCAAGATTTGGCCTGAAGATAGACAGCAGAATTCAATTGGTTCCTAATACAGTCTATCTCCGCATCGGGCAAAACGTTTTGGGGTATCTTCAGATTATATCTAGAAGCCACTCTTCTGAAGCGTTCTAAACGTGCAAAATCATCAATGGCCAACTCATCGAACCTCTCTGACTGCGGCAAATTTCACATATGAAAGTACTAAAGTGAGATGGCAGAAGCCCTTTATTTGTAATGCGGATATGTTCATTCTTCATTGCGAAAAAACGACCCAAGCCTGTTTCCATGAACTTGAGTAGAGTTAGTAAACCCTTAATAGAGTTCAACCAGAGGTTGACTCCGTTCAAAGGAATATCAGTTTCTAGACTAGTCTAGAGATGTCTTAAAGGAGATGAATCAAAATGGCGCAAGTTCTCACCAAACCGTCAAGACGTGTCAGAAACATGGTGATGAAGGAGCTCCGATTGATAATCAAGGACAAGGTCGCCCTTCTTCTCATTTTTCTACTTCCAGCCGCACTCATAGGAATGCTCGCTTATGTCACTAATTCGAGCGGTTTTGGAGGAATGAATATGGGTGGTGGTATGGGAGGGGGTATTGGTGGAGGAGATGTCAATGTAACTGTCACCGATAATGGTGATGGTACAAGTAATGAAACAGATTCAGGTTTAGGACTGATTTTTGGTGTTGTCGATCTAGATGATACTGACACCTATGAAGGCGAGGACCTTTCAGCTAACTTGACGGCATATTTCGAAATGATAGTTGATGAAGTTATAATGTATGAAACAACTGCAGATGCATACAGAGCATTGTATGAAAAAGAAATCACTGCATACATTGTTATTCCATATGGTTTTGAAGCCAACCTGACTATTAACGAACCAACCTATATTGAAGTGCATTATGACGGAAATGATCTTCTAGGCTCAGCATCGGTTTCTGGTGTTGTTCAGGGAGCAACTGTATTGTTCAGAGTATCAAAGTTGTGGATTCGCTCTGAAGTCTTTCCTGGAACGATAGTCGAGTTCACACCAGAAGGTGGCTATCTGGAAAGCGTTTTTGGAGCATTCATCGTCATCTTTTCTAGTTATCTTGGAATTACAATGACCTCAGCTCAGTCAATTGTTGGAGACTATCCTCTACGTCGGATGCTGCTTACACCAACTAACAGGCTTGAGGTAATCACTGCAAAGGTCTTTGGATACGTCATTATCGGGTTTTTCCAGTCACTCCTGTTGGTCACTCTGTGGATTCTGGCATTCAATCTCAGTATGAACACAAGTTTCTTCGCTCTTGTTATTGTCATGAGTCTGGCTTCGCTAACTGGATCGGCCACTGGAATCCTAATCTCATCAATAGCAGGAACAAGACTTCAGGCAAATCAGATGTTTCTCTTTGTTCTCTTCGCCACGCTAATTTTGGCAGGATTCTTCATAGATGTGGGAATTTTAGATAACTATCTGCCAATGAATCAAGCAATGGGATTGTTAGTTGATACGGCGTTCAAGGGACTTTCATTATTAGACGTGCTTGATAGAATCCTGAAATTACTTGGATTTTCAGTTATTGCCATGCTCGCGGCATCATACATATTCTCAAAGAAACCAACTCTGGGTTAGGGATGTGAAAAAATGATTCAAGATACGGATAGTCATAAACTGGCTGATGATGAAAAACCGCCCTTTGTCGAAGAAGCATACTTCTCAGGGGCTCGCATAGGCGAGGCAATAGACTGGTGTATCACCCGGCAAGACCGTGAGCTTCACTGCGAGGTTGAGGGAAAACTGACCTCGACGGGGAAAGAGGTGAAGTTCAGAGGACGAGTGTTGAAGGTAAAGAAAGGAGTGTTAACACGTCAAATAGCAGTCTATGTAGAGGAAGATCTTCGTAGAAGGCGAGCGGGCGAATTAGACAAGGTTCTAACAGTTGGCGGCACTGGTTCAAGTCAGGATGATGTTGCTGCAAGCATGATTACAGTTCTGAATTATTTGAAAAGAAACATGGCTGATGATTTATACTATGACGGACGAGATCTTCAGCAGGCTGTTAAAGACCTGGAAAAAATGAAGAGTCAAGAGATCGCATGCACTGTTTGGGGGAGAAGAGGATCTGATAAGCTTCCAATTATGATCAAGGGAGTGATTGTTGGTGCTGCCACTGCACCAGCTCCAATACTCCCCGAAGGCACTCTAGAAGTGAGAGTATCTCCAGAGGGTGATGTTGGTGATCCAAAGATATACTATATCGCTCAACCGCAACTCCTTGTTGGACCAAGATATAATCCGAATCTAACAGTTCTGGCAAACAAGGTATACATCATGCCATTTGCTTGGAAGGTCGCTCCTGAGTATAGAGATGTTCTTGCTGCTCGAAACTTGACTGTCAAGGTCAAGAGTGGACAGAAACTTATCGAAAACGTATCTTTTTCAATCCGTGAGGGAGAGATGCTAGCCATCATCGGAGAGTCAGGTGCAGGAAAATCCACGACAGTGAAAGCTCTGATTGGGGACATTCCTAGCACGGGAGTTGCAAGGATAGCAGGAATTGACTCAAAGCAGACACATAAGGTACGTCACTTCTTTGGATACTGCCCACAAGACTTGGATTACATGTACGAAACCTTCACTCCTCTTGAGAACATCATCGCGTTTGGTAAGCAGTATGATATTCCTGAGTGGCAGCTGATTCAGAGAGGAAAGACACTGCTTAGGGACTTTGGTATTTTGGAGAAAGGCAATAACGCTACAAAGAAACTCAGTGGAGGAGAACAAAGGAGAGTTTCTATTGGGATTGCGCTGGCTCATAAGCCCAAGGTATTGCTTATGGATGAGCCTACAAGTGGACTTGATCCTGACAACAGAAGTGAGCTCTGGAGATATCTATCTTATATCAATCATGAATATGGAACATCAATAATTGTAATCACACATTATCCTGTGGAATCCGAGTTCTGTGACAAGGTGGCGGTATTTATGCGAGGAAAGAGCCTTGTCGCATTTGGTAGTCCAACAAGGTTGAAGGAATCAATGCCATCAAGAGGCTTCGCTGTTGGCATTGTGCTTGAAGAAGTTGATCCAAGAGCACGAAAGACGCTTGAGGGAGTCAAGGGTGTCCGATTTGTCCTTCAGAGGGGCGAACTCTTGAAGATTTTCACAGACGAGCCTCTAGAAGTGATTGCAGAGAGAAGTGTCACTGCTCTCAAAGAACAAAACATAGCAGTCAAGATTGTGAAGACCAAATCAGTGGCTGACATGGTAGATTACTATGTCGCTATCACAAGAGGTCTTATTCAAGGTACGATTGAGAAGTGATAAGATGAGAGGGTTAAAACTGACAGTTGACCATTTGGCCCAGAAGATGGTAGCATACTTACTTGTATGTATCATCACAGTCAGTGGATTAACATTGGTCCCTCCAGTTGTTGGTATCAACTCATATTCAAGTTACGAAGAACCTCTTAGTAAAATCGATGACTCGTTACTCAACCAAACTTCTCTGAATCAATATCTTGATGTTCTAGTTGGCTACAACCAAGAAGTTGGGGAATTCAAAGTAAAGAACGCGATTTTGTATGCTGACAGAACTGCCAAATTAATCAACACCTTTGAATCAATTGGCATGCTTCATGTGAAAATGCTTGGTGAGTCCATTGTAGAGTTGGCAAAAGAGGAATTCATCACGAAGATCTGGTCAAACGAGATAACCCCTATAGAACAAGTACAGACAACCTCGACAACTGCTTCAGAAAATGACGACTATGTTCCTCTCATTGACCGAATTGGTGCCAGAAACCTCTGGGATGCAGGGTACAACGGTACTGGTACTGTAATTGCAGTCCTTGATACAGGGGTTGATCCAATTCATCCCGATTTCAGTGTGTCTGCCTTCGCCTCTTTTGTAGAGGCGGACACTCTACCTCTCGACCTCATAGGTCACGGTACGTACTCTGCTTCAATTGCAGCTGGTTCAGGAAACATGTCAGGAGGCATCTATGGAGGTATTGCTCCTGGAGCAACCCTGCTGTCTGCGAAAGTCACTCTTGGAGGTCTGTTTGCAGCCCCAAGCTGGATTGTTTCGGGCATCGAATGGGCAAGCAGTAGAGGAGCTGACATCATTCTTCTACCTTTCAATACTCTTGGTGCACCAGACGATGCAGTATCAGAGGCGATTGAGATAGCTGCAAACAAGGGAATATTTGTTGTAGCAGCATCAGGTGATGATGGACCAGACTACTTGACAGTCATGTCCCCAGGAGGAAGCGCGGCATCGTTCTGTGTAGGTGCCTATGACACCGAACTGGAAGAGATTCCCGATTTCTCAGGGAGAGGACCTTCACTTTCACTTTTGACCAAACCCGACATAGTGGCTCCAGGTGTGGGTGTTGTTGGAGCAAAAGCAGGTGTAGGCTTAGCAAGTCTTGGATTTGGTGACTTGTCATTAGGTGATCTTGGAGACCTTGGTGGTCTAGGAGGTCTTCTCGGCGGTTCACTTGGTGAAACCATAGATGAGAACTATACAATTGCGGATACAACAGCAGCCTCGGCTGCCATTACAGCAGGAGCTGCAGCGATATTATTACAGGCTTTCGATAGAGTGACTCCTATTACACTAGCTAATGTTCTTCGTGACACCGCAACTCCAATTGGTTATGGGGCAAATGATGGTGGAGCTGGACTTCTCAACCTGCAAGCCGCCTTTGACTACTTGAGTACTCAACAAACACCCATTGATCCACATTTAAGGACAACAGGATTGCCTCTACTTGCATTGGGCTTGGTCACAGCCGCTGGTACAGATGCTTCAACGACAATGCTGATGAGCAGTTTTGGTACCACACTGGTTGCGTTAGATGAACGTAATCCACAAGACTCAGGAATCCACATGATGATGGGAATGTTCTCGCTCAAATGGAATAATGAGGATCCTACAAATCTAATGATGTTCGATGTCAAGAGCGAGTTTCATCAAGTGGCGAGTGCTTCAGAATCAGTTCCCTACAATCGCTACGTCGGAGTGTTATCCAACAATGACTCACTCTATGTAACATTCTTGGTCGAGTCATACAATCTCACAACCTACTCGCCCCTTCCATTGACAGCGTTTCGAATCACACCCTTTATTCTTAATCTTGGAGATGAACCAGTAGAGAATGTTAGCCTGTATGTGTCCTATTCACTAGATCTGTATCTAGATGGTGAAGCTGACCATGGAAAGTATGATCTAGATAATGAACAACTATTTGCCTACGGTCTCTCGGAAGACTTTGGAAACTTCTATGTTGGAATGAATTCAAGTATCCCGCTCTCAGCTTTCGAAGTTGGTAACTCATCCACAATATCGAATCATGTTTCAGAAAACAACTTGACCGGTACTACTGTATTTGATGGTGACGTTGGACTTGCAATGCAATGGGATTTTGGAACTCTAGATACAGACGAGGTCTCCAATGTTACAATCGCCATGGGATTTGGCGAAAACCGTACAATCCTTGACGCCTCAATTGAAGCAATGTGGCAGTATGGTATACCAGATGGAGCACTGAATCAAGGGGACTTTATTGTGGTAGAGACAGATATCCCCCGGATAGCCGAAGCAAGGCACACCTACCAGTCAACGGCAGTCATCATGAACATAGGAGAAGAGAATTCAACTGCTATTGCGGGTATGTTCGTGATTGAGGGTGGTGTCGACAATGGAACTATGTTTGCTAAATATTTCAACTACGATGAAATTGAGCCATTCAAAGCAAAGAGATTGATAGCAGATTGGCGTCCTGAAACAGAGGGAATAAGAACAGCTGCGTGGGCGATTTCTACTGGCTTAGACCAAATAGTCAATCTTGTATCTAATCCAGCTCAAGTTCTGCTAACTATTGGAGTAGGAATCTTGGATGATTTTATGATGCGAGATGTGTTCGTCATCGATCCAATTTCATCCACCTCAGTGTTTCCAAAACGGCTTCCATTTGCTCCCTTTGACATAAGATTTCCAGCGGATTTTGGATTATACAGTTTTGTCTTGTCAACAACAGAGTCTCTCGGCAATCTAACAATCACAAATCATGGCAATGCATCCGACTGGGGTAACATGTCACTCACGAGTGCTGATACTATAGAGGGATTCTACGATTTCTCACTTTTCGCAATGGCTCCTCCAATAGGCATTGACGGATATCATAGATGCGACTATGTTCTTGAAACAGAGTTTGGTTGGACTACAAATATTACTCTTGAGAGAGTCCTGCAATACCCACGGGCCATGATGTTATTGGACACTTCACATGGAGGGGGATTTGGTAGTCTTTTGGGGGACACTGGTGGATTTGGTGATGCAGGAAGTTTGACAGGTGAAGATACTGGTGGAATAAGTTTTCCACTTGCTCAGGAAGATCCTCCACAAGAGGAGGAAACTGCAGGATTAGACTTCAGTCTGAATGACCTAGGTAGTCTGGACTCACTCACAGGTCTGTTTGATGCATTCAGAATGACAACATTCTCTGGTCTCTCAAATATGGATAAGAGGATGGCTGACGTAGGCTTAGACCTCATAGAAACCCCCGGAATGGAGTTAGATGCTGGTCTATTAGCACAATTCTCCACGGTGTTCATCATTGCACCAACGGAGGATTTCAATGCAACAGATATCGAAACTCTGAGAGAGTTCACAGCCAATGGTGGAACCTTGATTGTACTCGGAGACAATGACGATAATGCGAACAGAACTGTTCTGAATCCCCTACTCATGGAATATGGATACTATCTTGAAGGCACTCATTCAGATGAAAACACCACAGATATTGTAGCAGCTTCATTGCTTGGAGCAGGTCTTGAGAGTATGTGGCTTGGTGGTGGCACATACATAATGAACAATCAGTCCAATGCACAAGCAAGGTTGAATGGGAATAGTGTTGTAATACTCGATGACACAGCGCCAGACATCGCAATTTTTGGGTCATCCAAGATATTCATGAACAAGAACCTTGTAAAATGCAACAACAGCCTCTTACTTGATAATCTGAATCAATACCTTTTGAGAAATACCCTTACTACTGAAACCAGTCTTTCAGAGAACACAACTATGTATGAGGTAGGCAAGAGTGTCTATGTAAACCTAGTATTGAGAGATTACAATGGAAATCCAGTTGACGATCTATTTGTAGCAATTGCATATGAGCTGCCAAATGGGAGTCTTACATTCTTCATTGCGGGATTTGTAGATAATGGTCTCTACTCATCACAATTCGCACCAAGCTATTGGAAATCTGCTGGACGAATCAATGGCATCTTTCTCATTCTGGGCGGTGAGAATTATGCAATGACATATGCAAGTGTATTCTTTTACCTCTATGAGAGTCCACAACCAACAGACCCTGGTGATTCTTCAATGGGTCTTACAATGGCTCAGGTTGCGTTTATCTCATCCGTTGGAATATTTGGAGGACTCATAGGATTCCTAGTCTACAACCGAAGGAGAATGAAGAGGCGGCTTAGGATACCAGAGATTCAGCCTGAGCTTGTTCGTGATATTGACAACACACTGAACACATTATTGGCATCCTTCACACAACTTGAGGAACTCATACAAAGAGAGGATCTTGATAGGATACAGAAAATCGAAGCGCTCAGAATTCTAATGTCCGACATAGAAGAAGGCCGTAAGATGTTCGAAAAAGTAAGTGATAAAGTAGGAGGTGTGTGATGTGGAGAAGACTGACATCAAAGAAACTCATCGAGAGATTGACATCATAGACCTCAAGGTGGCCTTTGGGAAGTTCTACGCTCTGAATGGGGTGTCCTTCTTCGCCAACAAGCGAGAGTTCCTTGGCATCATAGGAGCTAGTGGAGCAGGGAAGACTACAGTGCTACGTGTTCTAACTGGACAGATAGGACCCACTGCAGGTCAAGCATTTGTAGGAGGCTACGATGTAACAAAAAAGTCCAGACTGATCAGTCTCTTGGTAGGATATGTCCCTCAGCTCGAATTCCTGAGCTTATATTATGACTTCAACCCACTTCAGAATGCGCAATTCTTTGGACGACTCTTCGGTCTGAGACCAAAAGAGATTGAAGAACGAGCGCGGAGTATTCTCACAATCCTCGGATTTGATGAGGAACTCATCACTAACAGAGTGGATCGACTCTCGGGCGGTGAACGCAAGAGAGTTTCAATCTGTCTTGGTATGATTCATGACCCACCCGTTTTGCTGCTTGATGAGCCAACTACCGGGCTGGATGCACACCTACGTCATGAAACTCTAAACTATTTGAAAGAGCTCAACTACGAGTTGGGCACTACGATGGTCATCATTAGTCATGACTTGGAGATTGTTGACTACTGTACTCGTGTCTGCCTACTTGAGGAGGGCAATGTTAGTCAGTTCGGAACACCTGAAGAGCTAATATCATCCCTCCCCGGAAAAGGAGAGAGTATCAGAGTAGTTCTGCCGACCACATCACCTGAGATAGTCAGACGAGTTGAATCCCTTCCGGGAGTGCAGTATACAGCTGCAGCAGGCAGGAATGCCATAAAACTGT
>JAEOUL010000214.1 GCA_016839345.1 Candidatus Thorarchaeota archaeon | reverse complement strand
GGCCATCATGACCCGGGATGATAAAGTCTGCCGTTTCTATGATCTTCTTGAATGACGCTACATGTTCATCGTGGAACTTTTCTAATCGTTTGTTGGGGAAGAAAGTTTCTGTGTGATAGTACATTTTAGAAACTATTGAGTCTCCTGCTGCAACGAAGATTTTCTTTTTGTAACGAATCACGACAGAGTGATCATGGTCAGTGTGACCGTGTGTATCTATTATCTCCAGACCAGTGTGCCAGCCGTCACCCTCCTTGAGCTTTATGGTTTCATTGTCTATGGATGTTGATTCAAGATTCTGCCTGACAAAACTTAGAGTGCAACCGGCATAGTAAATCTTGGCTTGTGGAAAGAGGTAGATATTCTCCCAGTGATCACCGTGCCAATGTGTGATGAAGATTTCGTCTATGTCAACTGGTTGTATTCCAAAGTACTTCAGTTCCATGACCAGTCGATTCTGTTCATCAGGCACTGGCGAGTAGTAATCTTTCCGACCCTCCCAACTTGTGTCTATGAGTATCTTCTTTCCATCAGTTTCGACTAGAGTAACAGTTGCCAGATTCAGCACACCGAGTTCTCTCTCCATGTCTCGGACCTTTGGACCATCATGGTCTGATATCCAAATTTCGGGGTCTCGAATTGTATTGCCTGAACGAATAATCTGCAATCGATCTACTGATCCTTTCATTGTAGAAGATCACCAACGAATTTTGTTTCCAATGTGAGTATATCATTTTTCCCCAGCGTTGAAAAAAGAGGTCGATAGGTGATAAAGGCTAGTTCATGACCTTGAAGACTCGACCTTCTTACGAATCTTTTCGAGGTCCTTCGAAAAACGTTCAGCTGCTTTGTCAAGCTCATCAAGGATTTCTTGAGAAGGTGTGCTTGCGATTACCACACGGAGCGACTGGAAAGTCTTGAAGAGATTCTGTAGAGATAGCGGGATCTCCGTGCGGGAACCAAACAGTGGGAATGGGGGAAAAGGAGTGAACCCCTGAGCAATCTTCTCACGAAGTTCACCACTCTGGTCCACTTGGTCCTCAAGAAACTTCATCCCCCTCTCTGTTAGTTCATATCTTCGAGTTCGCCCGTCCTCATCAGGTATCTCTTGAGTGAGACCGTCTTGAAGTAGACTCTTTAGGAGGGGGTACATTGAACCGGGTTTCGGTTTCCAGCGACCTCCTATTTCTTCGGTGATTGTTTCAGTCAGCTCTGCACCAGACATGGGATGTTCCTTGAGCTTGTAGAGAACTTGGTACCTGAGGAATCCCTTGGGCACCTTTGCAGTATGCTGGATCCATTTCCGTAGAGGATCGAAAAGTTCGTCAAAATCTCTCCTGATAGCTTTCAAACGATCTTCAGAAAGATAGTATCTGTCACCTACCTTTACAATGGGCGTTTTGTCTGGGGGAAACGGAGGAGACATATGTTCTAGCTCTTCAGGAAATCCGAGTTCTTTCCATGTTAGTGCCTTCTTAGGCGTGGTGGCTTCTTTCTCTCGAAAGGTTTCAATTAACCTGCGGAAGGGACTAAACATGACTGCTTTCATGGTCGAACTAGCCTTTATCTTATTCGAAATCTATCAATATTGATATATCACATGTGATATATTTAAGATATAAAGTATATGAACGATGCATCAATGTATTAGAAAATTGGAAGCCAAGCTAAACAGCTGCTTACTTTTCATCTACGGGAATATAACGATGAAGACATCTCCAGATCAAATTGAATGAAAAAGACCGAGATGACACTGAAAAATAAATATGAAATCATCCTTGGCATGCGCTTTTCATCGACTTATTAACACACTTGTAGTGCTCAAAGTCTGTGAGGCTTAAAGATGGGTTGCGAGGTCCAGTTGTCGGTCGAACAGCCCTACTTTAGAAACCGGAAGGTCAAAAGCATCATCATCCTTCACATTGCCAGGGCGCTTGTTTTGTTTGCGATGTCTTTTTCTGTGGATGATGTATTCATGGTCTTTTTAGTAATAGCGGCTGTTGAATGTGTGGTTGCTTGGTGGTTCTGGAACCTCAAACTAGAGAGTTGGGGACTCTCAATGGGCATCTGTTTTTTCCACCTCATATTTCCAAGCACACTTGGAATTGATCTAATCAGTACAGTACTCGTTCTATCGACATCATTAGTCCAGGCATTTGTACTGGGTTTGGCAAGGGCAGAGGGGGGATTCAGTTTTGTGGAGATAGCGTTATTAGATCAGGCTGAAAAAAGGGAGGCGACACCTGTTCAGAAGAGGATGTTTCAACTTGCGGTCACTGGACAAGGACTGAAGACCCTCAGTCTGGTGTTGGGAGGTTTTTCATATCAGCTCATTGCAGCGGTAGTGGCACTTCCTTGGTCCCAGATCCCAGTGGGTCCAGTGATTCTATTCATGATCATTGTAGATGGGATCGCCACAATTGGACTCTATCTTGGCAGAGACTGGGGCTTTCACTTGACTTTGGTCATGGTTCCAATCTCATTCATCGAAACAATGCTAACTTTGAATCCACTGGTTTTCATGCTGTCTATTTGGGTTCTGACAATATTCATACCTTGTCTTGCAAGGGATGGGTTCTATTCCAAAGTATTTGAAAATGTGAGAGCAGAGTTCAGTCCTAAACCCAAGAAGTAAATAATGGTGATGAGCACAATTCCTTCAGTGATAGACTGTGAGCATACTATCAGACATCAAGAGTTGGCTGTGGATTCCAGTCTTTTGGATTGGACTATACATCCTATTTCTTATGATAGGCATCGGTGTGGGAGCTGAATTTGGTCCGATTTTCTATTGGACGGTGACACTTGTTGGGGTACCCTCGACAATCGCTCCAATCACATACAAAAATCTCGTTGGAGGAGGATGTAGTCTAAGATATCAAATCTGTTCACTGGTAAAAGGAATGTTCGCAGGTTTTGTCTTTATGGGACTCACAATGATTGCAGACGCATTGATTTGGTCAAGCTTGTCGTCTATAGTTGGATGGAATCCAGTAAGTCTAAGTATCTCTGAGGCGATGTATTACGTCTGGTTCTTCAGTGGCATCATTGGAGGTTTTGGTGCAAGGATTGTAGAGGTAAGAGGGTATCAGACAAATACAGAGATCACAATTGCTGGATTCGAGTAGCATGAAGAGTATACGATAAAAGGAGGTGCCTCTTTTTGGAGGAAGGAGGAGTCATCTGATGGCAGACGTGACTGCAGAACAGCTACACTGGAACCAGCTGAGAAAACAGTTCCTCCTAGATGAGAAAGCAGCTGATTTCTATGACCTAGTAAAAGCTCAGCTTGGACTTCACTCAACGGATTATTGGACGCCATATCTTTCTGCTTGGGCACGTCTTGGAGATTATGATACTAAGGGTGTGTTTGAGTCAATCGACAATGGGAGAGATATTGTAAGGACTCATGCATTCAGGACAACTCTACATGTAATGCATGTCGACACCCTGTCAATGATTCTTAGTGCAATCGGCCCCCCTCTCTTCAGAGCGTTTCGGAATGATAAATACAGAAAGATGGATCAACTGGATGACAACCAGATCGAAGACATGCTCAATCAGGTCAAGTCTGCTTTACAGGATGGACCACTTCGAACATCAGAATTGAAGAAAGTGGTTCCAGAGGTCGGAGAGAAGGTTCGTTCAGCTCTCATTTTGCTTATGGCTAGAGGAGAAGTAGTTCGGGCAAAGGCTATACATGCACGTAGTAATCTCACGTCCTATGCCTTGCTTGACAAATGGGTTCAGGGATTCAAACTTGATTTGATTGACGAACAGCTTGCAGTTTCTCAGCTCGTCAGGAGTTATATTGAGCGATTTGGACCAGCGTCACTTGATGATATTGCATGGTGGTTCAAAAGGACAAAAACAGATGTGAAGAACGCGATTCAGGTATGTGGTGAAGATATTGTCAGTCTTGAGATGGATGGAACTGAGAAGTTCCTGTCAGCAACAGATTTGAACATTGCGTCTTCATTGGATCCACCATCTGAGGTTTTGGTGTGGTTCCTTCCGTATGAAGATCATTTTCTAAAGGCATTCATAGACCGAAGTCGTTTCATTTCTGACGATATTCTACCCAAAATATCTCCAGCTGACAAGAGACACTTCTGGCCTACCAAACTCGATGAACCAAGAGTTATGCCTAGTCCAGGAGTTAGGCAAACTGGAGAGGTAAGACCCACAATCTGGGTGAATGGTGAGGTCATTGGCAGATGGGAGATGGATGATGAGGGAAAACAAAAGAGAGTTGTTACTAGTCTTTATTCTAAATCAGCCAAGAAACACAAAGAGAGGATTGAAGAGGTCAGAGTTGACCTAGAGGAATTTGTTAATTCATCCTTATTGCCGATATCAGGTGGAAAATGAGATTATGAGTGAGCTAATGTAATATATTCAATTATAAAAACAATAGAGACGCATAAATAGTGTCATACCAATTCTGCATTACCAATCTTCCGGAGTTAACTTAAATGGGAAAGGGTTTAGCGATATTTGGATTAATACTGATTATAGTAGGGATTCTCCCCCTATTCATGCCGATGATCGGCATGGGTCAGTTTGTAGATTACTTCTTCATCCTAGGACTTTATGAAATAGACTTGATGGGTTACGTATTTTCGGAGCTCATGCTTATCCTCTTAGGACTAGGTGTTGTGCTCCTAATTGTGGGTGCAGTAAGGTAATTCGTCATATCTGACTGAGAGAGATTCAGGGGGAGAGAATCGTCTCCCCCCCTACATGTTTTGGTATTGCATACATCATTTGATACCAATTCGAGTTGCTATCTTCACAATTATGAAGACAACAAATGCAACGATTATGAATGTAATCAGACTGTCCAAGATAGGACCACCTGATAGTACATAATCTACTCCTTCTGGTTGAATTTCTGGATATACAAATTCAATGAGTGGCATAATGAAACTGTTCACTAATACCTGCACAATTCGACCGATGTAGATACCTAAAATGAATGCCACTGCAAGACCCAATACCTTGTACTCAGAGATGAAATTAACAAACTCGTTGATTAGTCCCTTAGGTGGTGGTTTTGGTGCAGGTGGCGTCAGTAGTTTTCGTATCTCTCTCAGTTCCTCTAACATTGCTTCGTTTGACATTCTATCACCCCTAATGTTTTGCCAGAATAAGAGGATCGTCAAGGATATGACTCTTTCCTACTTGCGATTAAATTGATAACTTTGTGTGTGTAGGGATATGTGATGAGTTTCTGGTTCTTGCTCTCAGTCATTGCTATGGTCGCAGTGGTTCCTATACATTTTCTCTCAGTCGAACATGAAAAATTAGATGCTAAATTTGGAAAAGAGAGAGGATTCAAGATTGGAGCAGCCTTAGGAATGATATCTGGTTGGGGATTCTTTCTATTCCTGTTTGGACTCTGGATTTCACCTCAAGAGCTGTTTTCGCTTCAGATCACAGGAATCAACATCTTGGGTATACCACTCTCACACCTTTTGCTGGCTTGTTGTTTTCTTATTCCTGGAGCCTACCTAGGAATAAAAGGAGTGACTGAGATGGGACTCAAAGCCGCAGAAACTCATAGAGTTGATTATGTGATCTCCACAGGAGTCTATTCGAAGGTTAGGCATCCACAATATCTAGGGGCTATTCTGTCACATGTTGGCGCATCATTCCTCCTTTCCGGATACTACTCACTTCTTGTGACTCCATTGATAATAGTAGTCAAGTGGCTTCTCTGTTGGAAGGAAGAAAAAGAACTCGTAAGAGAATTTGGTGATAAATATCGAGAGTATCAAAAACTAGTCCCAATGTTGTTTCCACGTCGAAAATCAGAATGAATTCGTGCAAGAATAGTTTATGATTGCATGATTGGTGTTCGTCCAAGATTCGAGGGATATAGTATGCCATCTCGTCGTTTATTAGTCACGCTGCTGGTGCTTGTCTTTTTCATGACTCCATTTAGTGGTCAATATGTGAATTTGGATGGAAATGAAACAGATTGTATGCCAATGGAACAAGTAAAGGAAGTTCTAGATGCGCCTAGAACTGGTGACAAATCAGCAATTGCATCAAACCCGATCTCTGGTGTTCTCGATCCTGTAGTTGTTGAACAGTATGGGTATTCTGGAACGGGTCTACTTGCTGCACGTACGGATTCATGTTGCAACGATCAAAGCTCTATCCCAATTGATAATGAAACGGGATGGATTGGAAGTCAGGCAGAACTAAAGATTTGGGATATGAAGAGACTGTATGTTGAGAATGGTACAATGGATAATGGTGTTGATGGCACAACCTACTATCCAGATTCACCCATAGGATATCCATATGGATGGGATTACGACTGGTACGATCCAAGTTATGGCAGTGATCCAAGTCAAAATTTATCGACCACGTACGACGAGGATTCGGGGTATATTGTACTTCAGACCGAGGGTGAGCTGGACACATCATCAGGATATGTTGAATACAGACACTACGATGGTACATACATCTACTGGAATCAAACAATAAACAATGTGCCTTATTCGGACAATCTAACTCTTAGCTTCATGTATTATTATGATAGTGGGATTATTGACAAAGAGCCTTGGGAGGTTGCGGGTTTCGTTTGGCTTGATGTACTCATAGATGGTGCTTTTGTAGGGTACATTGATTTACTGACCGAATGTCCATCAAGGGACACATGGTATGAGTTTGTAGTTCCAAATTTGCTGGACCAACCTTCATCATTTAACTTAGAAATAGGGATATCTCTAGAGAGGTTAAGTCCACCCAACCCATACTTTCTGACTAATCCGGGAGGAGATTATGATGGAGATGGCGTCTTGGACTTTGATCACACTCGAGTGACTCGATTGTTTATTGACAACATTACATTACAAAGTGAGATTCAACCAAGTTACGAGGAGGTCGATCTTAGATTCAATGCGGGAGTCTTCAACACAATAATCACTGAATTTTCTAATTTTGGTACTGCAGTTATCAATAATCCGAGCTATTGGACTGATAATGCACTACCGGTAGGCATCTCGTCTAATGTCAGCATATCATGTGATTATGAAGTGAAACTACTTTCACACAATTACGGGAATTCAACGTGGACCTCACAACCTACGAGAGAAGGGGTGTCGTATGTTGTAGATTCTGGTTCGAGTGCATCCTTATCCACTTTCACCTACATAGGGAGTGAGGGTGTAGCCATCTATGAGAATTTTACAGTAGAGATGTATCTTCCACCTGACTGGGAGAATGTGACTTTATTCGATCCGTTTTTGAATGATGTGACTGGCTTATGTTCATTTGCTCCTGGTTCATTGGAGATTCCAACTCCAATTTTGGATAGACTAGGGTGGTGGCAAGTCACTTTGAAATCTCCCAACTATGCTGAGTCTATTAATGCACAAATTGACAACGGCGGATGGGTTGACTCGATGCTGTTTCGTTCTGGAAACCAGACTAGAGTATCGGTGACTCTTGGCACAGCTTCTGAAACCCCAATAATCGTAAATCCAGTCAATGTTACGTGGTTTGCTCCAGATGATACAATCTGGTCACAAGACTCCTCATTGACGGGATTGGGAGGTGTTGTGAACACGGACCCCAGAACACTTGGAGGGTTAAACACTACTGCTGGTCAATGGACAATAGTTGCTGAATGGACAAATGGTACTGAGATTGCATATGGATCATCAACCTTTGATATGTATCATACAGCATCACTCGTTGTACCTGCGGAGTATACGACAGTTCAGACTGATGTAGGTTTGATGATCTCCAACTTTGTATACTACACTGATGCAGACACATCTGATTATCTTCTTGATGACTCTATCACAATCACTGCAAACTGGACTGGTTCTATTATTCCGTTTACCCAGGACCTTGTTAAGAACTGGTGGAGAGGAGAGTTTGATACCTCATTGGTCGAAGGTGGTCAGTACACTGTAGTAGTGACAGCCTCCAGACCATACTTCGATGAAGTTTCTACTCAATTTACTGTTGTTGCTACACAGCGAATGACTCTTGAAATCCTGAATGCGGGTTCAATACCAATCGAGAGAGGAATAAATGAAGTCTTTACTGTGCAGATGGATTATAAATTGTTGAATGGAACTGGTATTTCAGGGGCTGATATTCTAGTAAGTCATTCAGGACCTGGAGGAGGATTAACTTGGGACAACTTTGTTGACTTCAACAATGGACATTATTCAGTTGACATCACCTGTGACCTCATTGCAATTTATCCAGTATCAATTACATTGAACAGAACGTATTACCATACATCATCTGATGATTTTTCACTCCAAATCGAGGAGATTGATACATCAATAGAAGGGTCAAGTCCTCTCGAAGCGCTTTATGTGGGTCGAACATATCAATTCATGTTCAGTTATTTGTTTGATTCAAATAGTAGTTACATATTCAACGCAAGTGTAGATCTATCCGGTGATGGTGCAGATTGGGCAACATATACTGAACTAGTTAGTGGTCAATACGCTGTAAACCTCACTCCCACAGAAATTGGAGAATTCTATGTGAAGCTGACCTTTGAGAAAGATGGCTGTGAAACAGCAAGGTACAATCTTGTATTCACTGTTGATAGAGTGCCTATATCAGTGGAAATACTTGATGGAACTAGTGGTTCTGAATTACAGACCTACACTCTCAGTGTTAGTGTAAATGAAGTAGACACTGGAACACCTGTTTCAGGAGCTCAGGTATTCTACTGGATCATTGATCCAAATGGTGCTCCAGGAGATTCCATTCGATTGAATGAAAATAGCGTTGCGGGGGTCTATTCAGCAGCCATACTTATGCCATTTGCTGAAGGTGTGTATTATATACAGATTAGCTGCGTTGTAGAGAATTTCGTTTTGGATGAGCCGCTGATTGCTCGACTTTATCCCGGGCGTGATTTTAGTTCAATGCTCTTGGTGACAACAACAAGATACTGGCCAATCATTGCAGTATTGGGTGTTGTCTGTGCTGGACTAGTATATAGAAGAACAGCAAGGAAGAGGAGAATCAAACAAAACAAGATTACTCTGGCTATCAAGAAACGCTTTGATGACGTAAGAAGTCTTCTTGGTGTTATTGTCATTCACAAGGACAGCGGACTACCTGTCTATTCTAAGATTTTAAGAGACGGACTTGAAGAGGCTGTTATCTCAGCATTCATCACAGCTGTTACTAGTTTCCGAGGTGAGTTTGATATCGAATCAACAACAGAGGAATGGGGATTGATTCCTATCTCCGATATTGTCAGAGTTGTTTCAACCAACAGACTCGTCTGCGCATTCATTACAACTGGTAACCCTTCAGCTGAACAACGTGAGAGAATGATTAAGTTTGCAAAAACCGTAGGTTTCATCTTTGATGACACGATGGATGATGTTCCTATTGTTGTACTTGATCATCATACAACCAAGCAGTTTGATGCTTTGTTCGAAGATATCCTTGATGGTGCTCTCTTGAGAACCTACACTTTGGATGAAACAAAGAAGTTCCCAACAGCTACATGCGCTGATGAAAGGATAGCCCGTAAACATGGCGAAGAGTTCAAGCTTGAGGAGTTGGCTACAGAGATTGCAGCTTGTGGTCTCGAAGAGGGGCGGGTATATCAGGCAATAATGAAAGCTCTCGAAAACCATTTCCTTGTAACAACTGATGAATCCCCATTCACTACAGAGATTGTTAGGGCTCCCGACACTGTGCAAGAAGAGGGATAAAAGAGTTGGTGAGAGGGTTCTCCTCTCACCATTAATCGTTTACTCGAGATTTCTAACTAGATAGTAGTCTACTGGATTCTTTCTCCGGATTATTGGAACGAGGAGGATAAGTAGAATCACAATGACCGTCACTAAAGTTGCAGTCCAGAAAATTATTGAAATCGAAGGCCACTTCAATGCAATTCCTGGTGCGGCCCACACGACCACTAATGCATAAGCAATGTCACGTCGTAACACTATCATGAGGGATGTGATTAATAATGCAACGACAAGGACTAATGCAGTCCAGAGATATTGGGCGTCTAGTGGTATCTCAAGGTAAGTGTTGAGCACAGATGCTGTGTTAGCTATTGTGGCTAAGGATATCCAACCAGCATAGACACTGACAGGAAGATGAATTGCAAGTTTCTGTTTGAGAGGCACTTCTTTGACTCCAATCTCAAGTTTGATATAGGTAATTAGAAGCACAACGAGGAGACCTGCAATCAGAGGTTCAGTCCAAAGAAGCAATGGATCATTGTCATATGAATAATGGAAAACGAGCAACCAGGCTACATTTAGAAATGCTCCAATCAGATACAAGTATCCAATCCTCGAAAGGTATTCTTCGCCCACCTGACTAGCTTTTGCTTGATAGAAGACAAAAACAAAGAGGAGAATGTAGATCACTCCCCAAATCGCGAACACATATCCCAGAGGTGTAAAGTAATTTAGAAAGTTATCAGCCACATCACCAGTAGTAACTCCGTTGAAGGGTAGTATGTTCGCAAGCATGTTCATTATGATTGTGAACGCTACAGCGAAGATGTTTATAATTTGGAATGTCTTGTAATTATTGGTTGACATATTAACCCCCGACAATGTTAACTATGGTTATCTTATAAGTGTTGCCCAAAATCAATGACAAAATTGAGCATCCATGGTGTTTTGATGTCTTCTTTCATTTCGGGGATAGAGGAAATCCAGTAAATTCGACCAGATAGATGAGCTCTATTCAGTCTGATTTTCTATTCTCCCAATCTCTCCTGAGCGCTGCTAAATGACCAGTGTGATAGTTCAAGTGGGTGAACCCGTTCGCTAGCACCTCTCTACAAGACATACCCACAAAGAATGAGGGAGCAGTGCCTTCCTCAATGACTCTATCAAAATCAGCAGACTTTGCCCTTTTCGCCCATTCAAGTAGGTTCACCTCAGAAGCATCAAAATATTCCTGAATCTCAGAGAGTGGTGTACCCATCCAGTCCCCTGAAGTCCCTGGCTGGTATAATTTAAAGAGTTCCTGATTCATTGGTGGACCCTGTTCTATCAACATATTGACTGAGAAGTCGTATATAGCAGCTTGATGTGCAAGAACCCAGCCATAAGCAGACATACCATTTTGGGGACGATAGGATAGATCATTACAACCTGCTTCTGTTAGTAGTTTGATTTCCATATCGCGCCAAGCTCGAACACTCTTTGCAGCAAGTGAGATATCTCGAATATCACTCATAATAATCTCTCTAGACCTCTGTTCTGAAGTTGGTCTAAAATCTCATTCCTTTTAGATTTGACCCAAAGAAAAGGTGGGAGCGGACAACCGCTCCCGATTTCAATTACGCAACTTTCCTCTCTTTATTCAATCTCACACATACCACGGAGAGTGCTGCTACACCAAGGACACCAACAACAACTGAAGAACCAATTAGACCGGATATGAAGGCGCTTGCAGCGAATGGTGCAGTCAGAGGGAATACTGAGAAGATTGGGTCGTGCGTTATTGAGTAGCCATCCCAGTTTGCGTAGCATGAAGCATAGTAGGATACCTGCCACGAGCCATAGTCCGCGACTGAAGAGGTTAATTCAGCAGCCGTTGCCCTGACTCCTCCATATAGATAATTATAGAAGTACATAGGCATGATAGCAGTTCCTACATCATAGGTAGAACCATCTCTACCCCAAATGTAGGTTCCACCGAACTCCACTGTTGAACGAAGGTTCTGATTCTCTGAGAATCGGATGAACCCATCTACAACCTCTTTAGTTTCTAAGGTGTCTGAAGGTGCAACAGTATACTCCGCATCTGTGGGGGTGGTGGTGGGCGGCACGTCGAATTCTGTTTCAGCGACACTACCTGGAAGTGTTTCATTGAATGGTTCTGTATATGTTACATTGATTGGTTCTGTATAAACAGGCATCTCTGGAACAATCGAATAGCTGGAGAATGAGCTCCAATAATTGAGTGTGAGTCCAAGTCCCTCTAACTCAGATGGAATAAGACCAGATACAGGATCTGTGAACTCACCCACATATTGATCAATCTTGATGACTGCGGCATCATTGGTTGTTTCAAATCTGAATGTGAGTTCAAGACTGTCAATAGTTACAGGTACAGCCTCTTGTTCAGCAGGAAATTGTTCAACGGGAGGACAGAATCCAAAGTAGCAGATATCAATTGGATAGTATTCCAGGAGCTCACCATTGATATCAACCACTTCAGCACTCCATTCAATCTGATTGTCGGAGTTGATGTGAGGAAGTTCGACCCAACCCATCTCAGCATTATCTGCGTAGAAATCATAGACCAGCTCAGATGCAGTCCGATTCATCTCATAGTTGGTCCAATCTACTTCACCATCTTCGTCGAAGTCATATTCAACTTCTTCATAGACAAGATCCATTCTACCGTTGTCATTTGCATCATTAAAGACACTTAAGCCTGAGAAATAATGCTGCATCATCTCCTCTGTGTCTTCGGTCCTGAACATCTCGTTAACATCATATCCGAAACCGCAGTAGTCACTGTCGTAATCATACTCATAGGTTTCATTCATGTAAGATGCCCATTGATACTCTTCTGCAAGTATGGGAATTATGTCGTTGGCTTCAACAGGTGTGCCATTGTCATAATACCACTTATAGCTGGCTTTGTAGTATGAGCTGCTGTTATACTCATTATAGTAGAATGAAGAATAGATGAACACTTCATCTCCAGAGAGGGCATCTCCTTCAGGCCACCAATATATG
>JAEOUL010000213.1 GCA_016839345.1 Candidatus Thorarchaeota archaeon | reverse complement strand
CATGCAGGGAAGAGAATATTGTTTTCCTTATAGAAATGATCTGCAAGCTTCACTGCCAATGATATAACAATTGGGCTCATTTTTCTGAGATTTTTCGAAAGACTAGCATCATTCTCCGAGTTCAAACCAAAGACCTCTTTTTCCATCACATGTATCTCTTGATGCTCAGACCACATTGCTGATGGAGGTCCTGTGAGACCATGCTTTTCTAAAACTGGAAACAATGCATTCTCTTCTCGCTGGTAGTGTGATTCAGAATCAATGAAAAATTCAATAAGTTCTCGAATTCTATGGAGGAATTCAGGTTTTCCTTCTCTCATGCCTTTTGATATCGAACTCACGAGGAGATCAAGTTCGTTAGCATACTCCATGAGCAAAACATGTTCGGACATCAGAGTGTGAACAGGATGTCCTAATGGACTGGTTGGTTTTTGATTCTCTACAGCTCTCCTAAACAATGCAAGTTGAATCATCTGCATTTGTTGAATGTCCTCTTTTGGCACTCCTTCTTGGACTAATTCATTTTCGAAATATGAAAACTCAGCAGGTGTGACAACTCCTAGCTCTTCTGAGAAATGTTTCTCGATGTTCTCTAAATCATCGCCAGCTTGAATTTTCTCGATTATTTTCCTGAAATCATCCTTTCTCTTATTAATCATCGAATTCCTCTCAGAGATTCTCTAGGTAACTGTCTTGATATTTCCTTTTACTCCAATCTCGAAAGTTCTCATAGGGATGTTCAATCCAGTGTTGAGAATGGCTTGTGCAACTAATCTGTTTAATCCATGACAACAGGGAACTTCCATATGGACAACTGATACATCCTTAATGTTGTTGATTCTAGATATCTCAGTTAATTTCTGTAAGTTTTGTTGAACATCTTCAAACTTAGGACATACAAGAATCGCTGTCTTATTTTTAAGAAAGTCCTCATGAACTGCTGTATACGCTAAGGTTGCACAGTCGGCAAGAATTAGAAGACTTGCATCTTTAAGTGCTGGATGTTGTATGCTCAAGAGCTTGAGTTTCACTGGCCAATGAGTCAAGGCAGACTCTTTGGGAGCTAATACTGATTCTGGTAGAAGATGATCTGGACCTACATGATCCTCTTCAGAGTAAGTGAACTTCTCGCTCCCTGCACAACTGACATCCTGACGAGCCAGCTCGGCTTTTCGTATATTCTCTTTAGCAGCTTCTTCATCAAATGGCAAGCTTTCGATTTCTCTTAGTGTCAACGCTCCTTCTGGACATTCACCTAGACAAGCTCCGAGCCCATCACAGAATGTTTCAGATACAAGACGTGCTTTCCCATCAACAATCTGAAGCGCTCCTTCAGCGCAACCTGGAACACAATTTCCACATCCTGTGCATAGATATTCGTCGATATGTATCATCAATCTCTTGACTGTACTCATTCTACCAAGCCTTCGTCTTAATGATAGTTAATATTTTATCAGTAGTTGCTTTTAAAAGTGTAGTAGTTACCATTTGGTAAGTGGTTTTATGACGGTTCGGTCAAAAGAAGCTGTTGAGATATGTCCTGTATTTGCTGCATCTAGAGTTCTCGGAAAGCGTTGGTCCATTCTCCTCATTCAAGTTTTGCTACGTCCCGAATCTTCAATCGGACTCAGATTTCATGAGCTTCAGAAAGAACTGAGTTGGGTCAGTCCAAAAATACTGACTCAGAGGCTTCGTGAACTTCAGGAGAGCGAGATTCTAACTCGAACCGTCGACGCAAGCAACATTCCTCCAGCTGTTTGGTATACTTTGACAGAAAAGGGGAGAGATCTAGAACCTATTTTGAAAGCGATGCAGAAATGGGGTCAAAAGCATGGTGGGCATGTTGCGGCAATATGTGACAGAAAAGGATTTGCGAACTGTCACGAATGCCAACATTGACGAAAATAGATTCTAGATTGTAATCAGTTTCGAGAGTCCTCAATGATTTTGACAATCTCTTCTTCAATAGAGGGAGTCTTCTTTGCACGAGTCTGTATCCGCCCAATCTCCTCGCCTTCTTTATCGAATATCAAGATAGTAGGACTACTTCTAACATCAAAGATATCTACTTCAACAGGAGAAGGGGGTACAGCCCAGAACTTTCCAGAGCCATACGGTGGTTTTGTCATACCCCCTAGACAAGGAATCTCTTTTCCAATCTCTTCCTCAATCAAAGCAAGAACTGGAACTACTCTTCGAGCATCACCGCACCAATCAGCGAAAAGAGTAACGATCTTAAAACCTTCTTCAATAAACGCCTTGATTTTTTCTATAGCATTCTGATTAAGCTTGTATTCGTTTTTCTGTCGAATGAAGCCTCCCTTGTATATAGGAGATAGATTATCGATTGCATCTTTTGCAGAGGGGGCATCTTTTTGAAAATCTTCTAATGATGGCATTAAGTAGAAATCTCCTTGATAGGGTAGTGATTTTTAGGAACTAATCTGTACTACAGACTATATCTGTTCCCTTCTGTCCTTTTTTGGTCTGAAGAGGAGATATCTGAATCAATCTAACTAACTGCTTCAAATCTTTGCTGTGTTTCGATTCTTCATCCTTAATATGTTCTAGAAGTACTCGTGCGATTGGGTCTGAAACTTTGTTTAATGCTTTCTCAAGAAGATCTATCATTTGGTCTTCATCATTAATTAGAGAGTTCAATTCCCTCTCGAGCTTGACTCGACCAGTGTAGCGTCCCACTTTGGCTGACCATTCGTCACAAGGAGTTGTAGTAAGAAGTTCTTTCATACCCTGAAGGAACTTGATATGTTTCCAAGTGTCGAGTCTTAGATCTAGGAAGGCCAGTCGTACTACAGTTTCTTCTGAGTCCTCTTCTAGCTTGACGAGCTTTTCTAAAGTATCTTCTTCAACTTTGATCTGTTCTTCAAGTATTGTAATTATCTCAGCATCTATTTCGCTCATTTCCAAGGTTCTCCTTTACGCGAGATAGTTAACAATAGTTATTTTTCTGTATATAAGCATATCTCTGTGGTGACAATTACTAGAGCGAACAGTAGGGAAAATCATTCAATATGCAAGGCTCTTCTATGATCCGGGTGGTCGAACTCTTCACCTCGCTCATACTCATTTCCTAAGAACTGATTCATCATCAAGGCGGCATAGTTTCCAGTTCCCACGGCCATAGCTACTTGCTGAGTTATAGGTCTGACATCTCCTGCGGCCCAAACTCCTTCGATGTTTGTTTTACCACGGTGGTCTGTGATGATATTCCCTTTTTGATCAACTTCAACTCCAATCTGTTGAGCAAGCTCAGATCTTGCTACATCAACAAAAGATACAAAGAACACATTTGCCTTCAATTTTCGACCATCTTCAAGTGTGACAGATTGGACTAAACCAGGTCGTGGAAAATCAATCGATTTGATTTTCCCTGAGGTCCATTCGAATGGAGAGTCATCTAATTTTGAGAAATCATTATTCTCATAGGGCATGTAGGCATCTTCAGTCATGAGAATCCTGATCTTTTTTGTAAAGCGAGTCAGTGAGTTCGCGACATGAATTGCGCTACCAGCAGTCCCTGCATTGACAATGAGAACATCTTTGTCTTTGCACAGAGGTGCCTCACAATCTGGGCAATAGAACGCACCATTGCCAACATTCGCAACTGGGAGCCATCCTCTCCATTGACCATTCACCTTCGGGTGTTTTCGTGAGGTTCCTGTAGCTAAGAGGAGAATCCTTGCATGGTATTCATTCTTGTCTTCGGTACGATAGCTTGGGGCGGTTCGTATAGTAAACTTAGGGAATCTTCCAGATATCTCTACAACATCAGCTTCTTTGAACTCAGCTCCAGCAGCACGGGCTTCTCCTTGCATATTTCTCAATAAGCTTCTTCCCTCGTGATAGACTGAACCTGAAAAGTTGAGGATTGAATTTGTGTGGAAATGCATTGGACTGGTTCCTCTGTCTAACACAAGTACAGTCCTCTCATGATAGGCTAGGTGTAATGCCGCGGAAGAACCAGCTGGTCCCCCGCCAATAATGATAGCATCATAAATCTTAACCATAATTAAGAAACCTCACAAATGAGCATCTAAGTTTCGTTAATAAGTCTTGGAAATGTGCAGAACTTTGTTTTTCACCCATTAACCAAACATGAATAGGAGGAACATTGATATCATGTAACCAAGGGTTCCACCTACCAAGATATCACGAGCTAGGTTGCGATCAATTGTTTCTTTCAAGTATTGTCCCAGGCTCACAGTAATTACAGTACATAGAAGTGGTAGCAACAATACACCCCACACCATCTCCCATATTCCAAGTGCAGCTAAATCTCCATGTATAGAGATGAGATAGAAGTTAGTGAAGAGGATGATAGTCAGATTGAAACTTCCTAATTTGAGTGGATACTCCCAGACTCCTCCCTTGAGATTTCCAATAGCCCAAAATGATAATGCAAAGATGAACACCGCAATCTCTGGAATCGGAGTACGTCCTGATACCCAGAGGATGTCAAAAGAGAGGGCAACAATGATCAGAACGATTTGGAACACTTCATCAAATCGTTCTTCACGACTCTTCTCACTCAAATTTGATTTCACTCTCCTGAATCAACTATGATTTTTTGGCCTACAATAACCTATCGAAAATCAAACCATGAGTCTTTTTCGCGATGCTGAATAAAAGATAATTTTCTTTCAATCTTCATTCGAAACTTGGAACATGCGCTTTGAGTCGATATAATTTAGAAGTTCTGTCAATCGGGATAGAATCTGCTTTGCATCCTGACTCATATCGCCAGGTTGGACAGCCATATTATTGGCTTCAATCCAGATTCTATCTCTTGCTTGAATCATAAACTGCTGTTCCTTATTGTCAATCTTTCCATCTTTCAGAGCTCTCTCGAGAACCTCACCATATGCTCTGACATCCAACATGATTCTATCTATGAGTTTTCCTTCTTCATCAGTAATCACTTGATCAGCCTGAGCAGTTTCTCGTAACTGAATCCAGAAATGTTCTGATATTGGATCAAACGACCAACAACATGGTAACGAAAGCGGGATTATGGTCTGCGTGTCTAAAATCTTACTTGGAAAGATTGGACAACAAAGATCTATTGCTTCTTTACTGATTTCCTGTTTGACTTTATGTTTGAAAATTGCGAAGGCAGTGATGCTCGAGCCAAATAATCCATTGAATGCAAGAATCAGTAAAGTAGTTTCCTGACCAAAAGTTTCTATTAGCACTCCACCTATTGGCACTGCGAATATACTGACGATCATTATCAAAGTTGGAATGAGAGAATAGACTGCATTGCGATTCTCATCAGGAATTACATCCAAGTAGAAACGAGGTCTCAGTACATCAGCCAAATACCTTGGACCAAATGCAACTGTGAAAGTCAGAATCACTAGTACAAAGGACATCAAGGCAAAGGTGGATGGAGCTGGATTAATCAATATCATACTGTAAATCCCAAGGAAGAACAGTACGTCAGTTAAGAGTATAGCCAGGGCAAGCCACTTCTGCAACTTCCCAATTCGTTTCGAAGCCACTCCAGCAGCTCCAGTGCATAGTGCGCCAAAAATGAATATACTTGAACGAAGTATTGCAGTTCCCGCATCAGTCAATGCGTATGATGCATAGAGGGGGAAGAGGACCAGACCGCTCCAGATTGCCCAACCTGCTCCAGAAATCATTAGACCTAGAATCATTATTCGAAGAGTTCTGTTTCGAGCAACTGTTGTCAAACCACCTCTGAGATAGCGGAAGTACACTTTGATGTCCACCTTCTCACGTCTGAGGTCTCTGTGGTCTTTCAAATATCTCACAAGCAGTAGGGATACGAGGAAGAGCAGCAAGCCTTGAATAACAAACATGAGCTGGCGACCGATGGATGCTAGTAAGAATCCACCTAGGATAAATGACATCGCAGTCAGAACCTCTCTGAACATAGTGAATTTGCCATAGAATTGTGAGTACGTACGCCTATCTTTATCCTCGGTTGTGTAAAGTTTGTAGTTGTTATCGAACCATGCGATATATGTCCCTGCTTCCTGACTCTGCGCTACAGCAACAAAAACGAAAGCAATCAATACAGTAAGAAAGTCGAAAGACTGTGATAGGATAATGAAGCCTATACCATACGAAAGCGCTGCCACAAAGAGTATCCACCGCTGGCCAATCCAGTCGCCAATAGCACCTGCTGGATAACTCGCAACTGCTTGTATTGCGAACTGAACTGCCAAAATCAAGGACAACTCTGACAGCGATACAAACTCCAACGCATGCAGAATCAGGAATGTGTTAGTCAACATCACCGCGAAGCTGTATACAAGCATTAGGCTTGTTGCTGTTGAAATGAATTTCTTAGCTTCTGGGTTCAGTTCTGCAATGCTCAGTGCTCGATGATAGAGGTTAGCCATTCTTGCAACACACTCAGTACTCAGACTAGTTCATCACTTTGTCGCTATGTCTTATGGTTCCTACATAAAGGCATTTTGACCAATTGCACAGATATGAATATATTCTGCCATTACTATGTCATGTTTCCAGAAAACTGGATTGAGAAGAGGAGAAGATGTGAATAATGTCAACTAATATGTCTCCAACGAGGATAATATTGTTCATTCTGTATGCGGTTGCACTAGCAATGGGAGTGACAGCAATTGTCTTGCCATTACTTGGTCAGACTGTAGATCTTACAATTATAGGAATTGCCATATTTTGTCTAGGTCTTGCAGGTATGAATCAAGTGACTGGAAAATAGTAGAACAACAGTCTCTTTTCTTAGAGTGGAGTAGAGGCAAACAATTGCCTCTCCTCTCTACTTTTTTCGGTAAACAAGGTCAACGTATAACATAGCGAGTTTCTTATTCAAGAATTAGGATTCCAAACAGGCACTTCCAGCCTCCTTCCCAAGATCGAAAGCCTTTGAATTAGCATCCACGGTTTTTGGTGGAACAAGGGCCAGGACTGCTCTACGAACTTCTTCTGCTGGAATTGGGAAATCCTTGCAGGCAACAGTGGCTCCTATGAGGACAGAGTTCTCGGTTCTAGCATTCCCTGCTTGTATTGCCAAATCAAGTGAATCGAGAAGAACAATATTTTTTGTAACTTGTCTGAGCTGCTTCTCAATCTGTTCCACTGTGAGGTATTTGATTTTCTTCTCTTTGTCAAGAGCTATCTTTTTAGTTTCAGTGACTGAAGGCATTATTCGGTTGCTCATGATCACAACACCATCTTCCTTGAGATACTCCAAATATCTCAAAGCCTCACTGGCTTCCATGGCAATCAACAAGTCTGCTTTCCCATAGGGAATTAAGGGGGATATTGGATCACCAATCCTGAAATGAACATAGATAGAACCCTGTCGCTGTGAGAGACCATGTTGTTCACCAGTTATCACTCTTAGACCTGCGTCCACTGCTGCTTTTCCAAGTATGGCAGATAGAAGCATTAGACCCTGCCCACCTACTCCCGCAAACATAATGTTGAATGTCTTACTCATCTCTTCACCTCCACATGACGGGGTGCATCAACAGGACACACTTGCCTACATTCCAAGCAACCATCACAGAGGTCTCTCTGAATGACCATCTTTGCGTCTGACTCATCAATGATGATTGCAGGGCAATAGAATTCTCTAACGCAGGCGTAAATTCCTCTACATGTGTCCTTGACATTCTCACTCGGAATGATTTTCTCACCACGTTTCTTCTTCTCTCGGTCTCCATAGAGAGCGCACTCACGACGTGATATAATCACTGAGAACCCATCTGTCTGAATGGCATCCTTTATCGTATTGATACAGTCACGCGTTTCATATGGATCCATGATGACAATCTTATCCGCCCCCAATGCTTTGAACATATTCTCCATGTTGATTTTTCTTGCTGGTTGGCCTCCTGCGTTGTATGGAGAGTTCGGATTGAACTGCTGGCCAGTCATTGCTGTGACAGAGTTGTCTAGAACGAATAATGTTACATTCGAGTTATGATGAATGAGGTTGATAATACCTGGAAGAGCTGCATGATATAGAGTGCTATCCCCTACCATTGCAATCACTTTGTCCTCAAGAGCTAACTCCATTCCTGATGAAAGTCCCAATGATGCTCCCATTGCTAGCATTGAGTCAGAGAATTCGTTGGGGGGTAGAAATGCCATCGAGTAACATCCGATATCGTTGTTGAAAACAATCTTGTCCTTGATTCGAAGTTGTTGCAAGGCTTGTCTGAAAGCCCAAATTGTACCTCTATGTGGGCAACCGGGACAGAATATTGGCGGTCTTGCTGGTAAAATCTCTTTCAGTTTCTCTGCTTTCTGAAGGACTGCATCGTAATCCATACTAATTTCTTTATCAAGAACCTCAGCTAGTACTTTCTCGACAATTGGTACGTTATACTCAAGCATCTCGCTGAAATGACCACTTCGTTTTCCAATGATTTTCAAATCCGGATTGACAATCTGTGCCAAAGCACCGATGCGCGTTTCAAGAAATGGTGTGAGTTCTTCAACGACTATTAGGGATGTTAGTGACTTCAGAAAATCAGAGAGCTTCTTCTCAGGAAGTGGAAATAGTGTACCAAGTTTAAAGAGGGGTAATTCGATTTCTAAATTCTGCATGGCTTCCTTTACGTGAAGATAACATACTCCTGCTGTGAGAACTCCCACGTTGCCGCTACCTGGTACAACTTTGTTGAATCCAGTAGTTTCGAAGTCTTCTTTGATTTCAGCTACCTTTTCAAGAAGTTTCTTCTTGAGTTCACGAGCTATCGATCCAACAGTGAAGTATTGACCTTTCACATCAACCCATTTATTCTTCTTAAAGGGCACCCGATTCAATTTGCCAAGATCAACCATACCTCTCTGATGATTCACACGCGTAGTTGTTCTAATGATGACTAGAGTTTTGAATTTCTCAGAAACCTCGAAAGCCCATTTGGTCATGTCAAGCGCTTCCTGAGGTGTAGCTGGTTCCAACATTGGTACGTAGGCTGCCTCTCCGAAATATCTGCCATCTTGTTCTGATTGTGAAGAATGTGCGAATGGATCATCTGCGATTAAGCAGACACAACCTGCATTCAATCCAGTATACCCTAAGCTGAACATTGAATCACTCGCGACATTCATTCCCACACTTTTCATAGAGGTGAAAGACCTCATGCCCGCCATTGACGCGCCAGCAACTGTTTCGAGTGCAACCTTTTCATTCGCTGCAATATGCATCTTATAATCATTGAAGTGTTCAAGAACCTCTCCGAAAGTGTCAAGAATTTCTGATGTGGGAGAACCAGGATAGAAAGCTACAATTTTGACATCCGCTTCAAGAGCCCCTCGTACAACTGCCTCATTAGATAACATAAGTGCAGGTCCTTTGTCCGTGCGTTTTACATCCTCTACAGTCATCACTTCTCTCTCCAAAACATGTGTAAATTTCGAGTTAAAGCTCAGTTGGAATTTTACAACTTAAGCGTTCGGCTATGTCGGTGGAACCTGCAACAAGAAGTGAAGGTTCAAATCCTTCTCGTATAATCTCTGTTTGAATGGTGGATTCATTGAGTTTTGATATCAGAGACCTCGAACTTTCAGATATGGAGCAAGTCAATGACATATGTTCCACTACGTGGGGTGGGAATGACTACATCCCGGAGGTATTACCTCACTGGATTGAAACTTCAGAAAACATTGTCAGGGGTATTTTTGAGAATAATCTACTCCTCTCTATCGGTACACTCCAACTAGTACCCTCAACAAAGAGAGCGTATATATCCGGAATCAGAACAAGAGAAGGTCGAAGACGAGAGGGTCATGGTAAAACACTGATGATGGATCTCCTATCAACTGCTCGAGAGAAAAAATTGAATCATATTCTTTACTTGACAATCAATTTCAATGAGGCATCCATTGGTCTTGCTGAGAGTCTTGGGTTTTCTGTTTTGGAGCAGTTTGGTTTCTTTCATCTGTTTTCACCGTTTTCTCCTCATCCAACACCAAGCTCGTTATTTATTCCAGTCACTGTAAGACCTGAGCGTTTGAGTGAGGTTATCAGCTCATCACCGCCTCTCGTCCCCAACAACTTCATTCCTTTTGATTATCGGTTCTATGAGAAATCCCTAGAAAATCTAAGGAGAATCTCAGAAAGAACAGAATTTCATCTAGTGATAGATTTTGATGACCATCCTGGGGGTCTCTATTACAGATCTCCTATTCACGAGGATTTAGATGAACGAACAACCACTTATGTTGTTTATTCAACAAATCGAACTATCTTTGTAGACATGATGGCCCGCATTGTAGATGAATTAGAATCAATGAGAGCTACAAAAGCTACATTCCTCATGGGTCCTAATGCTACTAATTGGGTAGCAGACCTCGGATATAGAGATGCAGAATTAGGAGTCTGGCCAGGTGAGTACTTGAAACGAAGACTCATGCTCTACGAACTTTGGCTTTAGAACGACGAGTTTATGCTAGATGATTACCCACCAGGACTTCCTTTCCAAGGTGAATCTTTCCACATGACATCCCATATCATGTCTTCAGTCAGCGTTTCAGGTTCAATAACGGTCTTATGAAGCTCTTTCAGTAGTGCATGGTGCCTGAGCTCATCTTCACGTATCATCATTGCGATTGTCTTAACCTGATCGCTATCGCTCTTCTCAGCGAGTTCCCCATAGGTTTCGACTGCCTGCTCTTCCATCTTAATGTGCGCTGTAATTCCTTTAGCAATCTTGTCACGTTCACCTTCACTGATGAAGGGAGTCGGTCCTTCCACTGCTTTCCGAAGTGACTTGAGAAGAGCAGCGTGTTTCTTGGAGTCTGTGGAAACTGCTAGAAGTAGATCTTTAACGAAAGCATTACCAAGCTGTGCGACGTTCTCTTCAACAATTTTGACGATCTTCATTTCAAGGTCTATCTGTCTATCAATAAATTCGAGAGTTTCTTCCTTGTTCATGTCTGATTCACTCCAGATTCCTATAGATGAAATCGATAGATGTTTACTTAAGGCTGTTCTCAAAGGGTATCTTTTACTATTCATAATTTATATCAGTGATAAAACAAGTCAGTTCACTGTTTGAATTTCAATGCAGGAAGTAATTCTAACATGGCGAAAGCAGTTGTCTATACAGCACCAAAATGCCCACACTCAGAAAAAGTGAAGGAGTTCCTAAAAGGCATCAATGTTGATGTTGAAGAAATATGTGTTTTTGAAACTCCTGATATTTTTGAAGAGCTTCGTGAGATAAGTGGTCAGATGGCAAGACCTGTGACCAAAATTGATGGAGATTTCTTTGTCGGTTTTGACCGACGGATAGAACGCCGACTCAAACGGAGGCTTGGAGTGTGACAAAATGTATGATTTAGTTATTATTGGTTCTGGTGTTACTGGTTATGGTGCGGCAATGTATGCTGCCCGTTTAGACCTCAGCGTTGTTGTTATCGGAGATGTTGATGGCGGTACAATCACACTCACTGATGATGTTGCGAATTATCCTGGATATGTTCAGCTTAGTGGCCAAGAACTCGCGGATAAAATAAAGGAACACGCTATGGATTATCCTGTGCTTATTGAAACTGGAACAGTAACCGACATTTTCAGATCAAAAGAAAACTACTTTTATGTAGTGACAGAAAACAAGACATTTCTCGCAAAATCAATTCTGTTTGCTACCGGAATGAAGGAACGAGAGCTTGAAGTTCCAGGTCATGACGAGTTAAAGAACAAAGGTGTAAGTTACTGTGCTCTTTGTGACGCACCACTTTACAAAGACAAAGTTGTTGGCGTTGTAGGAGGAAGTGATAGTGCGGTCAAAGAAGCATTGTTACTCGCAAAATATTGTCCGAAGGTGTATATCATCTATCGACGTGAAAAGATACGACCTGAGCCAATAAATGCCAGTCGTGTTGAAAGAGAGCCAAAAATTGAGATCATCACTGAAACAAATGTGATTGAAATTCTTGGGGATCAGAAAGTAATTGGAGTTAAACTCGATAAACCATACAATGGAAAAGATACATTGATTCTCGATGGTGTCTTTATAGCGATTGGCGGAATCCCCTATTCTGACATTGCCAAGAAGCTAGGTGTTACACTCAATGAGAAAGGTGAAATCAAGATAGACCGCTCAAGTCGCACTAATATTGAAGGGATCTATGCAGCGGGGGATGTGGTTGATAGCGAATTCAAACAAGCCATCACAGGTGTGGCTGAGGGTGTTCATGCTGCGTATCAAGCCTACAAGTATGTGAACGAGAACGAATTCACTTTCACATGTCAAGAAGAGTGACTTTACCCCGATTTCAATGCAATACGCCATGGATAAAGCTCGGCATGAAAGATTCCTGATTTTACTGCAGGATCATTATTCATTATCTCCATCGCTTCCTCTTTAGTAGAAGCTTCAATCATTACTAAACCTATGAGTACTTCAGAGAATCGACCAGCCATAGTCAATAGTCCTTCTTTCTGCAGTTTTTGTAGATATTTGAAGTGCTCAGAAACTCGTTCTTCTGTTTCAGGGCTTCCATAATCATTGGCAGGCCGAAGCATGATGACAAAGGATTGGGTTTCCATAAATCAAGAAACCTATCTCGCCTTTAATTCCTTTTTGAATAGTTATTTGCCCTCAGCATCGAATAACTTCTCAACGAACATTTCAATTGGCGAGAGTCCCTCTATGGTAACAGTTTCATTCAAAATTGTCTTGGGAACTCCGTAGACACCATACTTTGCAGTTTCTTCTTGAAATTCTAAAGACTCAATCATTTCAGCTGAAATCAAGGGATTAATAATTGCAGCTTGATGAGCCAATCGAGTCATGTTAGGACAATATGGACATTGAGGAGTAACAAAGACCTTGATGTTAATTGGCTTTTCAATTGACGCAATGTCTTCAATCACATCAGTCGGTAGAGGAGCTGTCCCAGTAGACACGTCGATGATTGAACCAATCAGAGCTCCAAACTCATGTCCTGCGGGAATTCCATAGAATTTCACGTTGTATGGTTTCTTCCCATGCAATACAATTGCTGGAGTGTGTTCAACACCCATTTCTTTAGCATCCTTTTCATCAAGTGATCCTTTATGCTCATTCACTGTAACCTTGTTTGAAAGCTCCGCAACCTGTTCAACCATATCTTTGACATCGTTGCAGTAAAGGCAGTCATGGTCCTTAATGAATAGATGAATTGTAACATCATCCACCATCTCAGAGAACATTTCTTGAACTTGTTCTCGTGTGGCCTCATCTATTTCAACTACCATCTCTTACACATCCTAATTTTCAATTCTGCAAAAAGCTGTTATATTCGCTTTGATTAGGTATAAAGACTCAATGAATATCCTGAAGAAGGTCTTTTTCATTCTGTTTTATTTTTGTGGAAGAATCAAGAATTTTGACAACTGCTTTCCCTTGACGTTTGAAAATCTCAAGTATCTCATCTTGTGATCTGATGGTAAAACTCTCACCCTCCTCCAAATGGTCCATCACACCACTCCCGAGAGGTCCATTGAGGTATTTTGTATACATTTTCGCAATTTTTGCGAGTTCTTGCTCCCTCGTTGACATTGCAAATCCTCAGTCTTGTTGGCGCTAACAGAATTGCTAACATTTTCCTTCATATAAATCTAATATGTAAGCGCGCCTTTGGGAGCCTCAAATCCATTTTATGCGCCCTTGTTCAATCAGTTCTTCTATTGCCAGTGGAAGGTCATCTTCATCTTGCAATTTCTTTTCAGCTTTCAATTCAGTATTTTGACTTACTCCAAAATCTTCAAGTTCAATGCAGTTGAACAACGGAGAGATATCAAGAGTAGTGAATTCATTCTCTTCAGGATGGTCACTAAAGAGGTAAAGCTCAGAGAGTTCCTCACAGTTTTCAAGAGGTGTCAAATCTAATTTGTTAAGGCGATTACCTGCGATATCCAAACTAGAGAGATTCTCTGCATTTTTTAGAGGGCTGAGATCCAAATTATAAATTGCATTCATTGCCAAACCCAGCCTTCGAAGTTCTAGACATGTAGAAAGGCCAGTCAAGTTAATCTCTTCAAGCTGATTTCCACCCAACCTCAATATTCTGAAGTTCGAACAATTGCCCAAAGGAGTCAAATCAATTTTCTTGATCTGATTGTGGTGTAGGTACAAGAATTTCAGTTTGGTACAATTAGATAGTGGTTCAATATCAATCTCGGAAATATTGTTGTACATCAAATTCAATTGTAGAAGATTGGGACAGGACGATAGCGATGTCAAGTCAATAGAACTTAACTCATTATTTTCCATTTCCAAGGTTTCTAGCGAAGTGCATTTAGACAATGGACTGATATCTATCGAACTAAGATTATTGTTGAAGAGTCTGAGTCTTCTAAGATTGCTGGCAGATTCAAGAGGGGTTAGATCAAATGATTCAAACTGATTTGTACCTAGGTTGAGTTCCTCTAAGTTGGGACATTTTGCTAGTGGTTTCAAGTCTATATTCTTAAGTTGATTCTTAAAGAGACTAAATCTCTTCAAAGTAGGATATCCCTCAAGAAGTGAAAGATCGATTGTTTCGAGAGCATTGCTTCCCAAATCTATCTCATAAATTTCAGGGATTCTGACTATTGATTCAAAATCTACAGAAACGATTTTCTTTTTTGATAGGTCTAATGTTTCCTCTTCTTCATAATCGAACTCGATCTCTTTTTCAAGACCTTCCTTATCTGTGAATTTTACAATCGAATCTTCCACCTTGATTGTTCTCCTCTATTTGTTTATAGATGGAAATGATAGATACATAGTGCTATTCAATGTTGCCGGAAAGGCATGAATAGCTATTCGAAGAGTAGAATCACCAGATAAATCACATAATTAGAAAATTCTACTTTGGAACATGCAAATTTCGTCACTGAGTTAGCTTTTTTAGTGTCAATTTTGCGGACTCGACCACCCTATCATGGAGATGAAATATAGTTGGAGAAGAAGATTCTCGGTATTCTATTGAACACATCACCATACACATTTCAAAACAGTCACACATTATATGACCTGTGTAAAGCCGTACTTGCGAAAGGCTATGGTGTTAAGGTGTTCCTATTTATAGATGGTGTGAATAATGCCAAGCTAGAACAGGACCCTGATCCTGATAGACCTATGAATGAAAAATTCCAAGAACTTGCTGATGAAGGAGTAGAATTTCAGGCATGCGGGCTCTGCACTTCAGCTAGGGGTCATGACCAGTCAGGTGCAGATTTTATTCCTGGTGTTGAAGTATCTGGTTTGACAGAATTCGCTGAGATAATTGGAGAGGTTGATAGATTCGTTACCTTTACAATTTAGGAGTGATTGTTATGGAGTTTACAGAAAGACCAGTATTAGTTCTTGTCAAGAGTAGACCATTCGGGAAAATTATGGCAGCTGAAGGTTGGCGTGCTGCAGTAGGAATGTTTGGAATGGATCATGAACCTCAACTACTTTTCATTGGTGATGGAGTCTATGGTCTAATGAAGGACCAAGATATTGTGCATATTCGGATGTTCAAGTCAACCTATGAGAGCTTTGATGGTCGAATATGTGTGAGTAAGAAATCAATTGATGAGCGAAACATTTCTCCAGATGAGCTCTTTGAGAATGTGGAAATTCTGAACGAGGAAGATGTTGCGAAGGCAATCATCGAAAATGATGTTATTGTAACTTTCTAGGAGGAAATTAAATGAAATATCTAATTTGGCTCTCGAATCAGTGCACAAGTGTTAGGGAAGTTGTAGATGCACTTCGGACACAGGATATCGAAACAGATCTTCTCCTTGTTCAAGATGGAGTATATCTGGCTGACAAGGGTTGCCCTCATGCAATTGAGCTATCAGACCTCGAGATCAAGGTTCATGCTTCAAAGCATCATATAGAAGAAAGAGGGATTGGTAACCGCCTAGTGGTTGATGTGAATCAAATTGAATATCCCGAGATGGTGGATCTCCTAATGGAGAAATATGATAAGATAATCTCTCTTTGATCAATGGAATAATTCATTGATAGAGTCACATTCTATACCTAACTTGAGTGGTATTATTCCCACTCAGGTTCTTCCATTCTCCCCCAGATTCAGAGTCCACGTAAATATCCCGGTCGTAGTTTACTGGAATCACCCATACTGATTGTATCAGAAAGCACTTTGAGAATTGATTCTTTATCAGCGTTCAATGTGCCTCGAATTGGCAAATAATTTGAAGCGTGATTTGTCCGGAATACACAGTTAGTGAGTTCGAGACCTTCGATAAGGATTTTTAGTTCAATCAGAATATCCCATGGATCCATAGGTTCAAACTCTTTGTTTTGAATCATCTCACTAATCTTTGTGCCTGGAGGGGTCATTAGTGTAAGAGCGCCAACATATTCCGGGTCAATCTTGTTGAGGACCTCTGCGGTGGCTTGAGCGTGTCGTTCGGATTGCTCTATTCCTCCAAGACCAAGAATGATTGTGAGTGATAGGGGAATTCCTGCGTCACGGATTTTTTTGCACGCTCTGATATTCTCTTCAGAATCCACACCTTTTCTCGACCATCGAAGTAAACTATCATCACCAGTTTCCAGTCCCAAGTAAACGATACCGAGACCTGCTTTCTTGATTCTTCTCAAATCATCGACACTCTTCTCACGAACGTCCTTTGCATAACCATAGACGCCCACCCGTTCTAAGCAGGGTAACTCTGGTTGTAAGACATCTAGGGTTTCAATGAGTTCATCGGTTGACATAGCTAGTGCATTTCCATCAGCCAAGAAAACACGACGAACGCCTCTTTTGAAACCTTGAGGAAGTGAGTCTAAATCAGACTGAACACCTATCGCACCACGAACTCTATATTTTTTCTGCATATATGAAACACAAAAAATGCAGGCATTGTGAGAGCATCCAACAGTTGCTTGTAGTATTAAACTTCGAGCCTCACTCGGTGGTCTCCAAATACTTCCGTCATACTTTAGCATTGAACATTCATCACTAGCTTGTTAATCAGTTATACAGAGTTGAATACTTTCCCTTAAGATATTTGATGAATGGTTTTGCTGTCAGGGATTTTCCTGTTATCCTTTCAATCAGTTCTGAAGGGTCATATCGATTGGATATTCTATGAACATTTTCAGCTAGCCAATCAATTGGAATAGATAGATTGCCCTCAGCTAGGTCATTCTTCCAACCAGGGAGGTCTTGGTTTAACTTTTCAACAATCATTGCGCTATAGAGATTCCCAAGGCAGTAAGTCGGGAAATACCCCCACATACCCCAAGCCCAGTGGGTATCCTGAAGAGCTCCCTCTTTGTCTGTTTCCACTGTGACACCGAGATATTCATTATATTTCTCATTCCAAACTGCTGGTATTTCTGATACTGATAGTTTGTCTTCAAATAGATCCTGCTCAATCTCAAATCGGATGATAATGTGTAATGCGTAAGTCATTTCATCAGCTGTTCCTCTGAACTTTGAAGGTCTTACAATATTGATGGCTTTCACGAACTCATCAAATGCAATATCATTAAACTCGTTATTAGTGAGTTTATGGAATTTTGGCAAATAGCCTTTCCAGAATTCTTGAGACCTACCAATTATGTTTTCGACAAACCTGCTTTGTGATTCACTTATACCAGAGCTACAAATCTCACCTAGAACCATCCATTTCCAATCAGGATTGAGATTTTGTCGATAAAGTGAGTGTCCAACCTCATGTAGTGTACTAAATACTGCTCGAAATACTTGATTTTCAATGTAATGAACAGTCATTCGTACGTCATCATAGTAGCCAGTTGTAAAAGGATGCTCAGCTTCATCAATACGCCCACCTGCATTATTAGAGGTGGTATCAAACCCCACATAACTTGCCAAATCTGTCGTTAGTTTTCGTTGCGTTTCAATGAGAATTCTTCTTTCGAGAAAATCTAAACGAACATCACTACATAATTCAGTATATGTTTCAACTAGAGGTACTAGGTGTTTTCTCAGGTTCCTAAAAATTTTGGTTAATTTTACAGATGTCATCCGAGGTTCATATGCATTCATTAGTGCATCATAAGGTGAACAGGCTCCTGTTCCCTCCATCATGAACTCTCCTTTCTTTTTCGAGATATCCAATAGAGTTGTGAGATCCGATTCGAATAAATTCCAGTTGTTTGTGCCTTTCGCTCGATTCCACGATCTGGTAGCCACAGCCTGTTGCTTGATCTCTGCGGCGATTACATCTTCCGGAATAAGGAGAATTTTGTTCAAGTCTCTTCTAATTAGTTGAAGTTCACGTTTCTGGTCTGGGTTTAGTTTACTTTTATCCGCTTCAAGTTTTTCCACAAGAGAGATTGTTTCGATATCCGTAGCTAATCTGTGTGTTATCTTACTAAGAAGTGCGAGTTGGTCAGACCGTTGTTTCAATCCTCGAGGTGGCATATACGTCTGAAGGTCCCAACGGATGATTGATACCGCAGTACCTATTTGATACAGTTCTCTAATCCTCTCTTGAAGTCTTATGAATGACTCCATGTTTACGGTCCCCAATAGTCATCCTGCACACTAATTCCAATTACCAGACTATATTATGACTCTTGTGGGACACCCTTAGACGCCTAGATTCCAAAGATGGTTGAATATTTCTTCTCAATGTAATTTAGAAATGGCGCTGCCGTGAGTTTACTTCCAGTCACTCTTTTCATCAATTCTGCAGGATCGTAGAGAGCAGAAAGACTGTGAACTTTCTTTGCCATCCAATCAATTGATGGTGGAATGTTTCCCTTCTCTGTTTCATTATGCCAGTCAGGTATTTCCTTGTTTATCTTCTCAAGAAACATTCCATCGTAAATATTTCCCAGAGCATAACTCGGGAAGTAACAGTAATAGCCACTAGCCCAATGAGTGTCTTGCAAAACACCTTTGGTGTCATTAGGTACAACCAATCCAAGATATTTTTCATACTTTTCATTCCAGATTTGTGGAAGTTCAGAAACTGCAATCGAATCAGAAAAGAGTTCTTGCTCAATCTCATATCTAATAATGACGTGTAGTGAATAAGTCACCTCATCAGCATCAATTCGTATCAAGGAAGGCTCAACAGAATTCATAGCTTTGATGAATGTGATTTCATCAATATCTGTGAAAACTCCTCCAGTGAGTTTGTTGAGCCTTGGAAGATAGAATCTTAGAAATTCAGGAGACCGGCCAATTATGTTCTCAATGAATCGTGATTGAGATTCATGAATTCCGTATGATGCAATTTTACCTACTGGGGTATACTTCCAATCAGGGTTCAGATTCTGTTCGTATAAAGCATGACCACCTTCGTGTAAAATAGTATAGATTGCAGAGAAAACATCATTTTCATGATAATTGACAGTGATTCTTACATCATCATAGTAGCCAATCGTGAAGGGATGTTCTACTTCGTCAATACGTCCTCCAGCTTGTTCTGAAACAGTATCATATCCCATAAGATCTGACAGATTCACGGCTATTTTTCGCTGAACATCAATTGGTACTCTTCTGTTCAAGAAAGAAGTTTCATGTTATTTGGAAGCGTCGGCAAACTTCTTTGTCAATGGAACTAATCGGTTTCTGAGTTCACTAAAGACCTTCGTGACTTGGTCAGATGTCAAACCCCTCTCGAATTCATCAAGCATGTTGTCATAGTGATTTGGAATTCCTTTCACCTTTGCTTCAATCTCAGAACGCTCCCGGCAAAGATCTACCATCTTTTGAAGCTCTGGTTCAAACATTTTCCATTCGTTCGCAGCTTTTGCTTTCTTCCAGGCATCAATGGCAATGGTTTGTTGTTTGGCTATCTGTGCAACAAGCTTCTCTGGAATTTTTGTTTTTATGTCATATTCTCGGCGTACGAGGAATATATTGCGATTCTGAACTTCATTCAATTCTTTTGATGCTCTCTCCACTTTTTGGAGAAGATCTGCAATCTCAGGCTCCGTTACCATTCGGTGGAGCATCTTGTAAAGCTGTGAGAGCTGCTCACTTCTCAGCATTATCCCTTTAGGAGGCAAGTAGGTTTCCATATCCCAATATACAAGAGATGTTGCACTATCCAGCAGGTAGTACTCCTTCATTCTATTCATTAGGCTATCATATGCTTCCATTCTTGTCACGAGCTAGTCCTAATTCTATTCTTTTTATTTCTGTTCCGTCATGGTTGTACAGTTTCTTCTTTGGAAAATTGATTAGAAAAATCCCGCAGATGATTAGTAATAGTCCAACCATGAATGTCCAATATAGGACTTCTCTCAATAGCAACACAGAGAAGATTGTCCCAAAAACCGGAACCAGATTAATGAATCCACCAGCTCTTGTGGCTCCTAGCTCCTTTATACCTGTGAAATAGAACAGAAATCCTATGAATGTTACACACCCACCAAGAAAGAGAACATTGATCCAGAAAATCCAGTCTGATAGTGCAGGAAGAGTCCAGATTTCTTCAGTAATCGTACCCAGTCCGAAAAAGAATGCACCAATTAATGCACCTCCAGTATTGATCTCTAGAGGAGATAATGTCTTCATAGCCTCTTTTCCAACTGAAGAATAGATTCCCCATGTGAACATCGCAATAAGAATGATTACGTTTCCAATCAGGTAGTTCAATTGAAAATCAAATAGTGCTTGTACTCCAACAACAAAAACAACACCAACAAATGCAAGAAGAAATCCAATATATTGCCACTTGCGAACAAGTCTTTCTTTGTGCACTATATGAGCTACTATACTAACGGTGGCGGGATTGAAACCAGCAATAATTGCACCTTGAGCCGCAGTAGTGAAGCGCATTCCTGTGAGAAATAAAACACCATAACCAAAAACACCTGTTAACGCTAGAAGTAATAAATGCCGGAAGTTCTCTCTCTTGAAGATTCGTTTTGGTTCTTTCTCAGTGGCAAAGAGAAGGATGAGAAACAAGACACCCCCGATGAGGAACCGAAAGAACCCAATTGTCATAGGCGGCGCAATTGCCACTGTGATCTTTGCAGATGGCCAACTACCACCCCAGAATGCCATGGCAATGACAAGCATAATGTAATATCTGAGAGGACTCGTAGTGGTTTCTTCAGTCACTGATACTCCCTTTTTGGCAATATGAAGCCAAGTTATAAACCGAACCAACTGAGTAAATCACACACCGAAGAGTTCATATTCGGTTGTGCAACAAACATGCACAATCGATAGGGTGTTCACATGCTGAATGACGAAGAACTTGAAGAGATCCGCAAGAGAAAGATGCAGATTCTAATGGAGAGAGCGAAGGAAGCTGAGAAACCCAAAGCCCTCGAACCAATGTCAAATGGGTTAGTGAATGAACTCTACGATACCACTTTCTGGGACACAATATCCAAGACCAAGTTCGCGATTGTCGACTTCTATGGCCAATGGTGCGCTCCATGCAAGACACTAGCACCAATGTTTGCAGAACTGGCAAAAGACTACATGGGCAAAATCTACTTTGCAAAGATCGATATCGACAGAAACAGAAGAACGACAATACAGTTTGGAGTTCAATCAGTCCCAATGGTGATTGCATTCAAAGATGGAAAGCCAATTGGGAAACTTCCTGGGCTACGTCCGTACAACGATTATGACATGGTCCTGGAACAGATGCTTGGTACAGGACAAGACTACGGTAGCTATGTTTGAGCACAGCATCCATCTGGTGAAAGAGAAACTCCATTCGCAATTCTAGATTCCTAAAAATTGCGACCCGGAATAGGCAGCATCTTTCCCGACCCAACTCGAGCATAGAAACGGTTGGACAAATGCACCAAAATATAGGAAAAATCTACTCCTGATTGTGAGCTTCTATGCATTATGATTCCTATGCGCCTAATTCCGGGTTTGGGTTGGGAAACCTAAGCACGCAATCAATATCGTACATAGAGTGAATTTAAGGTGTGGTTTCAAAGCTGTGAAATTCAAATGATTTATTTACTAAAAATATCAGCGCGGATTTTTATAATAAAAGAGAGCGAATCTTAATTACCTCATAGAGGTAGTTTTTCAATCTCTACACGCATGTGAGGTGATATTGTTCAGTTCACCAGAGATAGTCGCAAGAGGCATCGCCTTTGCGTTGTGAGAATATCCATAATTTCCGAATCGATCTGCAACAATGACACCTGCTTCACTACCAGTTTTATCTTCAAACATCTTCATTCCTTTGCGAGCAGCAGCCATCACATCAAGGCCTTCCTCTACATATAGCACAGTCATTCGACTCAGAAGAACTCGCATAATGTGTTCGCCCCACCCTGTAGCTGATGCACCACAGACATCATTTGCAAATGCACCAGCACCCATCACCGGGCTATCGCCAACACGACCTGGTAGCTTATTTGATATCCCACCGGTTGAAGAAGTAGCTGCAATCTTTCCATCGATATCAACAGCAATGCATCCTACTGTATCTCCTATTGGGACTTTTGAAACTGGTTTCACATCTCCCAGATCTTTCTCTTCTCTATAACCTTCCTCAATCATCTTGTCGTAGATTCGTTTTGCATTATGTCCAGCAAAGAATTTGTGATCAGTTTTCTCCATCACATACCGAGCAAGAGAAACTGGATTGATGATGCCAGTGACTGCAGCTACTGCACCAAAATCAAGTCTACTCCCATCAACTATGAGGGCATCCAGTTCAAGTTCACCATCTAAGTTTGGTCGGGCTCCACGACCAGCATTTAGTTGGCCGCAGCTCTCCATGAAATTTGTGCAAACTTCAGCAGCATCAAGTACTGATTTACCAGCTTTTAATACATTAAATCCCATAATAGCTGCTTTCTCAACTAATTCGATTCCCAACGGTATTCTTTCATCCTTCCAGTTACCTGCTCCTCCATGTACAACAATCAAAGGTAATTGCATATAGAATCCCTTTCCAAGCCCTTCCCAAGATTAGCACAAGATAACAGTATCCTTTGATGATAGAAATCTGAACCTTCAGAAAAAAAGAGAACGAGCTCCGGGATTCAATAAAGAATCCGGAATTCGCTCCGGTTTATTGGATAGAAGTTCTATCTGAATCGACTTTTGATATCTGGTTGCTGCAAATATAGAATGATAATGATACTGATAATGATACCAAACCAATCCTGTGTTGGAATACCTAATATGATTCCAATGATATTCAGGATTATTGCTGTCATCCATGCCCATGATTTCATGGCCCATAGACCCCAACCAATAACCAAATCGAATATACCAAGGATAATAATGATTGGTCCAATTAACCACCCAAAAAATGGGAGAACTAATATTACCATTCCACCCACAAAAGCAAGTAGTCCACCTAGAATCTGCAAAATTGCGAGGATAGTTACTCCTAGAGGTCTATCGCCTGGTGGGGCAGCATAGGCTGTTGTTGGTGTAGGTATTTCCGCCATCTCTTTTTCCCTCCAAAACAGAGAGTTGTAGTGGGTTCTCGCAGGGTTGTTAATATATATTCGTGATGTATATGCGAGAGTCAACAGACCGTCAAATGTCGATTGAGATTTATCTTGCGAAATGCATCGAATCAGTAACCAACGCTATCCCATGTAAACTCCTGTTGGACTTCACTTTTGCTCAGGAAAAATATTACAAGTATATTCAACACTAGCTGACCAATAACCAATTGAAATGAGAACATTATTAGAAATCCAATAGAAATCGCTGAGATAATGGATAGGATGATCAATACCCAGCTGATGATAATGACTCGCTGAAAATCAGTGAAATTCTCTGAATGGATTTTCCAAGCATAATAGATCTGGGATATACTAATTGGAATCATGACTAAACCAATAATCCCAGAAATTAATAGACCTTCACCAAAAACACTTCTAAATAGTGAGGAAAATGGTAAAAGAAAGACGTAGAAAGATGCCGCTCCCATTACCGACATAAATGAACCAACTAATCCAACCATTACAAGAAGAGCATTGAATGTATACTCTGTGAATGCCTTTGGACCTGTTCGACGTTGTTCAAATTCATCCCCTTCTATAGCCAATAGAACTCCTCCTTTCCTCACGCTCGCATCATCGCTTTTCAGTCTGTCTATTTCTTCTTCATCATGCATACTTAAGTTCCAGAGAGTACTCAAATGAAAAGATGATTACTCTACAATTCCTCTCTCCAGAAGATATCCAATCAATCCATACAGCAACATTGACTGTATTGGAGCAAACTGGGATTAACGTCAAGAATGAAACTGCAATAGCGTTACTTAGAGAAGCTGGTTGCATCATTGATGATAATCATGCGAAGCTACCACCCTCTTTGGTGGAGGATTCAATTCGAAAAGCTCCATCAACTTTTGACCTCTTCTCACGTGATGGCGAAAAAGTTAGCACCATTGGTTCTGATAGAGTTGTCTATAATCCAGGATCATCAGCTGTCTATTTCAAAGACCGAAAAACAAGGGAGATTCGTAAAGGGACTTCTTATGATATTATTGAGCTAGTCCAAATTGTTGAAACATTGGAACATATTGAAGCTCAAAGCACTTCACTAGTTCCGTCGGATGTTCCAGATCAAATTTCTGGAATATATAGACTCTATCTCACATTGCAGCACTCAGCCAAACCCATTGTTACTGGAGCATTTTCTAAAGATGGACTAGATGACATGAGGTTATTGTTAGAAACTGTAGTAGGCAGTTCTGATGAATTTACTCGCAAACCTAGAGCAGTATTTGATTGCTGTCCTACTTCTCCCCTAATCTGGGGCGATATATCTTCCCAAAACTTGATGGACTGTGCAGATTACGGTATTCCCGCAGCAATCGTTCCAGCTCCTTTGTTAGGAGCCACTAGTCCTATCACAATTCATGGCACGCTAGTTCAGGCCAATGCAGAGATTCTATCTGGAATTGTCATTTCACAATTGAAAAATCCTAGCGCTCCAGTTATCTATGGTGGTGCACCCGGTTCATTCGATATGAGATTTGCTACCCCCCGATTTGGTGCAGTTGAAGCAATGATAACTTCCTGCGTTTCCTCTGAAATTGGAAAACACTATGGACTACCAACACAAACATACTTAGGAACAAGCGACGCCAAAGAGGTAGATGCCCAGAGTGGCTTTGAGTCTGGATTGGGAATAGTAATGGGAGCCTTGGCGAGAATAAATATAATATCAGGTCCTGGTATGCTCGCCCACCTCAACTGTCAATCACTGGAGAAACTTGTAATTGACAATGAATTTTGTGGAACTGCAAACAGACTCGTTAGAGGTTTTGATCTTGATGAGATTGAAGTCATCACAGAGCTGATTTCCAAAGTGGGTTCGAAGGGAGATTATCTAAGACAAAAACACACATCCAAGAAATTAAGAACAGAGCATTTCATGCCTTCAAGTGTGTTTGATAGGCTGACAACGGAGTCATGGATAACAGGCGGTTCAAAGAGTATCCATGAGAGGGCTAACGAGGAGGTTAATAATCGTCTGAAAACATATTCCCATACCAGGTTATCAACTGAAATTGAGAAACAACTGAAAAAGCAATTCAAAGATATTCTGGCAAAGCATAATCTATCAATCAATCAAATTCCAGTGATATGACTAGCAGATATTGAAACGCTGGCTGAGCTACTCTTTAGAGATGCTCCGAGATGAACTGTACTATCTCATTAGTTGTGGGAGTACCCTCCAGAACTTTGCCATTATATTCTATTCGTGGAACGGTTAATGACCTAGCAGTTCTTAACCTCTTAAGAAATCCCCATTGTCCTATGTCAACTATCTGATAATCGATTCCAGTATGATCAACTGCACGAGTCACTGCATCAAGGACAATCAATTGGTCGTGGGGTATGGTTCCACTTGCTTTGCCACTTCGATTGGAAATACCAGTACCCATAGGCTGTGCACAATTATTTCCACCCCAATTCAAATCTGATGAGAGAATTGTCACTTTCTGACTCTTAATAAAAACACGCAGAATTGATGATGATGCTATTGCGCCTTTGTTCATGAAATGACACCTTTTGGAAATTGCCTCGAATTTCTTGCTAAAAATGCTGCTAAGTACGTATATCTGAGAAGTGTCTGAAAAATAGCCAAAAAGCTACGATAAGAAAGTTTACCTTTCTAAACACCAGATTCTAATGCACGACTGCTTAGTGTAGGATGAGTTCAATGCAAGTAGAAAGAATTGGTACTCGAGGTTTGCTCTTTTCATTCAAGGATCCATTCCTCACGAATGTCTATGTCATCCTTAGTGCAGTGCATGTTTTTGTACTCGATACATTTTTGGGACCTGAATCTATGGAGCATGTGAAAAAGGCAATTGAAGATGAGGGATGTGGTGATCGACCCATAGTCGTCTTCAATTCTCATGGCGACTATGACCACTATTGGGGAAATGCTGCATTTGACTCTGCTCTAATCATTAGCACTGAAGAGTGTCGTAAAAGGATTATAGCTGAAAGTGAAACTGCACTCATCGAGAACAAAGAACAAAAGAAGGGTCACGTGATAATCAAAACTCCCACAGAAGTCTTCTATGACAGATTGAATTTTCCAGATGACGAACTCACCTTCTATTACACTCCAGGACACACTTCTGACTCAGCATCTTGTTATGATGAAATAGATAAAGTGCTCTTTGTTGGAGACAATGTTGAAACCCCTTTTCCGTACGTGTACAATACAGATGTATCTCAATTCTATAAAACTCTGAAATCCTATCTTGAGATTGATTGGGAAGTGATGATTGCCAGTCACGCACCTCCACTTCATGATAGTAATCTGCTTGAGAGAAACATCGAGTATCTCAAGAGTCTTCAAGATTGGAACCTAGATCTATCGACACTGTCAGAAGACGAATTGCACTTGCATACTCATAATATTAGCTACTTAGAGGAGAATTTGCAGGATACTGAGCTAAGTCCATCAGCTCGTCGTCATATTTCAGAATTGAAGAGGATGAAACACAAATGACAGAAGCGACTAAGCAAATTGAATGTATTCGAGTCAAGGGAAACTCTAGAGAGAAATTGCTAGAGTGTATCACAGTCGAATCAAATTTGAATCTCTATGTCAATGATGAGCTTGTTGCCAGGTTTATCTACACAGCAGGATATGAGGAACAGCTAGTAAGAGGTTTTCTTCTTTCATCTGGAATGATAGCAGATGCTTCTCAGATTTGCAGGATTGACTTTGAGAATGAGGACTGTAATGTAAGGACTTCAGATACAATCCATAAGATCTACGCAAATGATAATTCACTCGTATTTTCCCATACTCAACTCCTCGACGTTCGAGAGGCTTTGACTAGTAACCAAAAGAATCACTACGCTACCAGAGGATTCCATGGGGCAATAATCTGGGAGATTCCAACAGGTCGATGGTTTATGTGTGAAGATATTGGGCGGCATAATGCGGTTGACAAGGTAATTGGTCATGGAATTCAAGATGATTATGCTCTCTCAAACTCGATGGTCCTTCTCTCTGGAAGACTTATTTCAAATATTGTTGCCAAATGTAGAATTAGTGGCATTCCCCTGATAGCCTCAATGACAGTTGCTTCAGATGAAGGAATTCAGCTAGCAGTTGATTCTAATATGACTATCATTGGGTCTCTTTCTGGAGATGGATTTTGGCTATATAATGAAGGTGTGGTGAAAATAACCTAGCAAGAAAGAAGTGGAGGGTAAGGTTACCCTCAAAGAATTGAATGATACGTCACACGAATCCAACATGAATTGAGCTTTCGTCCTGAAAGTGAAGTATAGCAAATCACTAGAGGTTCTTCATAAATCTATGAGAGTTCCCTGACTTGGTGGAGTACATTCCAATGTACCACCAACAATCACGTTCTCAAGTCGTACCCAGAAAGTACCTGTTGTGACTTGACAAATTAAATCCCCATAGACTGTAGAATTCGTCATATCAATTCCATTATTGCCTGGACAATTGATACCATGATGGAAGTAGATTCTTTGAAACGTTGCATTGTTAGCAGTCATATTGATATTTCCATGTCCTGCTGAAGCCTCGAGATCAATGGTGTATGCACTGTTAATGGTGACATTGACGAATGCTTCTGCATCTCCTTTGTTTAATGCACATACGTCCCCAGGATTTTCTTTCAAGATCTGAATATTCACTTGATTGCCATTCGAAGAGTTTGTCACCTGAAGATTGGTGTTCTTGCCTTTCGCTCCTTCAACAAGAACTGTAAGTTTCCAATTGATTTTGATCATAAAACCAGGGTCATCAACCACATAGAAGGTGACATTGTGGAAGCACACATCATAATAGATTGAAATATTCTCAGCACTTGGGTAAGTGTCTTCATAGATGACCAATGTTTCATCATAGTCGACTATTGGTGTTAGGGTAAGTAGTAAGTAGAGTCCACCAACAACAATGGCTGAAGCCAGTAACACAGCAAAGCAGATACCCATTGATCTTCTTCTCATCTTTTTCACTTTTCCTAATTGTGATTGAAACCATTTATTTTTCTTAGAAACATTTGCGGCTAACCCATTATTAATTCTTGACCGTGCGAATGGGAGGAATGTCGTTAACATTGCTGAATGTAGTAAAGCTAAAGAATGAGATTACTACCGAAACTGTAGTTGTCAATGACCTAACGAACTCTGATGAGTCAGGAAGTGAGGAATAATGAAAACTTGGAAGATTGTTTTAGCAATCATACTGCTCATTGTAGGCTTTTTTGTGTTGTACCTGCTCTACAGAATAATGACAATGCAAACACTGCCAATAACATAGAAACAAATTGATGTCCAGACCCATCAGAGGTGATGAGTCTGGACACTACTGAATTGGGTTTTTATCTCAGCTATTCATGATGTACTAGATTGAATTGCCCTTCTCTGGAAGACAAAGCCTAACAGCATAACAAGCCAGCCAAGTGTGTGAGTACTCATTATGATTGCACCCAAGTCACTGAAATATGAATCATACCCAGGAAGCTGGAATAGCATACTAACGCCGAGTACAAACTCACCTATGAACCAAAGAAGTACTCCCAAGGAGGTTACCCAAATCCATAGTACACGCGGAGTTCCTCGAACTCTTTCTTGTTTGGTATATCGGAACGTAGCATATAATGGAACGATAGCCATGTAAATGACGATCGTGATGACTTCAAGAGCTAAAAACATTTCAATGAAATCTGGATAGGTGAAGGCTACGAACATTAGTATTTCATAGATTAATGGCAGAATTAGAGCGACAATGAGAATCCACTTCTTCTCACTGATGTGGTCAGGAAATGCCCAGATTGCCATATACATGAATATCAAGAAAAGCCAAAGTCCTCTCACACCAAAGTCTAAGTAGCGACCCCATTCATTCCAATCTGACCAAGTATATATTCCCATTCTAATTAATGAAACAACTAACCATCCTATTATCACGAATAGAGATATCAGGAATCCCATCAATGATAGATTTCTACTCCTTCCAGTTCCGCTAACAACTCCCCACAACATTAGAAGAAGCAGCAGGATTAGTATCAGCAAGCCTAGAAGTCCGAAACTATTTACTAAAAGTTCATGTTGCATTCAAACTCCTCCGATTAAACCACACCTCTAGTTCAACTAGTATTTAAGGTATTTCAATATCTGATTCTTCAACAATTTGTCTAATCAATAACCAAATTCACTCTGATTGTTATTATGACAATGAAATGCCATCAGTACGATCTTCTGTGAGTTAACTATTTTCTACGATTATTCAGTATGCAACCACTCCCGTCATTATGATGATTCATGAAATTTAGGAATCAGTTAGGTTAGCCTGCACACCTATTGCTAAGACTGGAAGGTTAATGTAGCGACTAATTTCGCGATTTGAAGCTAAAGGTTACATTAGGGGATGAAGATTTGACCTTATTTTCAAACAAGAAGATACTGCTTGGCATCGGTCTTATTGTGATTATTTCAACTGGACTGATAGCTGTAAACTTCCTCGGAATGGGAGGAACTGAAAATCAAACGGAATTCACATTTACAAAGCACACTCTAGCAGAACCCGATCATGCATCATCAATATCATATGTTGATTTAGATGGAGATTCTGATATCGATATTTTAGGGGTTTGTGATGGAATATTTTGTTGGTGGGAAAATCTAGGTAGTGCCAATTTCGAATATCATATTATCAATGATGATATTCCATCTGCGGTATTTTTGGAAAGCGTTGATCTCGATTTAGATAATGACATTGATCTAGTCGGGAGTACATTTGATACTCATCAGCTTATCATCTTCATCAATAATGGCACGCAATCCTTCTCGAATCAGACTATATCTGATACGTTTAACGGGGGGGTAAGCATCAGCTTTGCAGACATAAATGAAGACACCTATCCTGATATTATAGCCTGCGCTTATGAGGATGACAAGGTATGTTGGTTTGAGAACAATCAAGACCTCACATTTACTGAAAGAATTGTTGCAGCCGATCTTGGAATGTCAAATCGAGCTTGCGTAGTGGATTTTGACTTTGATGGCGATCTGGATATCATTGCGCAAGGATTAACCACTGGAGAAATTATATTCTATGAAAATGATGGAGAACAAAACTTCAGCTCACATGTGCTATATATTGTTCCAGAAATGGTGCATGGAGTATCTCCAGCAGACCTCGATGGGGATTCTGATATTGATATTGCAGGATGCACGATAAGTGGAGATGGTTCTGTCTTTTGGCTTGAATATCTAGAAGACGGAGGAATGATCTATTTTGAGAAGCATGATTTGACAATTGACTTCGAAGGTGCAAACTACATTACAAGTATGGATTTTGATTTTGATGGTGATTATGATATAATTGCGAGTGCCTCTGAGTGTGAGGAGATTGCTATCTGGGAAAATCTGGGAGGAAATGCATTTCGAAAGCACAACATTACAGATTTTGCTGCAGCCACATTTACGATTGCAGATTTAGATGGAGATGGTGATATGGACATCCTTGGTATAACTCATCATCCAGCAGAATTTGCATGGTTTGAGAATCTATCCGTATGATTAGGGAGCAATGTCTACTTTATTGGATATTTAGTAAAAATGAAGGAGCAAAGGAGCAGGCGCGCACCTATGCTCCTTCTTGGTTCTCTTCAAGTGCCCATCTATCTGTTCTCTAAGCATAGAGAGAAACTTCATCAAAGCAACCGTTGAATGATGGATAGGTTTGAAGAAAACGATATAGCACTCTTAATATATTGAAATCGATTTTTACACAATACGATTACAATGACTGAGTCAAACAAGATAAAATGGGATCTCTCGCAGCTCATTGAATTTGACGATCCTAGTTACATTGAAGAACAACTGACAGCAGCAGTCAGAGCAGCAGAGGAATTCCGCGACAAGCATCGGGGTAGACTCAAGGATTATGATGCAAAGCAATTGCTTGAAACTCTCGAAACTATTGATGTGGAAGCACTTCAATATGAAGGGGCATTTCTATACCCCCGAAGAATGTATGATGCAGACATGAACGATGATGTGGCCAAGCGTTTGGCTGATAAAGGAAGAAACGCATTTATGTTATTGACACAAGCATATGCTTTTGCACCTCTCGAACTGGGAGAGCTACTTTCAAAGAATCCAGATATTGTAAACGACCCTATTCTGACAGAATACAAGCACTACTTAGAAAAAATCAAACGTAGTATACCTCATATGCTGACAGAAGTTGAGGAGAAGTTAATCATTGCCAAAGACAAGAACGGAGTGAGTTCATGGTCGCAACTTCAGGGGGATTGGTTAGCAACACGAACTTATGAGATAGAGATTGACGGTAAAGTTAGGACACTTCCTTACGGTGAGATTATCCAATACTATCAACATCCAGATCGTGATTTGAGACGGCGTGTTCATGAGGTTGTTTATAGTAATCTCGGACAAGATCAGATCCTTTGGGCTTCAGCTCTCAGGTCAATCTGTTCAGATCACCTTCAGATGGTTAAAATGAGGAAGTGGGATTCACCAATGACTCAGAGTTTCATCTATAATGATGTTGATGATCAAACGATTAAAGCGTTGATGGGTATAATTGAGAAGACTCGAGGTGTCTACCAAGACTATCTACGTCTCAAGGCTAGAGTCTTAGGTCTTGAGAAACTTGGCAACTGGGACATCATGGCACCCCTCAATGATGCACCTGAGAAGAAATACACATGGGAGGAGTCTCAGAAACTTGTCATTGATGCATATTCCGAGTTCGATGAAGAAGTCGGGAAATGGATGCAGGAGATGTTTGATAAGCGTCACATTGATGCGGAGGTGCGGAAGGGCAAAAGGTCAGGTGCGTACTGCGCCACCTGGCATTCTGGAAAGAGTGCATATATACTTCAGAGTTTCAATGGCACATCTTCTGATGTCTATACAATGGCACATGAGTTAGGTCATGCAATGCATGTCTATCTCGGAACAAGAGCACAAAAACCTTCAAACTACGTTCTCAGCTACTGTGTTGCAGAAACGGGCTCAATCTTTGGAGAATTACTTATCACAAACAAGCTCCTAAAGCAGGCTGAAACCAAGGAAGAGAAGAGATCAATTTTAGCAACAGTGTGCGACGAATTCGGGGACACTGCTTTCCAAATTTCAGCTAGGGTCTGGTTTGAGAATGCGCTCTATGAAGCTATAGAGAAAGGCAAATACCTCGATGGGGAACTCATTTCGAAGCTGTGGGTTCAGGCACGAGACAAGATCTATGGCGATACTGTGGAGTGGTTAGATGAGATGCAGTGGTGGTGGACTTTCAAGCTCCATTTCTATATGGCTAATTTCCGCTACTATAATTATCCCTATATCTACGCACAGCTGTTTGTCTATGCAATGTATCGACTATATAAAGAACAAGGCAGAGAGTTCGTACCCAAACTGAAAGCACTGCTTGCTGCAGGTTCGAGTAAAAGTCCTCGAGAATTGGCTGCACAGATCGGTTTTGATATCACGAGTGGAGAGTTCTGGTTGAAAGGTATTGATCAATTCAAAGAGTTCATTGCTATGTTTGAAGAAACGCTCTGAATGCCTACGGTGAACAGTATCTCTGACCATTGATACTTTGGAATTCATTATATTCAAAAGCCCACAGACGAAAGTTTCGACAATAGATGGAGAGAATTTCTAATTGAGAGATGTTGAAATCGAAACAATGAAAACTCAGTATAAGGCTGGAGAAAATGTCGAAGGATATGTCATTGTGAGATGTGATGACGATTTCAAACACAATGGAATTCGAATCACTTTCAAAGGACGAGAACACACACGCATTGTTGTCAGCCATGGTAAAACTTCTAGCGTTCATACTGATGAACACGTCTATTTTGATGAAACTGTATATCTGGAAGAAGCAGGAATCATGCCAGTTGGTGAGAAGCGTTTACCGTTTCTCTTCACGTTTCCAGATGATCCCGAGGGCATGCTAACTAGCTACTTTGGAAGAAATGGATGGATAGAGTACACGTTAGAAGCTGTCGTTGAGATTTCAAGAGCAATTGACCCTAAGGAGAGTGTAGTTCTAAATTTCAGACAAGCTATGGAAAAACCAACTCAAGAATATCTGCGTGGATATGTAGAGATGGACGGTTATTCAGTACTCGATGTTGAGATCGAGGACACCGCATTCTGTCTGGGCGATGTAATTCCATTAAAATTCCGTGTTGCTCAAGAAGTGAAGATAAGAGAAGTACGCGTGGAACTGAACTCAAATGAAACAGTTCATGCAGATAGGTACAAACGTAACTCAAGGAAAAAATTTGCAAAGCTCTCTATTGATGATGATAAAATTCAGAGAGGTCTTTGGATGGATGTAGAACTTCAAACAGATGAAACAATGCAAACAACTTTTGATAGACCAATAATAAGAAATGAGGTCAGCATTAAAGTCACTCTTAATATTCCATGGGCAAGGGATAAGCATGTTCAGATTCCAGTCACTCTAGGTTATTGCAGTGATTCCACTGAAAGAGAATCATATGATATCTTTGAATTCTGAGTATTATACTTCAAAGAAAAGAATGAAGTAGGTATCAAGTTACGCAAAAAAATGCAATGTACGACATCAGAGAGGCAAAAGACGAAGATCGAGATTCCGCTATCAGGCTAATCTGGAAGGCTCATGAAGTAACCAGCGATTTAGAGGAGATTAGGAAGGAGCCATGGGTGAAGGCCTGGCATGCCCCCGAAAAAAGGGAATGGTCATATGTAGCAACTGATGAAAAAGAAGTTGTAGCGAATGTTTCGTTCTATGAAGATAAGGCAAACATCATTCGAGGAAAACCTGTTCCATTCTCTGCAGTCTGGGGAGTTGCTACTCTACCTCAACATAGAAGAAGAGGTCTCATCAAAAAGCTGTTAGTTGAATCGTTCAAGAGCATGAAAGAGAAGGACATCTCACTTTCAATTTTGGCCCCTTTTTACAAGACCTATTATGAAAAGTTCGGATACTCTTTAGCTGAGAGTAGAGTGAAACATGAATTTCCACGAATTCTCCTTCGTCGAGTGAAGGGAAACAGTGGAATCACAAATCGTGAGCTTTCTGATATATCTGAAGCAAAGGTTGCTCAGGATATGCAATCTAAGATGGCAAGGTTTGGATCCCGCAATTTTCATAGGATTTCTTCGCTTGAAAGAATGATAAAAGCAGGTCACTTTCATTTGTTCGAAAAAGACTCGGATCCAGTAGGTATTGTGAAATTTCATTTTATCAAATTGAAAGAGAATGTGTTGGAGCTAAGTGTATATGCCACTGCTTATGCCTCAGATGAGGTTTTTCCATCAATTATGGAACTAGTTGGACATTATGCCACAAATGCAACTATGGTAAAATGGTATAGTGACCCTCAGGTTCCTGTCCGATATTACATGGATGATCTACAAAATTGGAATACTTTTGATTGGAGTGCTATGATGATGCGCATAGTTGATTTTGAGAGGTATTGTGCAGCGATATCTGTACCCAACTCAGCAACCGAATCTGTAACTATTCATCTAGATGATAAAATGTGTCCTTGGAATTGTGGAACTTACCAGCTAACACCTATTGAAGGAAGCCTCGATATTGAGCGGCTCGATGATAGTACCGAACCTGAGGTTTCTCTTGATGCTCTTCGATTATCCGAGGTAATTGGCGGATTGACGCCAGCCCTTCTGCTTCGAAGTCTTGAGAAAATCAAATGCTCAGTTGATGTAGCCAAGAAGTTAGAAGTTATTTTTCCGGCTGACTCATTTGTTTCCTATCAGAGATTTTGATTTCCAAGACCTATGTCCACTTGATATGTGGCGATTTCCAAATACGAAGCACCATAGCGAGTTCTCCACAGTGATGCGCTGTATGTCTGAGAGCATATTGAAGTTTTTCAAGAATACTGGAGAACCAATCAAATCCATCTTTCTTGAGAAGTTCGTCATCAGAAATATTTGCAAGCAGAGTAACTAGATTATCTTCTATTTCTGAGATGTAGTTCATTACAAGTTCTTTTGTTATCTTAGGGAGAATTTCCTTCTCAACATCCCTAACAGCATCCCATACATAGTTGGCGCGTTTTCCCCACTCCATCCCTTCGTGATTGCTTCTCGAGTAGAAGTCTATTGCTTCCAGAATCTGATATACTGT
>JAEOUL010000102.1 GCA_016839345.1 Candidatus Thorarchaeota archaeon | reverse complement strand
TTGAGGATGGTGTGGACCTTGACAGGCTTCCAATCTTGATTCACAATAAAGTAGACGGAGGACCCTACATCTCGTCTGGTGTTGTGGTTGCATCTGATCCAGAATTTGGACAGAATCTTGATTTTCATAGGGCTATGCAAATTGGTAAAGATCGAATGGTCGCTAGAATAGTAAGAGGTCGTGATTTTCACAAGTTTCTTGAACGAAATGGTGAGGTGGATGTTGCTTTCTGTATTGGTAACACTCCAGAGGTGCTAATTGCAGCAGCAACCTCTGTTGAAACAGGTGTTGACGAGCTTGAGATTGCGAATGCTCTAAAGCCGATAAAACTGACAAAAGCCAAGACTGTTGATTTGATGATTCCTGCGGAGTCTGAATTTGTTCTAGAAGGAAGGATAATTCTTGAAGAAAAACATGCGGAAGGACCATTCATTGACTTGACTGAAACTGTAGACGTCATTAGAGAAGAGCCAATCTTTGAGGTGAAGAAAATTACTCACCGAAAGACAGCAATATGGCAGGGTCTGTTACCCGGGCGTTCAGAACACAAGATTCTGATGGGTATGCCTAGAGAGCCAACTGTATTCAAAATGGTCAAGGACCGAGGAATCAATGTCCTTGATGTCTATATCACTCCAGGTGGAGCAAGTTGGTTGCATGTTGCAGTAAAGATTCAGAAAAAGAATGAGGATGACGGTCTCCAGACTCTCGAAGCAGCATTTGCAGGTCACAAGAGTGCCAAACATATCTGGGTATACGATGAAGACATTGACATTTATTCAGATGAGGAACGTGAGTGGGCTATGGCCACACGATTTCAGGCGGATGTCGATTTACTCATAAAAGATCCGGAGCCGGGGAGTTCTCTTGATCCAAGTGCTGAACCTGGCACAAAAATGACAACAAAATGCGGTTTTGATTGTACCAAAGTCTTGGACTCCAAGGGAAAGAGCTTTAGTAAAGCCAGATTTCCAGAGGTCGATTTGAAGAAGTACTTGGGTGATTGAGATGGTACTAGAACTGACCAGTGAAGAGAAAGAGATGCTTGCTGGTAAGCATGGAAAAGCTACCAGAAAAGCAATGGAGATTATCACTACTTTGGGTGATATCTACGGAGCTGAGCGACTCATTCCAGTTTCAAGTGTTCAAATTGCAGGGGTTTCGTATCATAATCTTGGGGAAGCGGGCCTTGAATATCTGGATGAGATGGCAGAGGATGGACGCACAAAGGTATTGACCACTCTAAACCCGGCAGGAATGGATCTTGAGGAATGGAAAAAGCATGGAATCAGTGAAGATTTCGCTAGGAATCAACAGAGAGTAGTAGATGCTTTTGAAAAGATGGGCGTAATCACAACCTGTACTTGCACACCATACCTGATTGGCAATCTACCCCATTATGGTGAACATATCGCATGGGCAGAGTCTTCTGCAGTATGTTTCTCGAATTCAGTAATCGGAGCCCTAACAAATCGAGAGGGAGGTCCAAGTGCGCTTGCTTCAGCATTGACAGGTAGGACTGCTGAGTATGGTCTTCATCTTCAGAAAAATAGGATAGCACAGGTAAAATATGAGGTTAAGACTAAACTGACAAACACAGATGATTTTGGACTTCTTGGTCATGTGATTGGAGAGAGAACTGGTAAAACAATTCCCTACATAACAGGTATTGCAGAGGCGACCACAGAAGAGCTCAAGTCTTTCAGTGCATCTGTAGCAACGTATGGTGGAGTTGCATTATTCCACATAGAGGGAATAACTCCAAACAGAACCACTATTCCAGACAAGACCGAGATAGTAACAGAGGATGACTTGCATAAGGCGAGGATTCAACTAGATGACAAGGAAGCTCACATCGACTTCATCAGTATTGGATGTCCTCATGCAAGTATCAAAGAAATTGGTCGAATTGCAGAGATGCTTGATGGAAAGAAGGTTGCAGATGGAAAGACCGTATGGATTACAACTGCAAAGCCTACAAAGGATCTCGCTATAAAAATGGGATATTATGAGAAAATTGAGAGTGCAGGAGCTTTTCTTGTGGCTGATGCATGCTGTGCTGTTGCCCCGTTGAAGAACAGATTCAGTGGTCTGATGACAGACTCAGCCAAGGCATGCTACTATGCTCGCGGAAAGAACAGCTTCAAGACAGAGATACGAACTTTGGAGGAGTGTATTCAGGAGGCGATTTCATAATGCAAGGCAGGAAAATTTTCAAGGGTAAAGTAGTGGGTGAAGCTTTAGTGACAGGGGATGACATCTCATTCTATGGTGGGTGTGATCCTGAAACCGGAGAGATTGTGGAAAAAGGACATCATCTTGAGGGAAAATCAATATCCGGAAAGATACTGGTGTTTCCAACAGGCAAAGGATCAACGGTGGGTTCCTACGTTTTGTATGCACTCAAGAAGGCCAATAAGGCGCCTCTAGCAATTGTCAACAAGAATACTGATCCAGTTGTAGCAGTGGGCTGCATTATCTCTGAAATTCCTGCAGTGGATCAGATTGATATTGGAAAAATCAAAACTGGGCAGAAAGTGGAAGTAGACGCCGAGAATGGCGTCGTTTCCATTGTTGATTAATCTCAGAATCGTTGAACTTGAGGTTCAAAGTCCTCAGGGGTGAAAGCGGTTTCGCCGTCTTCTGGCAAATCGCCTCTCTCTTTGAGTGTTTGAGTAGTTAGGAGATAATATACTAGTGCCAATGATTTGCGACCACGGTTGTTGGTGGGAATTACGAAGTCTACATTGGTGGTTACATTATCAGTATCACAGAGAGCCACAACTGGCACTCCAATCTTTGCAGCCTCCGAGAGAGCTTGTTGGTCAGTTCGGGGGTCTGTAAGAATTACCACATCAGGTTCAATGTAGGTTCTTGGACCCGCGATATTAGGATTGGTAAGAGTACCTGGAACAAAACGTTCAGTGAAAGCATTAGCTCCAATGTAATAAGCAAAGGATTCCACTGGTTTCTTCCCGTAAACTCTTCCTGATACAACAACGATTTTTGCAGGATCAAATCGTGCAAGAAATTTACCAGCTACTCTGATTCGCTCGTCAGTCTTTCGAACGTCAAGAACATAGAGGCCGATTGGACGTTGTCTGTAAACAAAAGGTTCCATGTCCTGTGTCTTTACCTGTGTACCAATGTGACATCCTGCAGCAAGATACTTGTCCATGGGAGTCAGTAATTCTAAGTCAGCGACTTCTATCTCACTCATTCTATTTAACCTCCGCGGTTTCTGAAGCAGCAAATGCCATGAAACTGTCAATTATATCAATGTGGGCAAGTAGCATCCTACGACAACAGTATCTCGTCAGTCCAACATTGTCTAGAACAACTGATGGGTCTTCACCTTGGCGGACCTCACGTTTGAACTGCTCGAACTTATCTGCTACTACTTTACCACACGTAAAACATCGTACTGGAATTATCATCGTATAGTCGCCTCCTCACCTGTATGATTTCTGATATCTGGATCTTGCTGAAGGACCACCGAACTTCTTGGGTTCTGTTCGTCGGGGGTCTCCTACTAGCATTGTCCTATCGTGTTCAATCATCTTTGAGCGTACCTCAAAATCTTGGCTCATGCTGATTAGACCAGTGGCTATCGCCATTCTGACTGCATCAGCCTGACTCATGAAACCACCACCTCTGGTTCGTACACGAATATCGTATCGTTTCCATCCTTCTCCGAAAAGAATCAGTGGTTCCATGATTCGCATACGAGCAATATCGGGTTGTAGAATCTCCAGTGGTCTTCCGTTTATTCTGATTCTCCCTGAACCATTCTTTATTGTGGCTTTTGCAAGACTTGTTTTTCTCTTGCCAGTACTTACAACTACTCTCACTCTACTACCTCCGGATTTCTCCAACCAAGTGCGTGGCTTAAATCAGCCACAGTGATGAATTTTTGTTTCAAACTCCTGTATTTTGCACCCTCAAGGACTATTTTTTCAGATTCAGCATATTGTTCAGGCACTCCGATGTAGACCTTGATTCTTTTGTATGCTGCTTTTCCACGGGGCGTGGGCCACGGTAACATCCCCCGAAACATCTTCCGAACCATCTTATCAGGCCGGCGTTCGTGGAGTGGACCTCTGCGTGGATTGTAGGATGTCCGAATATTGAACTTCTCTTTCCAGGCTTCAATCACGGTCTTACGATCTCCCGTAATGATAGCCTTCTCGGCGTTTACTACTACAACTCTATCACCGAGAATGGCTGCCTTTGCAGCCTTTGTCCCAAGCCTGCCAATAACCATGTTCTCAGCATCGTAAACTTTGATACTTTCTGTACTCATCGAAACCACCTATACTATGATTGTGACTCCCTTTCCTTTGGGAACCTTGGCAAGCAACTCGTTTATTGATATCAATGAACCACCTGCACCAACAATACCGGTTCTAGCAGAGGTTGAAGCATTGAGAG
>JAEOUL010000212.1 GCA_016839345.1 Candidatus Thorarchaeota archaeon | reverse complement strand
CTCGGAATACTTATGACAAAAATCTAGCTTATATTATTCGCTCGTGGTTCAGTGGAATATGAAGAAGAGGCAGCCTTCTAGCAAAAACGATTCTTTTCCCCAGGATTCGAGAAATTGGTTATGAGGTTGAGCACCTTGAGGAGAGTAGTATGTGCGGGTTTTACTGTGTTATTGATAACTATGCTGATTGCAGTTGATGTTCAGCGAGGTTTCAATCAGCCTACGTTCTTGAAAGATGACTCAGAAAATGAGTTATTGAATGAGGTTCCCATTATTGAGTCATTTCTTGAATCAATCGATCCTCCCAGAACTCCCTTCTCCTTGAAAGAATTGGTACTTGCTTTGGAAGCTGTGACTCCAGGTGACGCAAATGATACGGATAATGACGGTTTGTATGATGCCATTGAGAATATTATTGGAACTGACTTTAACAACACAGATTCCGACTTCGATAAACTAAATGACACATTCGAGGTATTCAACAATTTGGACCCAACGAATCCAGATACAAATGATGACGGCTTCCCTGATTTCTTTGAGTTGCCTGAAGGAGTTAGTACTGATCTTGATGGAGATGGTCTTGCGAATCAATGGGATTTTGATAATGATGGCGATGGCGTGAATGATGAACCTGACCTATCTCCCTTTGCCAAGTCATTAATTCAAACCCAGTTCGATATTGATGTTTTGACGAATGGCAAGCCAACCTATGTGACCTTTCAAATCGTTCCCCAGAATCCTGAAAATCTAAAGCTGTTCTATCAGACTTGGGATTGGCCGTATGATGCTGAGGGTAGAATGAAGGACCTTGACAATTCAGAGAGAGACGTTAGTATTGTGCCGAAACTCAATATTACAACTAATGTGATTCCTGATCAGGAAATCCTAAACGCGCACGGAATAACTGCAATGGCAGGTTATGTGCATCTACCTCTTGCACCAGTGATGGAGTATGGTAATATTGTTGCGTTCCTAGGTAGGATGTTCTACCCTGAATCAGAACCAGTAAACCTATCCCTTCAGGTTGAACTGATATGGAAGGTGATCGGCTACAGTGATGTAGCTGTAAGCACTTTATTTGCTCCTAATGGTATGTATGTATCCATCGGATCTGAGGGAATAGCAGTAGCTAATGAATCCGAGCCGATGAGTGGCGGACTTCAAATACTGGATCTTGGTAATGATATGGTTGCTTTCAAGATTCTAAATGGTCCATACCTTACAGTAGCTGATAATGGAATTCTTGTGTTTAATGCTACTGAGATAGGCGAGCGAGAATCATTTCTTTCAGTCAGGGGTGAATCCGGCGAAACAGGATTTGTCGGGCACAATGAGCTTTATGTTTCGCTTGGATATGATGGTATACTAATCGCTAATTCTTCTGATTTTGTGGGATTTGAAGTTAATGACGTCGGCTATTATTCTGAGCCAATAACTCTTGTCACTTATGAGGAGCCATTCATGCTATCTGGCCTAGTTGTGGAAGAGTGCTATGGTTCTGATCTAGGATTGTTTTATAGTGAAAACAGAAATCAGACAATTGCTGCAAATATTTTACTTTCATACAATTTCTTGAGGAACTCCACCACTACACTTGCAGATATGCCGGGTATTCTGGTTAATCATGATATTGATGTCTACAACTTAATTGCATCATTCTCAAATCGTGATGAGGCATTTGTATCGATGAGCAATGATATGTTGCCAGCAGCGCTCCAAGGATTAGCTCCATACTTTCCAAAGAGCGAGAATGTACCAATCATAATCGCCAATGAAGATCATAGCAAGATCTTGGAACTTTCCGAGGTTTTGCTTGGCACTTATGTCATGGGAAGTTCGTGCACATTCGATATGGTTGCGGAAGAAATCACCATTGCAAAGACATTGAAGACCAATCTCTACAACGCCTCCAGCTTTCGCTATCTAGTCTTGGAGGAAATAATGACTGAGATTCTGGAGTGGGGTCAAGACGACCTTTCTGTTTACAATCTACTAGCCATGATGCTGAATTGGCACGCTGGACAGACAATAATTACACAAGTGGGCGACTCGCCAGTAAGCTTCGACTATCCTGAAGCTGCTATCATAGATGCTGTAGGTAATATCATTTCCTTGGGAATCGACGGACTTGGTTATATTGGTGATATTACACAAACCAGCTTGAAGGCATTTAGGTCACTGAAAACATTACCTGCGAAGGGCTTCAGTAAAAGTGCTGTAGTTGCTGGAAAAAGTACACGTTCTTGGTTCAAGTCATGTCGAGCCATCAATAAAGTTGGCGCAGAAACAATCAAATTCGCAAGAGCAATCGGTAATTCTCTTGATGTCATTTGTTGTTTTGTGGACATTGGTCTATCCATATGGATGGCGATTGAGATTGGCATGGCAACTGGAGGAACTTTGGGTACTGAGTTGGCTATTGCCTATGGAGTAATTGCAACGATTATAAACATCATATGGGCACTTTATAGCGCCGCTATAGGAACGATACCTGTTGTCGGATGGATTTTCGAAATATTCTTGGCAATATTCGACTTCCTTTTTGATGCTAAGAGCACTATTATAGAATGGCTCACAAAAGCTATCTTTGGAAGTCCAAATCAAATTTGCAGTGTGGTGCCAATAAGTGATATTTCTGGTAATCCAACAATAAACACCTACGATGTTGATAATAATGGACTAGATGTAGGAGACCGAATCGAACTGCTTTGTCAGCTCGTAGGCAACTTAACCGCAACAGGTAGTGGTGCAGATTATTGGGTGTCAAGAAGCTGGAATGTGCCTTGGATAAGCATTGACGCACCACCTGGTTCTTTTTCAAATACGAGCGAAACAGGTGCACCTTACATCCCGGATATTTTTGGCTATCCGTTTAGGAGTCCATTAGATACCCAATACGGAGCTGGTTGGAGAGCTGAGTTCTATAATACTAGTGCTTGGATTGAGCCAGGAATAGGAATGCCAAACTTCCCAGTGGCAATTAGGATGAACTCCTACTTCAAAATATGGAACATCTGGTATCATCGGTACCTGGGAATCTTCAAATGCACGCACGAAGATGCAATAAGAACTACACACTCCTTTGTCTACACCAGGCTGTATTTTGATGTGCTTCCTGAGAATATCAATGACTTTGCCAACTGGAGAGGCATAACTTCTAACGACCACGATGGTGACGGACTCAACAACACTCAGGAAGCTGACTTTGGAGACACAAGCATTTGGAAATATGACTCTGATTCGGATGGGCTCAACGATAAATACGAACGTGATATCGGAACAGACCCAACAACATTCGATACAGACGAAGACCGTCTCATTGACTATTACGAACTTGTCTACGGGACCAATGCAACGAACAAGGACAGCGACGGAGATGGCTTGGATGATTACATGGAGGTTGCCGGCTGGGTGATGACATTCAAATATAACATATCCACTGACCCAAACCAAACCCTCTTCTCAACCAGAGTATTCTCTAATCCTATAGTCCTGGATTCTGATGGAGATGGCGTCGATGATTGTGAGGAATATCTGAGCAATCTCAATCCCAGGTCACAGGATACCGATGGCGATGGCAAGAAGGACAAGGCTGGCCCTAGGTTCGTAACAGAATCTCAATTTGAATGGAAGACGACCTACGACCTAGCGCGAGAAGATTACTGTTGTGATGTCGCTGTGGACTCGAATGGGTTCATCTATGCAAGCAGTAAGGTAGGAAACCTTAAGGATAGCGTTAGGTATGGAATCCTCAAGTTCTCGCCTGAAGGCACGTTTATTGAAGAATGGGGTGACATTGCATCTACGCTCGCCATTGATGAGAACAATGGGTGGCTGTACTATTGGAATGAGGAAGGAGTAAAAAGGACTGATCCCAGCTCTTTCGATCCAACCCTCATGTTTGAAGAAAATGATTTTGTCAATTCATTAGACGTCGATTCTTCAGGAGATATTTATCTAGCCTTTGATAGTACTTATTCCGACTCCACAGTTGAGAAGCGAAGTCCCACGGGAGATGTGCTAGCAGGACCGTGGGGAGGCAATGGTCCCGGCCCTGATCAATTTGGTACAATTCAGGCTATAGCCGTCGATGATGTGAATGAATATGTCTATGTCGCTGATAATCGCGAAGAGTTTGGTCAGCCTAATCGAGTAGCGAGGATAGACATGAGTGACGGTTCGATTGTGACCGCCTTGCCAGATGGCTTCATTAATCCGCAAGGAGTGGTTGTTGATTCGAATCAGCAAGTCTATGTTGTCGACAATGAAGGTAGATGTATCAGGAAGTTTGACCCAAACGGGTTTGAAGACACGAACTTCATAATTCGAGGAACTGACTCCGAGAATTTCACTTGGAACCACATCTTCACACCAGGGTTGTCAATGGATATTGATTCCAACCTGAACATTATAGTAGCGGCCTGGACTGGTACGGGCCCGGGCAATTTTACCAAGTTCTCGCAGACACAGGTGAACGCAAGTGATGTTATTCCCTCGACAAATCCTGACTGGGATGCAGATGGACTTTCAAACATTGATGAGGACAATGGATGGGAGGTCAATGTCGAATTCAACGCAACCTATGCAGACACCTTCAATGTGACGAGTGACCCGAGACTCAATGATACAGATTTTGATGGGTTGCCCGATTACGACGAGTTCATCCTTGGCTCGAATCCGCTAATTCCGGATACAGACCTCGATGGATTATCAGACCTTGATGAGAGCACTCTGGGAACAAACATCACATGCTGGGACACCGACGGAGAAGCCTTGGGAGACGGCACTGAGATCACATTCGGTAGCGACCCTCTTGATCCTGACTCTGACGACGAAGGATTATCAGACCTTCTTGAGTTTCAATATGGCTCAAATCCGAGAAGCATAGATACAGACGAAGATGGACTCACTGATTTCTGGGAGTACCTTCATGGAACAAATCTACTTCAACCGGACTCTGATGGTGACTTCAGTTTTGATGGTGCTGAGAATGTACTGGGGACAGATCCCACTAATCCTGATGCGGATGGAGACGGGCTACGAGACGGCGATGAGTACCTCCATGGCACAGATCCGCTGAACAACGATTCAGACGATGATGGTGCACCTGACGGGTATGAGGTATCTGTCATGCTGGATCCATTAAATAATGATACAGATGGTGATGGCATTCTTGATCTGGAGGAGCTTGAGTGGGGCAGCAATCCCTGGAATTCTGATTCTGATTTCGATGGTGTACCGGACCTACAGGACCCCGATACTTTTGCAGAGTTTGCAGGACCTGTGATTCTAGTTTGTGATTGGGATGAGAACAATTACACTCGAGATTTCGCACAGAGTCTTACGAATTATACTGAGGTCATACTAGTTTCATTGGAGGAATTGATGGCAAACTATAGGGACTACCAGCACATAGTCCTCGTTGGCAGACCAGATCCAGCAAGTGAAACCGTTGCTGGACTTACATATGACCTCTTGGAAGATACTGGTAGTGAGCTTGCGGATATGATGCAACCTAATTCACATGAGATTGCCATTCGTCACTGTGTCTGGAATAGCCCTCAGACAGTTGTCATCCTCTCCAGCGCCTATGTAACAGATGTCTATAATGTTCTGCAGATTCTCAGAGGAAGAGATGTAACAATATTGGCTAATTCATTCATAGCGGAGTATCAAATCGTACCTGTGAGTCATGCACTAAATGTACAGTATTCTTTTACACTGGATAGTATAGACATGGTAAAAGCAACGGACTCAATAATTGGAGTCGTGTTGATGAGTTCAGAACTACCACGCATTCAAGTGACTCGATATAACACCACAAATACGCCACATTTGCTGACCCATCAAAATGGCCTTGAAGAAGGTGATGAGGCTATGACTAGATTTCTAGAGGTTTCAGTCACCTCTAACGGAGTGGTGAGTATTCCTGTGAATGAAGCACTGATCGTGATTTATTATCGGTTCTTTGATATAGACCGAAATGGAGATGGAAGCTTAGATGGCATCATAGATTTCAATGAAACTACTCTGACAATGTATTCGTATGATGATGTCACCGATGAATGGATAAAACTATCAATAGATTTAGACTGGGTGTTGGATATGGGTGTCAACACCACAGACATCGAAGTTTATGGCGAGGTATACGCAGGATATGTTTGGGCGCGAGTGACTCATCTCTCACTCTATGGCATTGGAGGAAAATTGAATACAATAATGATAACTCCACTGAACCTGCTTTTAATTTTAGTAGTTCTTGGAGGATTCACAGGAATAGTTATTGTTGCAGTTTGGATTAGAAGACGCAGGTCGATACCTGATTTTGAAGTAGACTTCAATGAACTTGCCGCTTAAATCATATATTTTGCTCATCCCACTGGTGAAACTGTTCCTGTTCTCCAAATGAGCGACGAGAACCCAATGACTAAAAAATTACCTCTGCAAAAGCCAACACTTCTACCTAGGCATCCTATCAGTGGGTTCTCAGAATTTGGAAGAATATCTTCTGGACTTTCTCCCAAAGTTACCTTCAAATCAAGTCATTAGTTTCTCTTTTAGAGAAACATACTGACCCCATGCACTGTCTTTGGCGAGCTTTCCCGCAAAACCAATTCCAGGCTCTATTGATTCCTTGATCATTCCTCCTACCCAGCATTCAGCATGAATACCATCAGGGTTAAGGGTTAGCTCGAAGGTGACGCCCTTCCTCATACCAATAACTCCTACCTTTCCTTCAAGCTTTAGGAAGTTGCTCTTTTTTTTCTTGACTTTAAGTTTGACGCCTTCCATCTTTGTCCACTCAGCGATTCTCTGAGTGGCTTCTTTCTCATCATATGGAAGACTGATATCATCTATGAATTTTCCCATTGTTTTCTAATCCCCTTCTGAAGGATTGGCTGCGGCTGAATCGAACCATCTTATTAGTATGCCGTCTTTGATTTCAGATTAGTATTGAATTATCTTGTTAGTGGAAACATTGTATTTTACTGCGACTTGTTTCAAGCCTCTGGACCTATCGAAAAGAAAGAGTAGGGTGGGCGCCGCTCTGTGCGAGCAACATGGCAAATATGATAGAAACCACTATAGACCTTTGTCAACCGCTTCGACAATACTCTGTTTCACTTTTCGAATAGCATCCTCACGTGGCATGCCTTCCATTTCATAAATGCGAGCGGTGTTCATTATCAATTCTGATTTTGATTCCTTCTTGGTGAAACGTCCAGACTTAATCTTCGATGCTAGGTCGATAAGGTTTCTACTCGGTTGAAACCTGGCAATCAACACACTAGTCATTGCTCCGATTGGAGCATGCCTTTCCGATATCCAAGTTAGATGTGTATGAAGGTTCATATGCCCGACAATATGCAATAGAATGAACGCAGAATCTCTCCAAAGAGAAATCAATCTAGAGCCTTCTGAAGTTATCTTCTCCATAGGTATTAACAAAGAAGAATCTTCAACAAGATCATTTACATAAGTAAGTTGTAGAAATGCAAGAACTCCAAGATTGACGGGATTGAGGTCGTATGCGTTCTGAAAGGCAAGTTTTGCCTTGGCATTATTATGTATCATAAGATGAATGATTCAT
>JAEOUL010000211.1 GCA_016839345.1 Candidatus Thorarchaeota archaeon | reverse complement strand
CATCCGCGTCGGCAACTCTGGAGCAATAAGTCACGAAGTGAACTCAGGAGACATTGTGATTTTTACAGGTGATGTCAGAGATGATGGAACCTCTCGACAGTATGTTCCAATATCTTTCCCTGCTGTTGCTGATCCTTTTGTAGTGATGGCCTTGAAAAATGCAGCCGAGGCAAAGGGGGTCACATATCACGTAGGTATTGGTCACAGTAAGGATGCATTCTATAGTGAACATCCGGAGTTTGTTTCTGACCCAGAGGGCACAAGAAGGAAATGGGAAATGTTGAGAAATTCAAGAGTATTGGCCACAGAAATGGAAGCTGCTGTATTGTTTGTCATTGGACATCTTCGAGGAGTCAAGGTCGGAACAGCTTGTGTTGTCATAGGTGAGAACATAGAGAAGGAAGCAAAGATTGTCGGAAAACCACCCATCGATGACCTTGTGACAGTTGCACTTGATGCCATAATTTCACTCAAGTGATGAAGAAACTAAAGTCCTCCAAACCAGACTTTCTTTTGAACTGCTAGGTGGATGTCTTCAATGGTCCTCTTATCCAGTCCTGTAAGTGTCACAAGATGTTCAGGACTCGTCGCCACAAGATCGGTAGTTGTTGCTATTCCAGAATTTATGATTTGATTGATTGTAGGCTCGGGAACACCTAGTTCAATGAGAAGAGTTCGTAGATCAGCAACTGTTGCTTCACTAGCTTTCGGAGGTACAACATCAGGCATCTCAGCCTCAATTGGGTCTTCCTTAGCAGCCTGAGGTATTGCTGGAGCAGAGTCATCTTTCAATGCACTAAGTTCTGGCAAATCTCCAGCTACACTGTATTTCCTAATGAATGATGGTCTTAGAACATAGATACCGGCAAGAATTGAGAATGCGAAAAATGGAATCAAAAATAAATTGCTGACATCGATTCCTACGAGGGACCCTCCAATTCCAGGAGCTATTAGACAATTTGGTATTCCCTCCGTAAAGATTCGGGTCCATGAGTCTCCTGAGAGGTCAGTAAACAAGATGATAAATATAGGAGAGAAAAAGCCAAACCCTCCAGCTTCATAGATAACGAACTCTCTGAACATTTCTCTTCGAACTGCGAACATAAGGATGGGAGGAACAATGGCAATTCCAATCGAAACAAAGAACCATATGATATATACTTCCCAGAGTAAATCAAGAGTTGTTTCATCAGCTCCTATCCCAGTGATACTAATCACTGTAGAAACAAAGAAGATGATTAACGGGAATATTGCACCAGTCACTATCCCGTGAGCGTATCTCATATCTCAGACTCACCTCAGAAGCGTTATCCCTTTGAATCTTTAATGCGCGAGTCTTTTAGGTGTTTTTCGGATTTCATCATTCTTCATTACTAGTACAAATACTTGAAGTCCGTCATCCTTATGTGGTTCATAGATTCAACAATAATCACGTGATACATTTGAAACCATTCTTCGTGGTCGGAACGAGGCCTGAGATAATTAAGATGGCACCCCTCATTCATGAATGCTGCAGAAGAGGGATTGACTACTATCTTCTTCATACAGGACAACACTACTCTAAGAGTATGAGTAACTTGTTCTTCAAAGATTTGGATTTGAAGGATCCTCAGAGAAATCTCAACATCGGATCAGGTTCACACTCAGAACAAACTGCGAAGGCACTTGTTGGAATAGAGAAAGAATTGTTAAAGGAAACACCGGATATTGTGTTGGTTCAGGGGGATACAAACGCTGTTCTCTCTGCTGCACTTGCTGCAATCAAACTCAATATCCCAGTTGGCCACGTAGAAGCTGGTTTGAGAAGTTATGACATAAGAATGCCTGAAGAGCACAATCGTCGATTGACAGATCATATTTCGGAATTTTTGTTCGCTCCAACACAAAAATCTGCGGATATTCTCAAAGGTGAGAATATCTGGGGGAAAGTATTTGTCACCGGAAACACTGTTATTGATGCACTTGAGGGATTGATACACAAGGCAAGAGGAAGGCAAACTATCGCAAATGAGCTGGGCTTGAGTGAGTTTGCGTTACTCACAATGCATCGTGCTGAAAATGTAGATAACAAGCCCGTTCTCTCTGGTCTTGTCCAAGGACTGTTGGAAATCAGTACTGACATCATATTCGCAGCGCATCCTCGTACAATAACAAGACTGAAAGAATTCGACCTGATGAAGGAAATTAAAAAGAGCGGTCTAATTCGAATAATTGAACCACCAGGCTATATTGATTTTCTTGCTCTAATGGAATCTTGTTCATTTGTTTTAACAGACTCTGGAGGAATCCAAGAAGAGGTAACTGCTCCATCAATAAACAAGAAGGTGTTTGTATTGCGGACTTCTACAGAACGTCCTGAAGCAGTCGATTCAGGTCATGCTACGGTTGTAGGAGTTGATCCTAGGGTCTTTCCAACTATGATCCGACAGGAAATTGATGAGAACCTAGTAAAAGAAAGAGATTGTCCTTATGGTGATGGAAAAGCTTCAGAAAAAATCGTGGATATTCTCTTAGAGTATCTCTAAAATGTCTTTAGACCAAAATTCGCAAATGGTCTAAAATAAGGGAAGCGCGCTTTAAACTGGGTTTCTAAGCATAGCCTTATAAGTGTCCTAAACGAGGTCTAAACCACCCATTTGGAGGAGTAATGAAGAAATGACTTTCATCGTTAAGAAGGCAGTGCAAGACTATGCAAAGAAGAAGAAACTACAAGTCAGTGGTGACTTCTACAATGCACTTGATAAGAAGATCGAAATGCTTCTAGATAAAGCTGCCAAAAGGACAGGTGACAACAAGCGTAAGACTCTGAAAGCTTACGACTTGTAACTCGTCTAAGATGCCGGGAGTGGAAGCATCGATAGATAGTGCTTCCACAACCTTTTTTCTTCTGCACTAAATTTGAAGGATTTAGGAGATATACCATATGTATAAGGTCTGCCTGACAAATGATGATGGCCCTCGAAGTGAGGGTATGCTGAAGCTCGCTGAAGTATTAAGTGAAACTACAGAGCTTATTGTTGTCGTCCCTGATGGACAGAGGAGTGCAACTGGTAAGTCATTAACTCTGAAGAGACCAATAAGAATCACAGAGAAACATGAGAAGAATGGATACCAGTTCGTATCACATGACGGAGCCCCTGCAGACTCGGTAATTCTCGCTCAGGCATTTTATGAGGATATCGATCTTCTCATATCAGGAATTAATTCTGGAGCTAATGTAGGATATCAGAGTATGTTAACAAGTGGAACAGTAGGAGCTGCATTTGAAGCTGCCATTAGAGGACTACCTGCAATCGCGGCATCTCGCCAAGCATCACCAAGTGAATGGTTCAATTCATCGAGTTCGAATGGTGATTTTGAGAGAGTGTGTGAAATTTCAAGAAACCTAGTTATGAGGGTGCTCGACAAAGGATTACCAAAGGAAATTGATATGTTGAATCTGAATTTCCCATGTACGCTCACTGAAGATTCAAAGATTGTCGTAACAAAACCAACGAAAGTTCGGATGCATAATGAAGTCGAAGAGAGAACCGATCCTAATGGTCGTCCCTACTACTGGTATTTGGGTATTGAGAGAGACCCTCCAGCTAATTCAGATGCACATGAGGTTCTTGTCAATCGGAATATCTCTCTTTCACCTATCATTCTTGACTGGATTGGTGAAGCAGAAATCAAAAAACTTGAAGATTTTATGAAGGATTAATTCTTCTCAAGGCAGTCCAGAGGGAATCAGTTATTGGTCGCGTAAGCGTAATTCCATTGGAATCTGTCACTATTATCCTTTGATTAGGATTCTTTACTATCTTCCCAATGACATTTGCGGCAACCCCTCTAGATTGCACTGTGTTTACAACTTCATTTGTGTGTTCTTGATTGCAGCAGATAATCATACATCCGCTGCTTATCAACTCCATTGGATTGATTTCTAGCGTTTCACAGATAGCTTTGGTAGAACTATCTATAGGAATTGCATCATTGTAAATCTCGAATCCTGCTTTACTAGCATCGCAGATTTCATGTAATCCACCTGATAATCCACCTTCAGTTGGATCATGCATTGCAGTCACATGGCCAGTTTCAAAAGCTGCAACTCCTTCAGCTACCACACTAATTTCTGCTCTCAATTTTTTTCCTCTATCAACAATGCTGGATCCAATTTTTGGGATAAGATATTCTTCACCTTCATTAGCAAGTATTGCTGTGCCCTCAAGTGCTATTGATTTTGTCACAATGATTGCATCTCCGGGTTGAGCACCACTAGAAGTAACATACTGATTTGAGTCTGTCATTCCAATCATGAATCCTGAAATTATTGGACGATTGATGCCCTCAGTCACCTCAGAGTGCCCACCTGCAACAGCAATACCGAGAATTTTTGCGGCTTCATCTATTTGATTCATGATTTGACTAAGATCGCTGGAGGTAGCCCCTTCAGGTAACATTATTGAAGCCAGAAACCATCGGGGCTGAATTCCAAAAGTGGCGATATCATTTGCGTTCACATGAACTGCGAGCCATCCAACATCAGCAATAGACCCAGTTATAGGGTCAGTTGCTGCTATAATGACTTTATCACCAATTTGGATTACCGATGCATCTTCTCCAAGACCAGGACCTAGTATAACATCAGGGTCATTTGTACCAAGTTTGGAGAATACAATTTTTTGAAGGATTTCAGGTGGTATTTTTCCAGGATGCATTCCAACCCTCACCTCATTACTGGGTGCGCACAGATCTTGTGCCTGATGCATGAAAAGACGATTCATCGCGACCCATACGGGGCTCTCCTCGCTCACTATGATACCAGACATCTATCAGACCGTGTGCGCATGTGTGAAAACATGTGCTTGCTAATAACATAATCGAGAGAGGCATCCTATGATGATGTCACTTAGGAAGATACGCTTCGACCTCTTGTAGGTCCTGTTCTCTCAATCTCGCTTTGGAATGGCTTGAAGAAAGTAGTGTCCCAAGAATTGAAGACTCTTTCATTAGTTCTGTTGAAAGATAAGCCCGTCCTCCTGCAGCTCGAGCTACGAGGTAAGCTCCAAATGTCTTTCTGAACTCTTCGACCTTGAGAATGGTTTCAATGGGATCTTGGAGGCCTTCCTTTCTCATTCGGAGCATTGCTGCTAGTTCGAGAGCTTCATGAAAGGGACGCTTTAAGAACTTGGACCACTTAGATTGTTCAGGATCAACAGTGACTGCTG
>JAEOUL010000210.1 GCA_016839345.1 Candidatus Thorarchaeota archaeon | reverse complement strand
GTTTCTGCTTGAGATACTCATCGATACTACCAGCCTTCAGGAACTTCTCACGTTCTCCTTTTCTGAAATCCCGAGGTAATCCATGAGCCACATCTGCCAAAATCTTCTTACAGTCTACAGGATTCAAAATCTTCTCCATCTTCTCTACTATCTCTTGCGTGACCTTCATCTTTTCAGTGTCTGGCATGCCCAGATGAGGCAGCTTGTCCTTTGGTAATATTTCGTCACGTTTCTCGTTTCCAACATGTTCTTCAAGCCGTTCATGGAGAACATTCATCACTTCTCCTCCATCGAATATTGACAAAACTGGTAGATACAAGTCCATGTTTTGCATGAAGTATGCATATCGCGAGATTGCAGCATAGTTGAGATAGGTGTTCAATTCTTCAGCAATTAGAATCTTAGAGAATTTACTGAATTCTGCTTCTGATGCAGTTTCTAGTGTCTTGTCAAACTGCCTTAGGAACTCCTCAAACCGCTCTACCATCTTTATGTTTTCAACAATCTGATCTTCTGGAATTGGTTGATCCCTATCTGTCAGATACTTTCGAAATCCTTCTTTGTCCATCTTTCCCACACTCATTCAACTATTCCTTTAGTTGCTAATGAAACGAAGGATGAACGCAAGAAAGCAGATGTTAAGACATTCACTCGGAAATGACGAGAACCGATTTGGCGCTCTTTGTGAGTATTACTCCACTAATACAGGTGCTTAACTATCCCGACCATGACAAATGCTTGGTGTATTCCAACAATGAAAGCAATAGAGGCCAAGATTAAACACGCTCTAGCGAACAATGGTATCAAGTGTCAATCAGTCTACAGAATGCCTGATTTAGATGACACTCGGGTGCTTATCGCTTTCAATTCCCAAGACGACAGAAAACTTACAATTCGCAAGATTGAGAATGCATTAGCGTCAATGAATGTAGGAGAGGTCAAAGTACCAAAAGAATTCCAACGACTCAGTTCAGCATTTCTCCATCTTGAAATAACACTTGGAGCAAGAACTGAGAAACCAGTTTTCCCTGCATCTACGTAAGCCGAGTTTCTTATCAGACACATTGGTCATAGAGTAAACCATGGATCTCGATTTAAAAGACCGGACTTTTCTTGTGACTGCAGCCTCTCGAGGCCTTGGATTCAGTGTTGCAAAGTCTCTTACGGATGAAGGAGCTGAAGTACTAATCTGTGGACGCAATGAAGAATCATTGAAGAAAGCCACAGAAGCATTGGGCGAACAATCTCAATATTTCGTGACTGATGTATCCAAGCTAAAGGATATACAGCAACTAGCTAAGGATATTGGTTCACAGATGCTACACATAGATGGCCTCTTTGTCAATGCTGGAGGACCTCCCCCGGGCACATTTTCTAATCTTTCAGACGCTGACTGGAGAAAAGCCATTGACCTCACGTTGATGAGCGCAGTGTGGCTGACACGAGAAACACGACATCTTTTGAAGATATCCGATTCCCCATCGATTTTATACAGCACATCAATCTCAGTGAAACAACCAATCAACAACCTACTACTGTCCAATGCAATTCGTCCGGCGGTGATTGGAATGATGCGTACGCTTGCCACTGAACTGGTCCCTGACAATATTCGTGTGAATGCAGTCTGTCCAGGCTACATCTACACAGAAAGAGTAGAAGAGCTCATGGCTGCCTCAGAGTCAGCTGAAGAGAGCATCAATGCAAGAATACCTCTAGGCAGGATGGGAAAACCCGAGGAGTTCGGACCTGTGTGTGCTTTCCTTCTAAGCCCAGTTTCCAGCTATATACATGGAGCGTTGCTGTTGGTAGATGGAGGTCTCTATCAGGGTATGATGTAGTTCAAAATCAAAGTTGAAGGTCTGTAGGGTCTATACCCCCGCTTCTTACAAGTGCAACCTTAGCATAGTAACGGACCTTTTCATCATCATGTTCTAGAAGGTTTCTTAAAACAGGAACCGCTGGTGGATAAGGTGAAACTCCAATAGCCCAAGCTGCAACCTGGAGCACCTTAACATTCTCTGAACCAAGCAGTTCTGTTATTGCCCTGAGAATGATTTCAGACTTTCTTTCTACTACCAAGCGTATCATCCGAACCTGTTCATCAGAAGACACACTCGCCATTGCATCTACTAGTCCTTGCAGTGCCTTAGTGTCATCCATATCTCTAAGTCCCCGAATTGCCCAGTCTCTTACCTTCTCAGATTTGTCTTCAAGCGCTGCAAAAAGACAATTGATTGATTCAGGATCACCAATATTGCTTAAAGCCCAAGCTCCAGACTCTCTCATCTCCACTCTAGGATCTCCCAGTAGAGCACATAATGTTCCAAGTGTTTCACTATCGGACACTTTGGTAAGAGCAAAAACAGCTTCTTTTCTGAGTTCCAAGTCTTCACGGTTGTCTCGTGCAATTTTTCTTAAGACTCTGCCATAGTTCTCAGGATCCGTGCTTCCAAGAATGTGAACCACCCATTTTCTAACCTCAAACTCTTCTTCAGTATTTTCAAGAATATCAGCGAGATTAGGATTAAGTGAATCAATTCTTGTTCTATAAGCAGCCTTTAACCCTCTCACACGAATACTTAGATCATTATCTGCGATTGCCCGCTCAATGAATAGCACAGATAGCTTAGGGCTAATCAGGTCAATAATGTCAAGTATTTGTTGTCTATAGTTGATCAACTCTTCTGAACTGTCTTTGAATATAGAATCGACTACAGATACAAACTCATCCGAATGGGCATTGATATATTCAGCCACTTCTTTGCGTTTGCTTACTGCTTTGATGTTGCCTAAGAGCTCAAGCACATTTGCCACTGCTCAAGCTATTATCAATCCCCTAGTTACGTTTTGTCATAGAACAGTCAGTAAATCTTGAACGCATTTGCATGAGATATCTTAAACGATTCCTTGTCTGGTTCAAATTTTAGCACAGTATAGTATGAAGCCATCTGGAGCGCAATCATGTTTGGAATAGCCTGTACTAATGGATGTTCAAAATTGAGTTTACTATCCGTGTATAGATGATACGCTTTCATTTTGAGTGTGTCAGTAAGCACTTTCATGTACGAATCATCTGACGATTCTACTGGACTATTAGAAATCAATACTGCACCGTCGCCATCATTTATAGAGAGATTGTAATGATGCCGAAATTCCTCCCTATTAGCAGCTATACCCTTCAAAATAGAGAACTCGTTGAACTTCATCATTCCAATCTGAGCTGCAATATAATTTGGTCCCTCGGAAATGAGATAGATTGGAACATTGGGGCTTGTTAGCTGAGAGATGCTTTTTCCTTCGATCTCAGCCCATGTCATCATCTCATCCCCTGAACGCGTTAATTTCCGCATGTCCCGACTAATCCTCTCATCTGCTACACCAAATTTCAGAGCAATTCCTAGAAGATATGTCATTGCAGCAGTCGTAGGGGCTGATGGGCTAGTATTGTAGGTTCCAACTCCCGACTTGGTAATCCAAATATGATCTGTTTCCAGACAAACCACTCCCTCAGCATTGTCAGTCAGAACGACAATAGTCGCGCCTTGGACCTTAGCTCTCTGAAGTGCATCTATTGTTGCAAGACTTCTACCGGATGCTGTGATTCCAACTACAACTGAGTTCTTGTCTAACCTGAGATGCCTGATTTCGTCGGGAAACACTGTATGAACGTTTAGTCCTGTATTGAGGAATGCCCATCTTCCATAATCTGCTGCAGCAGAGGAATCTCCACAACCCACCAATACAATCTGCTTCTTGTTTTCAAGTACGGAAATGGATGAGTCATCCACAGAAGCAAAGGTCTGAGGAATCGATTTTTCCTGCATTCTTATCGCATTATAGCAAATGTCTAGGAACTCGGTCATCTAACATCGTCTCCTAACTATAGCATGTTTACATCCGGAGGGTCTAATCCTTTCTGTCTAATCAAACCTATCAGGAAACCTCGATGGTGGGTTTCGTGAGTTGTTATATGAAGTAGGGCTTTAGCCACTGTAAAGCTAATTGTTCGATTACCTGATCTAACACTTCTAACATGATGAAGGCGGTCTTCCGGAAGGTTTCTAATGAACTCCTCCGTTTCAGTAGAAACTTTCGACCATTCATCTCTGATGCTTTGAATATCCTGAAAACTTTCTATTTTGCTCTTCTCAGTTTTGATACCTTTCAAAAATGATATCCAAAATTTCTCTGCGTTCATGATATGAACCAAGATATCCCGTACCGATTCTTCCCCAGCACCTGTAATTTTCAAGAATTCCTCCGAATCAAGTTTCTCCAGAGTCTGAAACAGTGGATCTCTGCATAAAAGATTATGATTAATCAGCATCTCAATGATGGCCAACATAGTCTATTCGATACATCAATACCCCTTATCTGAATCGCGATATAGTAGTCAGAAGTGGTGGCGGCTCCGCCAAGACTTGAACCCGGGTCAAATAACTGGGGAGCAAACGAAAATCGCCTCTGTGACAAAAGTTATAAGTACATTAACTATAGTTATCTTTAGATTTTTGAACCATACTTTTGGTGATAATTATGAAAAACATTGTAGAAACAGCTATAGACGCCGGCAGCTTCAAGACTCTTGTAGCAGCCGTTGAGGCAGCAAATCTTGTAGATACACTCACGAGCGCGGGTCCGTTCACAGTCTTCGCACCGACTGATGAGGCATTTGCAAAGCTCCCAGAGGGCACCGTGGAGTCTCTCTTAAAAGACAAAGCGAAGCTCACTTCAATTCTGACCTATCACGTAGTGTCAGGTAAGGTCATGTCAAAGGACGTCATGAACTTGAAAAAGGCCAAGACAGTTCAAGGCCAGGACATCAACATCGACACTAGGTCTGGAGTCAAGGTCAACAACGCAAACGTTGTGAAGGCCGACATCGAAACAAGTAATGGTGTCATTCACGTCATTGATACTGTGATCCTACCAGCGTAGGTCCACAGTTCATTTACTCAACCAGGGCCGCTTGGCCCTGTTACTATTTTTTAAT
>JAEOUL010000101.1 GCA_016839345.1 Candidatus Thorarchaeota archaeon | reverse complement strand
TTATGGGTGCTGAAACAATGAAGGATGCTGCCGAATCTCTCGGTAAGAGTCCTGGTGCAGGCTTTGGAGCAGGAATGGGCTTCATGGGAGCCATGGGCCAACAGATGCAGGGTGGACAACAGGGTCCAGCTGGAACTCCAGCAGGTGCGAAGTTCTGTGCCAATTGTGGAACAGCCCTTAATGGAGCCAAGTTCTGCCCGAACTGTGGATCCAAAGTAGGATAGTTTAAACCAAGGTGGACGGCTTGGCCGTCCACAGGTTTCTCTTTTATACAGATTTCTAAGTGAGAGTTGATTACTATTTAGTCCATTCAGGTCTTGGCGTACTTCTTCCTTAGGACAATGATTAGACTTGAATCGAACACAACCACTCCAATCACAGTGATTCCAATCAGGAAGTAGTCCAGTGACTCAGAGCTGGTTAGATTATACAGTGGTTCAGGTCCAATTGGATCGAATACTGCGACAGAGAAATCAGTTTCAGAATTATCTCCAACTACGATTAACTGTCCTGTATCAGTTGGTTCACACAGAGCATATCTCCAAGATGTATCAAGGACCAATGAATATCTGGTGGGATGGCCTTGATTGTCAATCATTAAAAGATGCCATCTGTTAGCACTATCCCAAGGACCAGCCAAAAGGAGTACCAGTGAATCGTCTTGAGCAGAAGAACAGTCGACGCTGGTTAGATTGAACACTTCGTTTGCAGTGTCGTACAATGTCAATGTCGAAATCCAACTTCTCCCCCCAGTATGTGGATTCCAACCCTCTATCGTGAGAATAGATTTGCGTATTTCTCCAAAATCATCAGTTCGGCAACCAAAGAGTATGTCATTATGAGCAGTAAGTCTTCTTTCTTCGGTGATTGATACAGACCAGATTAGATTTCCATCCATTTCATATTTTTCCAATACCCTATCTTGCATGATGTAGATGAAACTAGAATCGCAATCTGCGAACGCGAAGTCTTGAAACGATTTATGCCATAGATATTCTCCATCAGGATTCAGCACAACAAGATAAGCATCAACAAAAGTGTTGGAAAACTGATCTGGAAAGGAGGTACGTACAATGATGTATCCTCCTTCTGACACTGAGATTCTCAACCCACATCCCAATTCACCGAAATCGCGCGTGTAATTCCAGATGCTGTTTCCATCAAAATCATACTTTCCCACAAAAAGACCTTCCAGCGAAAATCCAGTCACAAATACATGAGTATCATCTGTTGTAACGCCAAACAATGCCAATTCATGCATGAAGTAGTTCTTTATCCATAGTAATTCTCCCGTAACACTAAAAGCGACAAATGATGATGGAATTGAAGGCCTTCGGATCAAATCCCAACCGTTTTGGATATTCACAGCAAACACTGTTCCATCATCTGCTACGCAGAAATCTCTTGGAGTCAAGGAAATTGTGTAATTCCAAAATGCCAACGGTTGTAGAAGTTCATTGTCCTGTTCAGGAATTGTAATCTGATTATCAGCGACTGCAATTGGTATAGAGGATGCAAGAATCATGAAAACAGTCAAGACTACTTTCAATACATCAGGTTTCATCTCTCATACCACAATTAAACCATACGAGACATTGCATGTTTAAGTTATTTATCTAGGCTGATTGACCATCCACATGTTTCTCTTTTTCCTTGTTACAATAATAGATTCCTGTGTACCATTTCAGATCTGTTCGGACAATCTAATAACAATCCTAGTTGGGACTATCATTAAACCTTCTTAGTTGAAATAATAATATAGAACTAAATTCAAGGGAAACGTAAATAATATATTACATATATCGCGAAAGACATATTAGGTAAGATTGTTATTGTAATATTAGAGTGGGGAGGCCTTTGCTTGGTTGCAATCTAGTAATAGAGCGAAATCAAACCTTGTGTTTTTTCCACTTCTATGAACAAAGTGATGAGTAGGTGATTTTATGAAACGTTATATTCTATATAATAAGAAAACTGGAGAGATTGTAAGTTCCCTTCAAGCATATGACTTTGGGTCTGAAAAACCTAGAGAAATTACAAGTGAGGAGTTGAAGGAGGTCGGAAGTCGTTTCTTTGAGGACCCAAAGGACATGGGTAGTCTGATTACAGATGAACCAATATTGTCCAGTAAATCTTTTGCCAGAGAAATAGATTTGAAAACAGGGAAGATAGTAACAAAGGAAATTTCACCCGAATTCTGGTTGAAGAGAATGAAAGAGAGGCGTGTCGCGAAGGAGGGAAAATGATATGGATGCATATCGTGTGAATTTGTTTGCTCTAAAAAATGAAGGGGGGTCTGCAAGTGCCGTTGTCAATTTGGGTGCCAGACGCCGCTTTATTGCATTTGGGTCAGTCACAATGATAGATCCACTCACTGATTTCGATTATGACAATGCTGTCGCTCTTGACATATTCAGAGTGGATGGTAACAAAACAACGTACCGTGTATATGGTGGAGAACATTGGGGCAGCGCGAACCACGCAGACAATGTCTATGAAGGTGCATATGTCGGATACGGTCAAACTATCGAGTTCTGGCTCAGAAGCATTCATCACCAAGATCTTGATTCATTCGGGGTCGGTATCGTTATTACTCTAGACTAGAGAGATGCAGTTTTATCCTCTTGTGCTAGGTACTACAAAACCATCTCAATTCCTGACAGCCAGTAGACTTCTCAATCGATGGTTCAGTGAGAAGTTCTCCATTAAAGGCAAATGCCTTGTGAAGGTAGACCAACAATTGCATTTGGAGAGTTATCTCTTAGGCTAGTCATTTATTCAGAATCCGAGTGCTTCAGCTTCCCATGAGATCCGAGTATTTACGAGAAAGATAGACTGATGCGCCCAATAATACTAGAACACTTGATGGGATGGCTAGAACCACAAGATCAAGAGTTTCTTGATCAGCCACCAGTGGATCAGTTCCCTCAAGATATTCCTCAAGATTCGTCTTTCCATCTTTATCTGGATCTAAATCCGCATCATCAACAAGAGGGTCTAGTCCATTCTCGACCTCAAAAAGATCAGGAATCAAATCCATGTCAGAATCACTATTTCGTGGATTCAGACCAGCCAAGAATTCCTCGTAGTTAGTGAGACCATCGTTATCGGCATCATCCGATCCATCGTTCGAGTATCGAGGGTCAAAGTCATATTCATACTCCCATCCATCGGGAAGATTGTCTAGATCAGAATCTTGAAGATTGATACCGGTTCCCAAGATAATTTCCATGGCATCACTAAGTGCATCAGAATCACTATCAGTTTGGAAGAGCTGAGTATCAAGCCAGTACTCATTCTTGTCGAGAACACCGTTTGCATCGATATCAGAATCGTATTCAATTATGGTTTCGAATCCTAGACTAGCTGAGTATGGGTTTTGAACAATGAGATGATACAATCCGGGTTGTAATATGGGAGTCAAGAGCGCATGTTGAAATTCCCATGCTGACGGTTCCGGATAAAAAACACTATCAATAATGTTCCAAGAGGGTCCATAGAGGGTGAGACTGAGTCCTGAACCCCACCAACGACATGTGACATTGAGCACTGTTGATGCTGGGATTGCATAATGAAAGGTATTGGCTGCTTCACTGTATATCATACCTTCATAGTAATGACGAACATTTTCACCATACTCACGACCCATAGTGAAAGCCATACTGGCACCTATGAGTCCAGATAGTTCTTTTCCGAGGTAGTAATTATAGCGAGACTGAGAGAATACATCTTCGGTACTCCCGGATATTTCATCATCTCTGTAATCTCCTTCATATGCGCATAGAACTTGTTGATATCCTTCCTGATAGAACCGATAATGGTCAGATTGAGACCAAAGTGGAAAAGAACCAGATGGCATCGGTCGAATAAGATCAATTGTAAAGAAATTCCCAAACATCTTTGTTAGATCCGCCCAGTAATGGCTTGTTTGATATGGAAACACGTCAGCATAGCCCAATAGAATGCTGTCTTCAAGACCTCCAAACCTGTCATTGTATAGAATTGAATCAACGTTATACATTGCTAGAATATCGACTCCAGCATTAGACATCGCTTCTGCAACTTCAATACTACCTAGAAGAGGAGCCCCAAGTAAGAATGGGACAGCTGCATTGAATGCACAAAAGTAAATGTCGAGAGGCCACTCATACTGAGACAGAATACGTGCCAATTCAAGCACCACTGCAACTCCACTTCCGTTGTCATTAGCTCCTGGTGACTGTTCTCCACTATCATAATGAGCACTGATTACAAAAGCTGGATGATTTCCAGGCAAGTATCCTGGAAGGCGTCCAACTACATTATCATAATTGCCAACTAAATTGACCTCAATCCTTCCGTTTGACAATGAGGTCAGCTGTTCTTCAATCCAGGTTCTTGCGGCGACATTATTTTCAATATTCCGTATGAACCTAACACCAATCTCTGAGATTTCTTGCACAAAGCCCTCATATGATGTTAATGAAGCCTTAGAATAGATTTCGTATGCGAGGTTGACTCCATAAACTCTTTGCAGCTGTTGTGAGTCTTGTGCAACCACATTTTGGGAATCAGTGTTAATTGTGGATGAACTCTCCATAGAAATGGGAGATGATAGAATCATCAACACAATGACTACAACAAACAGCCTTCTCATAGCCCTTTTTCTAGGTTTTCTCCTGAATAAAGTTAGTCCTGAATGCAACCGGTCTATTCGACCAAAGTTCTACGTGATATATGGACTCTTATCTAAAAATGGACTGATTGAAAACGAGTTGCAAATCATGCGCCAAGCTATTAGCTACCATATACAGCAGCATGAAAAATCAGTCAGAAAGAGTACAGGATCATTCTATACTCCAGACTACCTGGCAGATTTAATCACCCGGGAAGTACTTTTTGCTTGGCTCTCAAACAAAGGAGAGAGAAGAATTCGCCACCTAAGAGATCTAAGTCTTGTAGAGTCTGAAGTACGCAAGTCACTATTATCTGAACTAAGAGAAATCTCAATTCTTGATCCTTCTGTTGGAGAGGGAGCATTTCTACTAGCAGCGGCAAACCTCATCACAAAGTTACGCGTGGAATTAGGTGACAATGAAAAAGAAAAACTGCGGCGACATCAGATTGTCACAAGGAACCTCTTTGGAGTTGATTTGAATGGAACTGCAGCTGAGTTATGCAAAGCTCGACTTCAGGAATGGTGTAATCACTCTGTAAATAGTAATGATGTGAACATCAGAATTGGTAACAGTCTCATGGGCGAATTGAATAATAAGCCATCAAGATTGCGTCGAGCTGACAACTATTCATTTAATTGGAAAAAAGAATTCCCTCGAGTCTTCTCTGCAGGGTTTCCAGGTTTTAGCATAGTGATAGGTAACCCTCCATATGGAAGCATTCTTAGTATGAATGAAAGGAGGTTCATATCTAAGTTCTATTCATTCAATGTAGGTGGTGGAAGAACAGGAACATGGAATAGTGCGGCTCATTTCATTGTTCGTTCTATTGACCTATTAGGAGAGAACGGGCATCTTGGGTTCCTTATTCCAAATAGTATCTTGAGAGTGAAACAATTTTCTAAAACTCGAGAGTTTCTTCTCAATTCAAGCAGTCTTCTGAAAATTGTTGATGAAGGAAGTCCATTCGATGATGTAACTCTTGAGATGGTGAGTATCTTCTGCAGAAAAGATTCCTCTAATCCAAATCAAGAGATACGTGTGGTTTCACGAAGACCAGGACTATACCAATTTAACCGAGTTCCATTATCTGTGTTGAAATCAAGTCAAGTCTTCTCAATATATCATGATCACATCTTTAGTAAAATACTTGAGAAAGGGCAGAAACATCTTCTCGTTGCAGGAAGAGGTCGAGATATTCCGAAGGTGCATACTAGAAAGACAGCTGAATCCCCGTTCCTTGTACCGTATATAACAAGTGGTAGGAGTGTGCGGCGTTATCACATAAATCCACAATTTGTATCATTTACAGATGATTGGTTCCTAAAAGACTCCGCACTCAGAGAATCTTTCGAAAATGAATTTCTCGTTGCTACGAAGAATTACAGGTTTCCTAGATGTATCTTGAAGCCAAAAGGCGTTGTGCATGGTGGAGGAATCGTAAAAATCACTCCAAAGTACCCCAATGCAGAACTACGTACGCTGGGATTAATCTTGAATTCGAAACTTGTAAGACAAATCTGCATTAGATATCTTACAAACTACTCTCAATTGACTTGTTGTTTGAATACAGGAATCATGGAAGAACTCCCAATTGTGATACCGAAGAACTCTCCTGTCTACTCAATACTCTTTGATTCATTGACTTTGTTATATTCTGATGCTGAATGGAACAAAAGGGAAGATTGTAAGTTTTTGATCGAGTGTCTTTCAGATGCACTGGTATATTCCTTGTATCTTCGAAATGATGACCATCTCGAAAGACTCGTTGGCAGTCAATTGCCCAGGAAGGTGGACTCTAGCTTTAATCCAGAAGACCTTTGCAATATCATCGATGAATCGGAAATTCAGAAGTCAATTGATGATATTTTCAGCGAGTCGATGGTTAGGGAGATTGAACATATAGCTGACTTTCCTGCATCAGATAAATGACTCAGATACTGATGCTTAAATACAGTAACAGTTCGAGTCTTTAGGAGCTAGAATGGCAGACGAAGATTACAATTCTGAAGAGATGGCTGATGAGTTGATAGACGCTATAGACGAGGAAGCCGATTCTGATGCTGCGGATGGCATGACCAAAAGAGAGAGAGATATCGAGGAGAGTCGTGAATCAGAACGTGTGAGAAAGGCACAGGAGTTAAAAAAGCAGCTAAGAAGACGACAACTTGGACTGCTTAATTACCGTTGGCCCGCTATGGTATTAATTCTCGGGGGTATTTTAGCTATCTCTACGGAATTCACACAAGTGATGTATCGTGATCCTTTGGTAATCCCATTGGATGTTGGGTTTGATACATTCGTAGAAGCGTTTAATCTTACAGGTGGTGTAATCTATATCTTCCCCATAATTGCTGGAGCTTTAATGATTATTCTCAGTTATTTTGCTTATTCAAATCCAAGAGCTACTTGGTTAGCATTAATTCCTGCACTTATGCTGTTGATGTCAGGAAGCACTGTCTACTTCTTGGTAACATTCGCAGTAACAGCTCAACCAGAATTTACTGGTGCAATTTATGCTTCAGGTGGTCCACTGACAATGATAATTGCAGGGGTTGTAGCACTATTAGCGATTGCCATGAAAGAGAGGGAGTAGTTATTCACTAAGAAAATCATCAAGACGACCCTCGTCTTCCAAGAGGACCATCCAATCTATTCTCTCTGGGTCGGGAGAATTCTTCATTATATCCTCTATCTTATCTGCGGTTTCAGGAGCGCTTAATTCAGAGGTGTCAATCTCAAAGACCTTTTTCTCACCAAAAGCATCTAAAGCATCAAGCTGACATACTCCGAGCACCTCAGCTTCAACATTCTCTGAAATTTTTTCTTCAGAGTAGTCACGTTTTGATAATCGGTCTCTCAGTTTCTCTGGGTGGGTGCGAAGAAGGAAGACCCATTGAACTGAACTATTGGGTACTAGATCAATGTAATGACCCTCGAGAACAAATCTCTTGGCTTTATCTTCTGTCAATTCAAGAAGAGCATCTACAAGACAGTCTTCGTTGATGATTCCCGTTTTTCGTGCTTTGTCTTCAGCTGAAATACAACCAGACTCATCTGCTATTTCACCAAGGGAAAAGACCTCTACACTTAGTTTACTTCCGAGTATCTTTGCTACTACTGTCTTTCCAGTTCCAGGAGTACCACCGATAAGAATTACAGACATAATGCTGCGTCAGAGTATCTTCAAGATAAGCTTTGAGAAGTATACTTCATTCCATTCGAGTTTCGGGTAGTCATCTAATTCTTTCTTCTTTGATACCGTTACATAAGTGATAAAAGAAATTCAAAGCGTTTCTTTTCGCAGTCATGAATACCCCATACTCTGTACGCCAATTCCATCCTGATGATATCAAGGATGTTGTTTCAATAAATCAGAGATGTCTTCCAGAGAATTATCCGGACCAGTTTTTTCTAGGACTTCATTACCATGCACCCCAAGCATTCTTTGTGGCGGAAATGGAGGGAGAAATAGTTGGATATATTATGTGCAGAATTGAGAGAGGGATTTCAGGTTTTGGTAGATTGCCTGTGAAAAAGGGACACATAGTTTCAGTCGCAGTTCTCAGAAGTGTCCGTAGACGAGGAATTGGAACTGCACTCATCAATGCCGGGATGCAGGGGATGATAGACTATGGAGCCAATGAATTTTTCCTTGAGGTAAGGAAAAGTAATGAAGAAGCTGTGTCAGTATATGAAAAACTAGGATACTCTGTTCGTAGAGTACTCCGAGGATACTACCGCGATGGTGAAGATGCCTATCTAATGGTAAAAAAGGTGTATGATGACACAGAGGATGGTCCACTAGATGAGTGATGACATTATTGTCCCGCTCATTCCTGATTGTTCAGCCTGTATCGTAAACAGCTTGAAGACTCTAATTCCACTACTGACTCCAGATGAGAGAAAGCAGTTCGAGCTATTCAAGTTGAGCTATAAACGAATATCCGAAGGTTATGCAAAAAACCTGACCCCAATAATCCTTTCAGTAACATTATATCAAGAACTCTATGAGAGAGAAGGAGTTGAAGACCCTTACAAGGAGATTAAACTGCGAAGTAAAGAGGCCGCACTAAAAGCACTTCCAGCAATCGAGAAAAGAATTGAACATTTTAATGGACGACAACAATTCCAAGCAAGTTTAGCTGCATCAATTACTGGAAATGTTATCGACTTCAATACTGCAGAGCATGCACCAGATTTGGATTCATTGGTCGAAGTCTTCGATGAGATTCTGAAAGATGGATTTGATCTTGACGATTCGGAGCATTTTTGGAATTCACTTCATTCTCGACAAGGGAAACTGCTCTTCATCGCAGACAATGCAGGAGAAGTCATTCTCGATATTCCACTCCTCAGAATTCTGAAGGAGTTGGGATGGGAAACAACCTATGTCGTCAAAGGAAAAGCCATGGTCAATGATGCAACTGTCGAAGATATACATGGTACTGAGATTGAGGAACTCGCTAAAATAACAGATAGTGGTGCTTGGGCTCATGGTGTTCCAAAGGAATTTGTAAGCAAGGAATTTCTTGACATGTTCAAGGAAAGTGATCTTGTCATCTCCAAAGGTCAAGCCAATATCGAAACTGTTCCTGAAATACAACAAATGTTTGGTATTGAAACGTACTATATCACTAAAGCAAAGTGTTCACACATATCACAGGCAATTGGAGCCAGGCGAGGAGATAATGTAATAATAAGAAGACGAGGGATATCCTAATTTTTGACATCTTTGACAAGCTTTAAAAACAAAGAATAGAAGACCCGAATCAGACTACATGCGCCCGAAGTGCATGTACAGTTTTACATTAGTAATGTCCTACTACTCAATTACAGGAGTGGGACTAATTTGGAGGAATAAACTTGAGTCAACAAGTACCGGTGATTGTTCTAAGAGAAGACACCGAGAGAACTCGTGGCCGTGATGCTCAGAGAAATAATATCATGGCTGCTATTGTTATTGCTGAAGCAGTCAAGTCCGCCCTAGGACCAAAGGGTATGGACAAGATGCTGGTAGACGGATTTGGCGATATTACCGTCAGTAATGATGGTGCTACAATTCTGAAGGAAATGGATGTGGCACATCCTGCTGCTAAGATGGTGATAGAGGTCGCAAAGACTGTAGATTCAGAGGTTGGAGATGGTACAACCACAGCAGCTATCCTCACGGGAGATTTGCTGAAGCAGGCTGAAACCTTGCTTGATCAGAAAATCCACCCTACTACTATCATCAGCGGATATAGGAAAGCAACAGAGAAAGCTCTTCAAGTCATTGATGATGTTTCAGAAAGCGTTGACCCAGCAGCTTCGGATTACAAGAAAATCCTGATGGATGTTGCTAAGACTTCCATGTCGAGCAAATTTGTGTCAGCTTATCGAGAACCTCTTGCAAAGATTGTAGTTGAAGCAGTGCTTGCGATTGCAAAGGATTTGCCTGAAGGTGAGGAACTTGATGTGGATAATGTCCCTCGCCAAAAGCAAGTAGGGATGACAGTGGATCGTACCGAACTTGTGAAGGGGCTTGTTCTAGATAAAGAGGTCGTTCACGCTGGAATGCCGAAGAGAGTTGAGGGTGCAAAAATTGCGCTTCTTGAATGCGCTCTTGAAGTGACAAAGACAGAGTTTGATGCTAAAATCTCAATAACCGATCCTTCAGCGATGCAAAGCTTCCTGGATGAAGAAGATCGAATGCTCAAGGAGATGGTGGAAAGGATAGTTGCAGCTGGAGCAAATGTTGTTATCGCTCAGAAAGGAATTGATGACGTCGTCCAGCATTATCTGGCAAAAGAAGGAATTCTGGCTGTCAGAAGAATAAAGAAGTCTGATGTCGAGAGAATCCATAAGACAACAGGTGCAACAATAGTTTCGAAGATACAGAATCTCAGTGCTGCAGATCTTGGTAAGGCTAAGCTAGTCGAGCAGAGAGAGGTTGCGGATGATAAGATGCTCTTCATCGAGGGCACTCCAAAATCAAGTGTAGTTACACTACTTGTCAGGGGTGGCACTGATCACATCGTTGATGAGGTCGACCGCGCATTGAACGATGCACTCTATGTAGTAAGAGATGTCGTAATTCATCCTGCTGTGACATACGGAGGAGGGGCTCTCGCGTCAGAAATCTCAAAACAATTGAGAGACTATGCAGACACACTTGAAGGTCGTGAGCAGTACGCAGTTAACTCGTTTGCAGATGCAATTGAATCACTCCCCAATACACTTGCAGAGAATTCAGGTCTCGATCCCATTGATGTGATTGTTGATCTAAGAAAGGCTCATACTGAAGGTAAGATTCATCACGGGATAGACCTTACAAAAGGCAAGGTTGATGACATGAAGAAGGCGCGAGTGGTAGAAGCCGCTATCGTCAATAAACAGATAGTCATGTCAGCAGCTGAAGCAGCTCAGATGATTCTTAAAATCGATGATGTTATCAGCTCACGTGCGGCTCCAGATATGGGCGGCGGACCTGAAGGCGACTTCGGTGATGACGAATAGAAAGAGTCAAACGTAGAATGGAATCAGGTGTAGCTCATGTCAGAAGGCTCTGAACCAAAGAAAAGTGGGTCTGAAGAAGGCGAGGAAGAACCTACCACGACAATCGAGGAAACTGTTGCTCTCTTGACCAACATCCCTGGCGTCGGACCAAAGACCGCAGAGAAGCTTGCTGCTGCAGGTTTTGACACTCTTGAAAAAGTCGCCACCGCAGATAAGGAAGAACTCGCTGCTGCAGTGGCAGGTCTAAGTGTGGCAAAAGCTGAAGCAACAATAGTTGAAACTCTTGATGTGCTTGAGAAGGTGAGATCAGGAGCTCTTGATCTGAGCGGCAAGTCAAAATCGAAACGGAAGAAGGCACCAGAACCTGAACCGGACAGACATAAGCTTGAGCCAATGGAAGTAGTTGACAAAGCAGAAGAGCGTGGGCAGCTTGTTACTGGCTACGATAAAGAGAAAGCTGAGATGGGAATTCCTGTTGGACCAAAATGGCTTACAAAATTCGAGAAAGCCCGAATCATTGGTGCCAGAGCACTTCAAGTATCGATGGGAGCACCAGTGCTTATCGACATGAAAACTGCACCCAAGGGACGATTTGGATTCGCTGAGGCTGAACTCAAGTCAGGGGCGCTACCCATGACCGTTCGACGAACACTTCCTACTGGAGAGTCATTCGATATCCCATTATCGATTCTTTTAAAGAGTACAAGGTTGGACTAGGTCCAGCCTTTTTATTATTTTATGCCTAGAATAACTATTGTGCAATCATACGACGCCTTAAAAGTCGATTATTCTACAATTAGTAATCCTAGTGGTGACTGATATGCAGCAATTGCTTCCCAGCGCAGATCTGATTGTCAAGATCCTACTAGGTTTTGCTGTCGGCGCTCTCATCGGACTTGAACGTCAAAAGAAGATGGAATCTGAAAGAGTCGTTGGTGTCCGTTCTTTTGGGTTGCACAGTTTGCTAGGAACTCTAGCGGCTTATGCATATCAATTACTTAGTGAGCCTGTAATTCTTTTGTATGCAGTAATAATCTCAGGAATTTTGGTTGCATCTCAAATCTATTACAAAATGTTCCGTACAATGGGGAAAGGATTGACCACACCGCTTGTTTTCGCTATTTCTTTTGTACTCGGAATTCTAGTTGGACTTGATACTCCGGCTATTGGACAATATGTAGGTACACTTGGAGTTTTTGCGATGACTGTATCATTCGGTGTGTTCTTGGTCCTTAGTTTCAAAGAGGAGCTCGCTCATGCTGTAGAGGTCATCACAAGAGATGAGATGATTAGTGCAGTTGAGCTAGGTGTCATCATTCTATTCCTTTGGCCAATTATGCCTCAGACTATTCACATTGGTACCATCGAGTTCCCAGCATTCCAAACATATTTTCTAGTTGTTATTCTACTCGCTGTAAGTTTTGCTAACTACCTTCTAGTTAAAAAATACAAAGATCGTGGTGTTTACTTCTTCGGTCTGTTCGGGGGATTAGCGAATAGTGAAGCTGCCGTATCAAGCGTTACAGATTTCTATGTCAAAACAGAAAGGAAAGGACTCGGGAGAATCTCTGGATCAATTCTTCTCGCAAACGTGGCAATGGTTCTCAGAAACGGTTTCTTGCTACTATTGATTGATACGACTCTACTGTTGCTACGGTTGTATCTAATACCAATCTCTATCCTGCTTGTAGCAAGTATGGTCAAATTGATAATCGGGGATCAAAAGGAAAATGCCCAAGACGAACCCATGTTTGACACACGCCTTGTTTCACCATTTGAGTTTGGACCTGCCATTAGATTCGGAGTAATTTTTGCAGGGGTTTACTTGATTCAACTTTTCTTTACAGAAACATTCAGCGATATTGGTTTAGTTGTGGCGGCTATTATAGGAGGATTTGTTTCAGCTGGAGCAGTCGTTGCTAGCTCTGCTACTCTATTCATATCCGGACAAGTGAGTGTATCAATTGCTGCTAATGCAGCGATTCTTGCAACTATAGGGTCAGTGCTTAACAAGATAATTTACGTGTACTTTGCCGATCGAGAAACGACTCTTCTCAAAAAGGTTGCAAGGGATTCAGTCATTGTTGGGGGATTAATACTCTTTTACCTTCTGTTGCTATCACTCGGACTTATAGCATAGAAACTATTTGAAAATTCAACACAAGACTTAAAGTAGAATAAACCAGACTCGCAGATGGTGACAAATGTGATGGTTGGTGGATTTGTTCATCCGGATGAATAGTCTTAGTGCAACCTCTACCAACTCCGCCTGTGACCTTAACGAATTCTGGAGGAATTTCAATGAGTGAGATGAGAACAGTTAGGGGTATGAGAGACCTTATGGGTCCTGAAATGGAAATCAGAAATTACCTCATGGCTACTGCAGTAGAGATCTTCGAGCAGTATGGATACGAGCCCCTAGATTCACCCGTGATGGAACTCTGGGAAACGCTGTCAGCAAAGGGTGGAGAAGAAGTTGAGGCTGAAACATTCAAGTTCACAGATAAAGGTGAACGAGAGGTAGGACTACGGTTTGACCTTACGGTACCTCTTGCACGAATTGTTGCTACTAATCCTAATCTACCAAAGCCATTCAAACGCTATGCTTTGGGGAAAGCTTGGAGGTATGATAGACCTCAGGCGGGGCGATATAGAGAGTTTGAACAAGCAGATGTAGATGTCGTCGGAACAGATAGTCCAGCTGCTGATGCAGAGGTTGTCCTCGTTGCACTTGAATTTCTCAAGCGAGTTCTTGGTGCAGATTATGTAATTAGAATCAACAACCGTAAGGTCCTCAGAGGACTGACTGAGAAAGCTGGAGTTACTGAGAATCTTGCATTTGAGTGCTTTAGAGCAATCGACAAGCTGGACAAGATTGGTAGGGATGGAGTTCTGAGTGAACTCAAAGAGAGGGGAATCGGAAAAGAACAGAGTGATTTCCTTATCGATGCTATTACAATAAAAGGTAGCGGGATAGAAACACTTGAGAAATTTAGAGAATTACTCAATGGATCGAAGATTGGTATCGAAGGTGTTGAGGAGCTCACCCTGATGGCGGAGATATTCGAAGAAAGTGAGGTTTCCGAATGGATCGAGTTCGACATGTCACTTGCACGAGGTCTCGATTATTATACGGGACCTGTTTTTGAAGGAAGATATCTGGGTGAACCGGTAGTGGGTTCCATTCTAGGTGGAGGTCGCTATGATAATCTTATTGAGAAATTTGGAGGCCAAGCAACTCCAGCAACTGGTATTTCTCTAGGCATTGGAAGGTTGATCGAAGTGGTCTTTGCAAGAGGGGACAGAAGAGAACTCACCAAACAACTTGATGTTTTCATTGCGCCCATCAAACGATCGATGCTTCGTTATGCAATATCATTTCAGACAATGCTTATTCAAGAAGGTGTATCTTGTGAAGTCGATTTGATGGACAGAACCTTGAAGAAACTCCTCCAACAAGCAGATTCGAAGAATGCTAAGTTCACAGTCATTGTTGGAGAACGAGACTTAGTAAAGGGGGAGGTCAGTGTCCGAAACATGGCGACCAAGGAAACTGAACAAGTCAAAACAGACATGTTAGTAGGATATCTTCTCAAAGCTCTTGCAGGAAAATAGTGTCAGATCAATCTTGATTAAGAAATTAAAAAGACCAAAGGCTTTTCTCGAACTTTGTGAAGGGTTTAGAGGGATTGTCATGGTTCGAATGCCAGTTGTTGCGGGAAGATTCTATGAAGGAAAGGAAGACCTACTCCAAGAACGTCTGAAGAATTGTTTCTTAGGTTCATTAGGTCCAGGCAAACTTCCAGAGGGCGACCCAGGTTCATCGAGGTCAATAAAAGGGGTCATTGCACCTCATGCAGGATATATGTATTCGGGGATGCCAGCTGCTCATTCATACCTGAGTATCTTTGAAGATGGGATACCAGACCACATTGTAATGCTTGGACCAAATCACACTGGAGTTGGCTCTAGATTAGCTGTGTGTAATGATGATTGGCAGACACCACTTGGAGTCGCACAATTCGATAGTGTGCTAGGAGCAGCAATTGTAGAAGAGGATGAATATGCCACTAATGACTGCATAGCTCACAGCAATGAACATTCGCTTGAGGTACAGGTTCCATTCCTGCAGTACACATTCGGAACTGGAGTGAGTTTTGTACCTATTTGCGTTTCAGATCAATCGTATGCCATCTGTGAGTCGATTGGTAAGACAATAGCAAAATTGGCTGAGGAGATGGATATCCTCGTGATTGCCAGCTCTGATTTCACTCACTTTGAATCTGCGGAGAGCGCGAGAAAGAAAGACAATCAAGCTTTGGAATACTTAGAATTCCTAGACCCTGAAGGATTCTTGTCCTTCGTGCAAAGTCACAGAGTTAGTATCTGTGGTGCTGGACCGATTGCAGCAGCAATGGTCTTTGCAAAGGAGCGAGGGGCAACTCAGTTCAACGTGCTTAAGTATACTACCTCAGGAGATATCACAAAAGACAACTCAAGTGTTGTTGCATATGTTTCAGCTACAATTCTCTAGTATTGGAGAATTATGTCTTCATGTCAATTCAGTACCCTCAACCCTAGATGAAGGACTGATTACACAACTCTCCTTTCCGACATCACCCGGCAGAAAAACTGCAGCCACACCCCCAGCCACTGATACACCACTAGCAATGAGCAAGCTTATTGCAGCAGAACCGGTTTCGTCGAAGATTTGACCACCGATAAGAGGACTTACAGCGTATGCGCTATTACTCACGGCACCAAACATACCCATTATAGTTCCGTAGGCAGTAGGATCTGTTACATCAGCAATTAATGCCTGAATTGCTGGCCCTCTCATTGACATTCCAATTGAGAGAACAATGCCTGCAACTAGTAAGTCGAGTGTAGTTGTAGAAAAGATGAACATAATCATTGATAATGCACCAACCATGGCGCCAATGACAATCAACCATTTACGACCTCGGATGTCTGATAGTTTTCCGAATCCTACATTTCCTATCATCATTGTGACTCCAATGACACCAAAGAACAGTCCAATCTCATATGGTTCAACGCCTATGTTGATAACAGCATCAAGCATGAATGCAACTTCTAGAATACCCATTGCGAACATGTTGGCAAACATAGCCATTCCTAGAATTCCGTAGCATGTTTTTGCTCGTGCAATGATATCACGTATAGGCACCTTGGTTAAAGCTTCTTTGACTGTTTTTCTAATTGGCTCTTGAACGAGTACGTAGACCAACACCATAGTGATGAGTGTGGCGATTCCAGCGAGAATGAAGGGCATTCGGATTCCTAGAAATTGAGCCAAGAAACCACCCAAGGCAGGTCCTACTACAAAACCAACCATGTTACCCATGCTTAGATAACCCATTGCTGTACCTCTATTCTCGGGAGTTGTGACATCAGACACGAGTGCGTTGGCTGCAGGAAAGAATCCAGCAGATACAGCACCTTCAAGAGAACGCGCAGCTATCATAACAATGACATCATAGGCATAGGCATAGATAATATTTGAAATTGCAAATCCAAGAAGTGAGATTATCAGGATTGGTTTTCTTCCTACCCGGTCAGTGATATTTCCCATTGGTCCTGCAAGAATAATCCGAGCAATTGCAAATGATGCAGCAAGAGCTCCTAGCTCGATGCCAGCCATTCCTAATGACTCAATATAGTAAGGAAATATTGGAGTGACAATTCCGAAACCTATCTGCAGGATACTGAGTGAAAATGCTAACATCCAAACCTGATACATTCCTTCAGTTCGAGACCTGATTTCAGTATCCTGTTGTACTTCAGCGGGATGAGCTACTTCGGTTTCGGGGTCCATCTATTATACACTCTACGGTTCGCAATCCCTACTCCTTTTCAAGCTTCGTAAATAGGATTCAATTTTACTTGTCAATAATGACTTTTCGGACTCCCTTTATGTCCGCAAGAGTTTCAATTACTCTGCCTGGGAGGGGCTCTTCTGTTATCACCTTGAGACATGGCTCTTTGTAAATAGCCACATCTTCAGCAAGAACTTGCCTGATTGGAATACCATAACCTGCAATCATAGAGGTGACTTCAGAAAGAATACCGGGAGTTTCAGGAGAATCTACAAAGATAGTTACTACACCATAACCAAATACATCTCGAACATTTTCTAGAGATGGTCCAGCAGGTCGAAGTAAAGAGAAGAATTCACAGAGTTCGTCATTTTCACAAATATCCTCAGTTGTAGCTCTCACCGTTCTCCGATCTATGCCAAGAGCTTTTCCAAGAGATTTCAACGGGATTCTGATGTCACCACATTTGATCACTCCAGGTTTCTCAATATGAAATCCATGCCTTACAATCGCCTCTGCAACCTTCAGTCTTTGCGGAGACTCACTTAGATGGTCAACAATTGTACGCCACATGCTAGAGCACCTTGCTCTATTAATCCATAAGCTCTTTTTCCATAAGCACTTCGTCTATAAAGCCCTTCGGCATGTTGAAATGTTTCTTACGAATGCCTACAATGCGATATCCGAGAGACTCGTAAAGCTGGATTGCTATATCATTATCTGCAAAAGTGCTTAGTATTATTTTTGTATACGCTTTTTCTGATGCAATGGAGTGACCTGACAACATGAGTGCTTTCCCAACACCGATACTTCGAAGCTCTTTTCGGACAATAACTCCAAGCTTAGCAACATGTTGGGATGCCTGCCATTCTTCCGGTTGCAATGACAGATGCCCAGCGTAAGTGTCATCAACATGAGCAACAAGAAGTACCTCCCTGTTTCGGTTTGTGCGTTCAATCCAATGAGCCCAATCAGTTATGTGAGAGTTCGGAGTGAATGTTGGAAACCACATATATTCCTCGACAACATCCTTGAAACCAGAATGGAAATCTGGAGCATCTTCTCTAATGGCTTTTCGCACCCTAATCACACGACCGTCTTTAGATTGATACTCCCACGAAGTCAATCTGTCAACACCGAAACATGTGCGCCAGTTCAGTACAAAAAGCCTTGTGGTTTGACGAAAAACATACTTAGGATTCAGGAATGAGCATAGGAATATCAACTCTCACACCGGGTCTTGGAAGAGAACAAGTGTAGACCCTATCAAGCTCAATGTATCCAGTCGAATCGTTAATTACTCTGAAGTAACCCTTTAGTTGAAATGCTGCAGGTTCTAGAGTAACTAATGAAATTGCTACTCGCATTCCATCCTTCATTTCAAATCCACGACGTTTCTCCTCGCCTCTCTTCATGACGATTCTGTTGGATGATACAGGGACCATACCAAATTCAGGAAACGCAACAGGGTATCCATCCTCAGAGATGTAAGCAATTATCTTGACAGCCGCCATTTGAGAGAGTCGTGTCAAAACATTAAGGGGCATATTTCCCTCTAAGGACTCCTCAGTCGGTACATTGCGTCCTGCTAGCTTTGCTTTGAGAAATGCAGAGAGAACGCCCAACTTGGAGATGCCATATTTTTGACTTGCCCAGATTGCTTCAGCAACGCCAGCGCCTCGGGCATTTGTGTAGTTGTTATAGCGAAAGAGTGGCGTCTGTGCAATAAACTCGTAGATCTCATCATTACGATGATATGACTCGAAATCAGCTTTAATCAACCAACTATCAAGATCAGTTGTAAAAACAAGGATTGTTATCTGAGTGTTCCCATCATTAACATTCTTTCTGGTTTTATAGGTCATGAAGTCACCATAGACGAGAGTATTGTTCTTGTATACAGTCCATGACATGACAGGAACAACATTGGGTTCACCCTCAGAATCTTTTGTTACCATGAATTTAGGAGTCAAAAACTCCTTCATTGCCTCAATTAGTTCATCAGTCAATCCAACATCAGCCACAGGTTTAGACCTCCTGGTCAATTACTTCATTTTTCTTGGAATTCTTGGTCATACCAGACCAAACAACATTCGAGAGACCTTCATCGCGTGCGATTTGTGATAGATGTTCCATGGTCTCTTCAGTCATGAGATCATAGTCTTTCAAAGGATACTCCAGATCAAACAGTGCATACTTGTCAATGCACATTCTATTGAATGCAAGGAGATCATATCGTTCCACGGTTGGTATGCTCTCAATAATGAATCGAGCAATTGCTCGGATGTTATCTTCATCATCAGTGTGTTTAGGAATAATGGGAGTTCTGACCCAAACTGGTTTACCGCTCTCAGCAACGATTCGAGCATTAGCTAGAACCTTTTCAAGTGGAACGCCGGTGAATTCCTTGTGCTTCAACGGGTCCATGACCTTCAAGTCAAAGAGAATCATATCAACATGTTGTAAAAATTCTCTCAACACCTTTTCATTGCAGTATCCACATGTATCAAGAGCAACATGAACTGCTTCGTTCTGTAAACCCTTTGCAGTTTCTATTGCAAACTTGGCTTGATAGGTTGCTTCGCCGCCAGAAAGGGTTACACCGCCTTTGGATGTTTCAAAGAAAACCCTGTCTCGAAGGAGCTCTTGGACAAGGTCTAATGAATACCAAACTTTACCCATCACCGTGATAGCACCAGTGGGACAGGCATCCTCACACGTCCCGCAGACCACACATTTCTCTCTATCAATCTTGAGACCATCCGGAGTCAATTCAAGGGCTCCTTCTGGGCATGCACGAACACATCCTTGATCGCCTATACACTTCACTGCATACCAAACAACAGTTGAGTTTGGATCAATAGTTTCGATATTGTGACACCAGGTACAGGTCATTGGACAACCTTTGAAGAAGACGGTGGTTCGTATACCAGGTCCATCCTCTGTTGAACACCGTTGAATATTGGTGATGATTCCAGATGTGGCCATCAGAGTTTATGCTCCGTTCGACTAATGATTTCTTCCTGTAATTCTCTGCCTACTTGCGTAAAGAATGCATTGTATCCTGTTACTCGCACCATGAGATTCGAGTATGCATCAGGATTCTTCTGAGCATCACGAAGTGTTTCAGCATCAATGACATTGATTTGAAGAGCAGTTCCACCAACCTCATTGTACGCTCTAAGTAATGCAGCAAGTTTCTCAATATGTTCAGGTGTCTGCAACATTGATGGGCTGAGTGTTATTGTATGTGAAGCCCCGTTTGGCACAGTTTCAAGGTTCAGTTTTCCAACAGAGCGAATTGATGCTGTTGGTCCAGTGGAGTCCATACCTTGAACAGCTCCAACACCCCCAGAGAGAAATTCTCCCCGACGTCGTCCATCAGGTGTTGCACCAGTTAATGGTCCAAGTGGGATGAAATAGTTCCAAGATAAGTAACCAGCCCTATATCTTCGGCCTGTGAATGGATTCTCATGTTTGAATGTTTCTTCAGCCCAGAAGACTGAAAGTTCACTGGCAATCTCATCAACATAGTCGTCATCATTTCCAAACTTTGGAGCTTTGGACTTCAATAATTGACGAAGTTCTTCATAGCCTTCAAAGTTTTGGGCTATCGCATCAAGTAGCTCTTTCATATCAATTCGTTTTTCGTCATAAACCATTTTCTTTACAGCAGCAACAGAGTCAGCAAGTGTCGCAATACCCATTCCCTCTATTGTATTGAAATTCCAAGTTGTTCCACCATCATTGACATCCTTACCATTCACAGCACAGTCATCCATTAAGGCGCTCAGGTAGGGGACAGGTTGATACTTGGCACGTAGTGTGTCAGCCATATTTCCAGTTTTCACATGAAGCTCAACGAGTGCTTGGAGCTGGGTTTTAACCGCGTTCATAAATTCATCAAATATAGTGAAAGATAATGGATCACCAGTCTTCGGACCAAATTGTACACCTGAAGCAGTATCCTTCCCATCATTCAGTGCTAGCTCGACTGCTTTTGCTAGGTTGATGTTAACATCAACTGTGTCAGAACGATCATTCCCTTGCATTGTGTTTTCCAAACATCCAACAACACCATAGTCCCAAGCTTGCTCACGAGGAATTCCTTGCCAAACAAGTCCGTCAATGCTATGTTCATCAAAATTCAATAGAAATGGAGAACCTTGAGCTCTCGATACCATTTCTACAACTCGAATCAGTAAGTCTTGTGGAGTATTTTTGTGTAAACGTATGTTTGGTTTTGGTTCGAAAAGATTCATCTCCTCAATGACCTCTAGGGTTAGCCAAGTAAGATCATTTGTCAAATCTTCTCCATTTGGTCCGCATCCACTCAATGTGATGAGTTGGCCGAAACTCGAATTAATTCCCTGATTAATGCCTAGACGACCTTGATAGTCGTAGACGTAATTGTGTTTTATCCAATAACATTGAAGTAGTTCTTTTGCTTCCTCTCGAGTGAGAATTCCTTCTTCAATATCCTTTTTGTAGAAAGGATACATGTACTGGTCCCACCGTCCATGAGAAAGTCCAGCACCAGGGTAGGACTCCGCAGCCATAACAAGCATATGAACTATCCAGAGAGATTGAAGTGCTTCCCAAAATGTTGTTGGCGGTTCCCAGGGCATTCTATGACAAATGCCAGCGATTTTCTCTAGCTCCTGTTTTCGTACCGAGTCTTGTTCCTTGACACTATAATCCTTTGCAATTTTTGAATAACGATGGCCTACAGCTCTTGCTGTTTCACAGCTTAGAATAAGTGATTCAACAAATTCTTGATGTTCAGGAGATATGTCAGTCTTCAATAATTCTTCATATTCTTTTGCCAGACCTTTCATACCAATCTTCATAACCTTGGCATAATTCGGAATAAGATGACCCGGGATACTGGATGCAGTTCCGATTCCGTGCTCATTCATTCTAGAAACTTCCTTGAACCACTTCGCCATCCCTTTATTCCGTACAGAGGACTCGGACTTGTTTAGTGATTTAGACAGAGCTGTATTGAAATTAAATCCTACAATGAGCTCTCCCTCCAAGATGATAGTTGGCATGTACTTTGTCATTACTTCATGAAAGAAGATTGCACGTCTCATAGTCAGACCATGATCCCAATATCCTTCAGGAAGATCAACCTTGATAGCCATTGCTTTGAGTGTCTGATCTATAGAAGGCATAAATGGGTAGATAGCGGGTTCATTCGACCAATCGTGGACAGAATAAACCTCATCCCAATCTGTTCCAGTTGTGAATGCGTATGGTTCATTCGTCTCTTCTCTATCATGAAATGAATAGAAGTGTTCTCTCAATTTCTTGACACGAGAAGATAGATTTTCAGAAGGCGACCAGATTTTCACATGGATTGCTTTCTTTTCTTCAATAGTCACGGATCATACCCCAGTCCAAAGGCTTGATGTTCAATATTCATACATCTTAAAAGATTATATTTTTTGATAAAATATGAATTAATTTAGAAGTTCTTTTAAAACTATTCAGAGAAGTCAGTCTGAAGATTTTCGGTTGGCGAATGAAAACGAAGGACCAGCTCTGATTGGTTTCGGTTTCCTCTTACTAATGCTATCATTGGCTGGTGCCATAGCCTTGGGAACGAATAATCTGATATCACCTACTCCAGGTTATGATTACTTTAGCACTGGTTTGGCTATTTCATCCTCATTGTATTATTTGCACCTTTGGGAGGTTATCTACTCAGTCGAGGATTCCTTCTCATTCTCAAAGAGTCAAGGAGCTGAAATGTACAACCATGCAACTGGCGCTAGGCTTAAAAGCAGTCCAAGTTTTCTGGCTCCATCCGCCCGATTAGAGACTACTGGGTATCAGGAAGGCTCCAGAATGAATAGAACGAGTAAATTGTTTGCACTCCTAGTTGTTACGATGATGTTTGTAGGAGCTACACAATCTCAGATGCAGGCGTCATTTATTAGTCATGAAAACCTGATTACACCAACTGAGAATATTGTCTTCTCAGTTTATGACTCTCCTAACATCACAGTGGTTCATAATAGCCCTGTTAATGGGAGTACCCAATCAGGAACTTTCAACATTAATGTGAATACTACATCAGATTTTGGATCGCTGAACCTGACCCTTTATGTCGAGGGTGCAATCTATAGCGGATATGATCATTTTAACCTCACTGATGGAAATAATCAAGATATCGCTGTAGATTCCACAACACTTGCTGAGGGAATGTTGAACTTCACACTCTTCTTTGAGTTTTTGGCAGAGAGGGAGTCAGTCTATCTACTATACTACATTGATAATAATCCTGTAAACTTTGAATTCGACCTCTATTCACCAGCAAATGGAACTGAACTGAGCGGTGTTGTTAGCATTAACATTAATGCCACACATGCGTATGAATTTCTCAATCTTACAGTTCTGATTGATGGTGTGGCTCATGCATCCTACAATCCTGCACTCATTCCATCAGGAGACACAAATATCATCGTAGATACTAGCATACTCTGGGAAGGATATGATAACTTTACCCTTCTGTTTGAATATGATGTTCTTGCTACAAGTTTCTCAACATCTATTTATCTTGAATATCTGATTGACAACGACGGTGACCCAATTACAATTGGACATCAGTCACCAGCGTTTGGATCAGAGGTGTCTGGTTCATTTGACTTGGTTCTATTGATTGGTTCCGAGTACCAGCCACTTAATCTGACACTCTATGTAGAAGGACAGATACAAGAAGATTTCAACAAGACATCAATTGGAATACGTGAACAGACCATTTCTGTAAACACAACTGGGTTGCTAGAGGGGCCTCAGAATTTCACATTGGTCTTCGAATACAATGTTACTGGTGAGAATGCAAGGGTGGAATACTACCTCGAATTCACAGTAAACAATCATGGAAAACCAGGATTAGTAATTATTTCGCCTGCTGAGCTCGAAACAATAACAGGACTGGCTGATCTTTGGTTGAATATCAGCTCAACCTATGGTTATGGAGATGTCTTTCTAAATGTCACAGTTGATGGCGAATTAGTAGAAGAATTCAGTGGATATCTCGTGGCAATTGGTGCTGATAATTACACACTGAATTCGAGTCGTTATGAGAACGGGAACCATCTCATTGAAGTTACAGTCTATACAACGGAAGGGGAACAAACTACTATTGCACGTGAACTCGTTTTCTTAGATTATGTTCGAGTTTTTGTTTCAGGACTAGCAGGTTATGATGAGGTTGCAGGTAATGCAGAGATCAATGTAAGACTTGACACACCATATGATAACGCTACACTTTCATTATACCTAGATGGAGTACTAGCAGAGGATGTGGCTAACATCACATTGACTCCGGGGTTAAATACTATTAGAGTGAATACAACAGTCTTCCCTGAAGGAGAAACTGAATTCACATTCAAAGCATATGATGGATATGGACATATTTGGATCTACTCGATGATGCTTATAGTCGACAACCATGGTCCGCCAATACTCAGATTTGTAACTACTGCTAATGTTCTTGTGGGCATTGCTGAGTTCGTGATTAATGTTGACACGGATTGGACAACTGTCAGTGCATCCGTCTATGTTGATGACGAATTGCTAGATGACTATGTGAATGTTAGTATAGACGTTCGTGATGGTACCTTCACGTTCTACATAGATGTAGGCGATTATAGTAAGTCAGAACACATCGTAAAGGTAGTAATGTTCACTATAGAAGGTGAGAAATCAGAGATTGAGAGAGTATTTGGTTTTGCGTCTATCAGAATAGAGGAAATCGCTAGTGGATTGCTCCTGCTTGGTGTTGCACTACTTATTCCCCTCTACAGATGGAGGAAAGGGCAACCAATCAAGCAGGTATTAATAGTCGACTTAGTTTTCTTCGCTGTTGTAGCTGGTGGATTCTTGATTTTGGGAATCACAACTATTGCATTCCTCACATGGCATATCAATATGGCAAGTATCTGGGCTATTGGAAGTGCACTTGTATTTGCCAACTGGGTCCTACCAATAGTAATGATGGATGAAGAGTAGCATCTATAGTAACCGCGTGACAGGAATATCAGTCGACATCTCAAAAGACCACTTGGCAAATGAAGTGAAGAGACCAAGCTGGTCCTTTGGGATTATCGACCTTACTTTCTTGATATTCCATTTCAATGAGGCACTAGCAGTTCGTGAGATGATAACATCAGCATACTCTAGACCACGTTTTGTCATATCAGCTACAAACAACGCAGTCTTTGAATCCTCTCTTGATACAACACCGACCCCCATTAATCTCTCATTTGAGTAGAATTCCATTAGGTTTCCAGTAGTTTCACCATCAATGACTTTTGCTGCAAGTTCAGCCAATGATCCAGGATATGCAATATGGGAGAATCGCATTGAAGTTGGTAGTCGGGATACATCTTTGAGATTAACAGTTTTTACTTTAGTTGTCCTTTTTTGAGGTAGTTTTGAACTGGACAAGTGAATATTCATAATTGAACCACGAGCAAAGTAATTCACCTTCATCCAATAGTTGTAGGCAGCAGGGGGAGTTGTAGCAATTACTCGAACAACTTTCTTTTTGCGAAGAATATCTTCTGCAGCTCTTGTAAGTTTCGTACCAATAGTCGCTTTTTGGTTTCGGACATCGACATCTAGATTACGAATTATCCCAACTCGACCAGCTACAGGATTCTTCTCATATCTGAAAACGATTTCACCAACGACTCGTCCTCTCTCTTCCGCCACAAGCCAACCCCATCTCTCAAAAGCTGCACCTCTATGTTCATCCTTAACCTGCTCCAAGGTAGTGTATCCACCATCTCGAACTCTGTGATACCACCGAGTTCCTTGATAGACCTCGAGTAAGTCCTTGCAGTCCTTCATAGCACCTTGTCGTATGGTGACCATCGCTAGAATCCCCTGACATGAGTATTTGCGATGCCAATAACATAAAATCATGTAAGACAATGAAGGTTAATCATCTAGAGAATCACTGAGTTTTATACTACGTTCACTGAGCTCCCTAGCACTCGGCCCAAAGAGGTAAAGAATTGGTTCCACACCTATTCCTCCAGGCACGTGAATGGCGAGAAAGACTGTCCTCTTCCCAGGCAATGGGAGAATAGTTTTGAGAGCCTTGATGATTCTAGACGCATCACTCTCAGGTTCTGATATGGATACAACCTTGAATCCAATCTTCTTAGCTGTTTGTACAACATTGCTCCTACCACTCACACACAAACAAGATCGAATACGAGTCCAATTATCTTTGGCATAAAGTAGAATCTCTGCAGTATGTGATGAAGCTCCAAATTGGGGACTGATGAGAACTCTCGCATAGCCATCTACAATTGTGATACGACCGGGGACTCCAGCCACATCCTTTACTGTTTCAGCTAAGTCGTTACATGCCACAAAATTAGCTCGAACCTGAGGGACGATTTTCTCGAATGTGCTCGATAGTTCAATTATCCTAAGCGCATCAAGCATGTCACCTATGACCATAGCTCGCTCTGCAAGAGTGTCATCTCTTCCTCCTAGGAGCCTAGAACATACTTGACAGTTCGCTACCTTGAGTGAGGGTACTTTTCTTTGATGTATATCACAAAGTGTAGACCCAATACGTGAACGCATACACGTTGAACAAATCTCTCTAACAATTTGGTCGCTTTTAGTTTCACCTATTTTGAGCATCTCTTTGAGCTTCTCTGATAGGCTACTAATCTCGGGATCTAGTCTTGTCTTTGTAACTGGTTGATTAAGATATTTACTTACAGCAGCTTGAGTTATGTCCATTTTTCTAGCAATTTCAGTTTGAGAGAATCCTTCATCACGTAGGGATCTTGCAACGTATGCTCTAACTACACGTAGGAAATCTCGCTGGACTGTCTCACAAGGTGGTCTCATTTCAATATCACACTCACTTCTTATAACACTGTTATAATAAGTGTTATAAGAATGCTTGCATGCTATCCATTTGGTGACAAAATATGACTGAATACCCAGTCAGAAGAGACCCCCGAAAGATAATCGCAGTTGTTGCAGTTGTGGTAATCCTTGTAATTGCCGTCTACGCGGCAGTAACTTGGTGGAAACCGAGGTTTGTTGTCTACACCTATAGTAGCTTTCTTGACTGGGGTGATGAGGGTGCCGACATTGTGCTTGAGAGAGCATTCGCTCCATTCGAAGCTCAATATGGAGTAGATGTTGACATTATCTTACTAGACGCAGATGCGAACGGCATTATTGCTAAATTGATTGCCGAAGCATCCAATCCAATTGCAGATGTTGTCATAGGTATAGATAATATTCTCATACTTCAAGAAGCAGCTAGGAATGTATTGGAACCATATGAATCACCAAGTCTGAATCTTATCAATGAATCATTTGTAGAAGCTCTAGACCCTGATCACTATCTAACTCCTTTCGATTTTGGACTAGTCACTCTGATTTATTCCGCCAATACAATCAACACTACAACACATCCACAGCTAGGAAACCTGACCTTCGCAGACCTTGCTACTCCAGAGCTAGCTTCAGCCTTGGTGACTGAGAATCCACATTTCAGTAGTCCAGGACTTGCCTTCCTACTTTCACAAATAGCTGTTTATGAGGAAATACTCCATGAAGATTGGACTACTTGGTGGGAAACAGTCAAAGATGACATTGATGTTCAAGAGGGATGGACAGATGCCTGGTCAGTATGGGATAATGACCCTACAAGACATCTCTTGGTTAGCTATGGTACAGATCCCGCGTATTCTTCAAGCTGGCTTGGTGGTGCTGAGCCTGATACGCGAGTTGCTCCATTCTACTATAATAATGAACCATGGGCGTGGATGCAGGTCGAAGGTGTTGGGTTAGTGAAGAATGGTCCTAACCCAGAATTGGCTAGAGCTTTCATAGATTACTGTCTAAATGCAACCGTACAACAGGAGATACCTCTCAATCAATGGATGTTCCCAGTGAGAACCGACCTAACTCTTCCAAGTGTTTATCAATATGCTATACATCCAGATGAGATCAATATACTCAATGACCTGTTGAATTCGACAGTGATATCTGTAAACCTTACAAGTTGGCTAGACCAGTGGGACGCTACTAGAACTCCTTAGGTGGGAATCGAGTGGACAAGCAGATGTTGATGAGATATGCTGTACTAGCATTCCCAATCAGTCTGCTCTTTGTGTTTCTCATCTATCCAGTCCTTACAGTAATTGTTCAGGGCCTCATCTCAGAAAGTGGAACTTCCTTCGTCGAGGTTGTTACTTCACCATCAACTCAATTTGGAATTCAGTTTACCTTCTTCCAAGCGTTATTGAGTACGCTGTTAGTTGTCATACTTGGTCTTCCTGGAGCGTTTATTCTAGCTAGATTGC
>JAEOUL010000007.1 GCA_016839345.1 Candidatus Thorarchaeota archaeon | reverse complement strand
GATAGAGGAGATCCGTGATCATTACTAAACCCCTTTGTTTGCTTGATTCATTTTCCGTAGATAAGTGTAGAGCCCGAAACCAATGAATGGTTATCTATTCGAACACGTGTTCCAGTAATGCTTTGCAATAACGTTTATCTTGACATCAGTTCACGACAACGACTGCAAGGGTCGGTAGTCTAGCTTGGTATGATTCTTGCTTGGGGCGGCTAAGGACCTAGGGCCTCAAGTCACAGAATGCAAGAGATCGGGCGTTCAAGTCGCCCCCGGCCCACCACTCTTTTCATGAAGATGATACTTCCCACAGAGTTTCATAGACTGGTCCTGATGAGGTCAAGGTACTTTTTGTCATCCTGAAACATTCAACCGACATTGTTCCTACTGGTGACCTTTCCAGACTCTCGATGTTCTTCATTGTCTGATTACGATCACGTACCGCCCTAACTCGTGCAATTGTGGCATGCGCATGAAATTTCTTGTCACGCGGATAGCTTAGATTCCCAAGGAGGTCATCTATTTCCAATTTCAGGTTGGTGAGCCTATCCGCATTCTCAGTTACCCCTACCCATATTACTCTTGGACGCCTAGTACTTGGGAAAGCACCAACACCATCGATCCGAATTGTGAAGGGTCTGAATCGGACCAATGAAAGCTCTTCTCTAATCATCTCGATCTTTGTATGTGGTGTGTCTCCAAGAAATCTCAATGTAAAATGGATATTTTCTCTTTCAAACAGTTTAATCTTCGCTGATTGTCTATCTAGCTCTGACTGAATATTCGCAATTCTTGATAGAAGTGTGTCATCTTCAATGTCAATGCTGAGAAATATTCTACTCGTAGAAGACATCATTACACCTCGCTGATTGACTAAAACCCAGGGAACATAGTGTCATATTAGACTGACGACCGCAAGGGTAAAGTGGAGTGCCAGTTCGCATCCAAGGGAATCTGACCATGAAACTCGTAATTCTAACAGGGATGCCCGGGGCTGGCAAAAGTGAAGTTGCAAATGCCTTTCAAAGTGCTGGGGTTCCAGTCATTATCATGGGTGATATCATTCGCAAAGAAGTGGAACGACGTGGTATGGATGTCAATCCTGAGAATAACAAACTAGTCATGTTGGAGCTTCGTGATCGGGATGGCCCGGGTGCAGTGGCTATGCGTTGTGTGGAAAGTCTAAGAAACTCAGATTCAGAGATAGTTGTAATTGAGGGATGCAGAAGCCTCGCTGAGGTCGATGTGTTTGACGATTGTGCAGATCAAGTATGCATAGTTTGCGTTCATTCTTCTCCAAAAACACGTTTCATGCGGCTAAAGCAACGTGGTCGAAAAGACGATCCGCAGGACTGGCCCACGTTCAGAGAACGCGATCTTCGTGAGATATCCGTTGGTCTTGGAGCAGTAATTGCTCTAAGTGATATCGTTGTGGTTAATGAAAGAACCATAGAAGAGCTCCGGAATGAGTCTATGGCTCTTGTTCAGAGGTTCATGTAAATGAATGTCATTCTTAGATGTCCAATCTACCCCACGGAGGACGTAGAACGAGTCTGTTCCGCACTTACCCACCTTTTTGTTTCAGACAGTTCTTGCCAAGAAACTGAGGACTGTCATCTAATGCTCAGCTCAAACAAGAGAGGCTCGCTTGATCTAGTTCGGCAGCATATTCACACTCTACGGATTATTGATGCAGTACGCAAACGAGTTTTTTCAAACTGGGATGGGAGCGTGACATCTATCTTCTTTGATAAGCAGGCAGCATATTATGGGAAGCTAAGAATTGTCGATGAAACTGAGGAAGATCCTCCCTTGGGATGTATCGAGCTGAAGATTAGCTTTGAGGATGAAGCTGAATTCGACGGATTTCTTGCTTGGTTTGCACCCCCTACAAAAGATGGACGCGTCATTGTTGGTTAGAACTCCACTGCTGCTATTTCACGTGTGAGGCCACTATGAACTGGCACAAGAACATGATACTTGATAGTGCAACCGAAATCCTGTATCATTCCCTTGATACCCATTTCCTGGCTACCACAGATGCATAGACGCCCCCCATCTCTAACAATCTCAGGCGCCTTTTCCAAGAGAGTCAGAACTAGCTTTCTGGCTTTTACCCCCCGAGTTGAACTAGCCCTACCATATGGTGGATCAGTAGTTATGCAGTCAAATTGTCCCATCTGCAAGGGTAGCAATCTTGAATCTGCCTGAACCACAGATGTCTCTCTCTCTAGTGGTCCTGCTAGATTCTTCAATGTACCACTAATCAAACGCCAATTGAGCTCCAATCCAACCACTCTAGCACCTATGCTAGCCGCTTCGCATAAGATGCCGCCACCCCCGCAGAATGGGTCGAGTACGACCGCTTTGGGTTTCACTCCCGCAAGATTACACATCACTCGCGCCAACTCCGAATTCATCATTGAAGGGTGGAAGAAGGGCTTTCGTCCCGGTTTTCTAAGTCTTAGCTCTAGCCTCAACCTCGACTCCTTCGAAGTGCATACTAATATCTTATCGTCAATTATTATAACAAGCACTCTCACGTCTGGGTTGTCTAATGAAACTCTTGCATTTGTCAGGTTCTTGATACGTGCACCCAGCAATGCACTCAATCTCTGTCTTTGTTCTACATGTCTTTCTTCTGTGAGAGATTTGGTTCTCACTGAGAATGTGTCTGTTGGTTTCACACAGGTCATCAATACGTCATCTGACAGCCATCCCATGGATGTATCAGAAATTGGTCCATGACCAATTATACTACCCGCTTCTTTTGTCATAGCAGCCCTTTCTAATAGAAAGTGTGCAATATCATGAGTTGACTCAATCTGGACCAGCTGTCCAAACCACGAAACTCTAGCCTCAGCTCCTGTTAGACCGATCAATGAATCAATTTCAGCCTTGGCGAGGTTGACATCATTCCCTGAGATAATCGCAAAGAAGGCTCGCAATTTAACCCCCTGCTCAGACTATTAAATTGTCCCCACCCAGAAATGTCCGTTGAAGCTCTCCGTATAGAATCTCGATCCCTGTCATGACCTTTGCTGATACTGGTACCACAGCACTGCCCCCACCAATGTCATCAAGCATACGAAGTATTGCACCAGAATATTCCCGAATAAGACCACTAGAACTACCATCAAGCGCCTCCTCTAAAAGGTAAGTATCAGAAGACCATGATAGAATCTCATCTATTTGCTCCTCCATAAGGATATCAGATTTACTTAGAATCCCAATCTGTGGAAGGCCAAAACGAATGCTTATCGAGATACCAAGGAGCATTGAAGAGAGATAGCCAACTGGTGTGCGAGCAATATTCGAATCAAGCAAGTAGAGTGATACAGCAGGATCTTGACCCTTAAGGCTTGATACCAATAGAGGCCCAGAGTTTCTATAGGCAAATAGTTCCATCTGTCCTGGACAGTCGACTAAGACATAATCACGATCAAGTTCGAATATCTCATCTCTTAGGTCGCCCACATGACCTATGGCCATATCTAGTGAAGCAACAAGTGCGCCATTTGGACCAAGGCCAAACTGTTGCATTATTTCTCCATAGTTCACATATTCACGAACATCCACGTCGCTTGTGTAAGGTGGGTCATCAACCCCAGGATCAAGATTTACAACTGTTACACTTACCTCGGCTTCAATCAGCCATTTCTCAAGAGATGAAGTGAGAAGAGACTTTCCTGACCCAGCAGTACCAACTAAGAATGTGAAGAACATAGCTTCGACCAATCTGTTTTGAGTATTGAGCTCTCTTTGAGTCCTTCGGTGCCCTATAAGATGCAGTAGTGGTAAACGACTTCGCAAATCTTTATCAGAAAATTCATTCTGGAGTCCTCTATGGAAGGAAGTGAGGCATTGCATAGGCTAGCAGAGGCCATGGCAGGGGAGATATGCCTCGCAGAAAATGAACCTGGAGCTGTGATGAAACGCTGGCGTGAGCGGTTTCAGATTTCGCAGAAACACCTAGCAAAACATCTTGGTGTGTCACCATCAGTAATCAGTGATTATGAAAGTGGCAGAAGGAAATCACCTCGAGTTGAAACCATAAGACGTTTCGTTGAAGGTCTAATCGAGATGGACGCCGTTAATGGTGGTAGGGTTGCAATGGCACTTGAGAAACTCATAGCTCCAGAGATCGCATCAGATGCCATACTTGACAGCAGGGAGTTTGGGTTGCCTGTGCCAGCCCGTCTTCTTGTCAATCGGCTGGAATGCAAAATACTCACCCATGGTAACCTTTTGGATCGCGATATCTATGGCTATACCGCACTAGACAGTGTGAAGGCCATTGTCAGTTTGACACCACAACAGCTTCTTCGACTTTATGGGGGAACCACACAAAGAGCTGCGATTCTCACAAACGTTTCTACTGGGCGTTCTCCAATGGTCGCAATAAAAGCGAGTCAGATTGGTACTTCTGCAGCTGTCAAACCAGCTGTAGTGATATTACAAGGAGTTAAGGAGCTTGATCCACTTGCTGTCAAGATTGCAGATAGTATTCATCTACCTCTTTGTGTTTCAGACCTGCCCTCTGAAGAACTGATCCGAGAACTGAGATCATTTAACCCACAGATGTAGACACCTGAGGAATTCTCATGGATTTCATAATGGAACTGAACGATCCCATTCATGGATTTATTGGGCTTACAGAACTTGAGTCCAAAGTCATTAACTCTAGACCTTACCAACGGCTCAGACGGATAAAGCAACTCTCTGGCGGTCATTTCGTGTACCCAGCTGCTGAACATACACGTTTCGGGCACTGTATTGGCGCCATGTTTCTGGCTGGTCTGACCGGAAAGCAACTACTTGGACCATTGAATCTTGGTAAGAAAACTCTTCAGGAGGTACGAATCGCAGGCCTTCTTCATGACATGGGCCATGGCCCATTTAGTCATGTGTTTGAAGAATCGTTAATCGAACAAAGGGGATGGAATCACGAGGACGTGACTGAGTGGATTATCCGCGAAAGTGAAGTTGGAGACCTTCTTGAGGACGGCGGAATCTCAAAGAATCGTATAGCTAACCTAGTTCGGGGAAGACGCGAAACCAAGAATGATTCGATTGTGAGTTCCATTGTTGCAGGTCAGGTCGATGCCGATAAGATGGACTACCTTATTCGAGACTCTTTCTACTGTGGTGTCAATTATGGTCTTGTTGATATTCATCGACTCATAAATAGCCTAGAAGTGTCCGATGATTTGACACTTGAGTTTGACATCGCGGCTCGAGGCGCACTGGAAGCATTCCTTGTTGCACGATACGAGATGTTTCTTAACGTCTATTATCACAAGACAGTCCGTAGTGTTGAAGTAATGCTGGTCAAACTGATGAACGCTGCAGACAGTGTTTTGGGCTTGACAAGCTTTTCAACTCCTGAAGAGTTTCTAAAACTAGATGATATGTCACTGATATCAAAAATCAGGAATATTGACCCCTCTGAGTCTGAAGATGCCAAGGAGGCGGTCACTATGGTAAAAATGCTAGACTCACGTATTCTGTACAAGTCAGTATTCGAAAAGGTGTTGCACACCGAAGATCGTTTTGTTTCCAAAATCCTTACGAAACGTAGAGTTAGAGAGAGCATCCAAGATGAGATTGCAGGATTGGCAGGTGTGCCATCTGATGAAGTGATTGTAGATGTGCCCACACTTCCATCAGTACCTTACAATCCACATCAAGTTAATCCCATGGAGATTCGTATCTTTGAGATGATTGATGGCAAGAAAGTTTGTCATAATCTTTCAGAGTATTCAAACATTGCGGAGATGATGAAGGTATACCTTGATGTCATCCGCGTGTACACATTTGACCGAAATCGTAGAAAGGTTGGTCAAGCTGCCCGCGAAGTTTTCCAAGAGGTTCCAGATGCTGCATTAATTCACATGTGATTATTGACTAAAGCTTATCCCAAACAATATAGTTCCGAATGGAATCTGTGTGGTGATTATATAGTAACCTCCGTGATTCTACATTGGACCATCTTCCAGGTCCGGAGCTGAGTGATTGACTGACGAGCTAAATGAAACGCTGCAAAACATCAAAATAATCACCGGCGTTGAGAATGTGGTCCTGATTCAGAAGGACGGGCTCCCTGTTGCCAGTGCAGGTGTATGGTTTAGCAAAGAAGAGGTATTTGCAGTCGCATCATCAACATGTGCAATATATGGAGTTGCACGACTTATTCATGGTGAATTCAAGTACCTACTAATGGAGTCTGAAACCTCCAAGGTCTTTCTTGCATCACTTCCAAATGACCCAGACTACTTCTTGACGGTCACAACAGCACCCAGGGTGAATCTTGCGGCGTTATTCATAGAGATGAAAGACAGCCTGTCGCGTGTTTCGTTCCTATTGCGACAACATGTGGATGGCCGTCTCCCTCCACTACGTTCCTACAGCAGCGATGAAACCCACCGTGTTCTTAGCGGGTTTGCATTAGCTGAGGGTCGAAACACATCTTATACTACATCAAGATCAATTAT
>JAEOUL010000092.1 GCA_016839345.1 Candidatus Thorarchaeota archaeon | reverse complement strand
GTTCGATAGGAACGGTTGCTGTACAGCTTGCCAAATCTAAAGGAGCTGAAGTAACTGCCGTTGACAGTGCCGTGAAATTTGATATGCTACAATCCATTGGGGCGGACCATCTTGTGAATTACAAGAATGAGCTTTTCACTGAGAGGGGTGAAACCTATGATGTTATCTTCGACGTAGTTGGTGTAACTAGATTTTCAGATTGCTTGAGTTCACTAAATGAGAATGGGATCTATCTCCAAGGGAACGGAAGCGTATCCAGAGGTGACAAGACGACTGCAATGAACAACAATATGCAAGCAATGGCTGGAGCTGCTGAGTATACCACTGATCGACTACTTGAGCTTAGAGAGCTTTATGAAGAAGGAACTATCAAGGCAGTCATAGATAGGGTTTATCCTCTAGAAGAGATGGTTGAAGTTCACAAATTTGTTGAGCAAGGTGGTAAGTTGGGAAACGTTGTTGTTACTATGGAATGGAATGACTAACATGAATATCTTCTTACTAGCCATTATCGGTGTATCAGTTTTATTTCTGCTGTGTTTTTTCAGTTTACTTCTGTATAAGATCTATTTGAGATATTCAACAAGAATAGAAACACCAAATGGAATAAGCTCATTGGAGGAGATTACACTCGGAGATTTGAAGCAATGGATATTCATCAGAGGTATGGACCAGAAAAACCCAGTCTTGATTTTCTTACATGGCGGTCCTGGTGAACCTTCAGTAGGTATGTCAAGTTCCCGAAGATTGGATGCTGAGCTGATAAAACATTTCACAGTGGTTCATTGGGATCAGCGAGGCGCAGGAAAATCATATAGTTCCAGCATCCCGGTTGATTCGATGACCCTAGACAGACTAGTCGAAGATTGTAACGAATTAATTGACTATTTGCGAAATAGGTTTGACACTCCTAAAGTCTTCATTGTCGCGCACTCATCAGGAACAGTGATCGGAATTAAAACAGCTCATAAATATCCAGAAAAAATTCGTGCCTATGTCGGAGCAGCGCAAATTATCAACGACTGTGAGCATGAAACAATAAACTACAATTTCATTGTTGAAGAAGCGAAAAAATTAGGTAATGAAAAACATCAAGCTGCGATTGAAGGAATTGGACTTCCACCCTATGAAACTCCTAAAAAGCTATGGGAAAAAGCCAACTATATTGTTCGATATGGAGGAATGATAGCCGATTTTTCCTTTGGGAAAATGATTGGGCTCGTTCTACCCTATTTGACTTCACCTGAATATTCATTGTTGGAAGGAATTAGAACTCTAAGGGGAAAAGGACGGAATTTCACAACGTATGCTTTGTGGAAGGAACTGGCAGAAGTCAATTTTACAAGAGAGATAGATTCGATTAAAGTTCCCATATTCTTCTTTGAAGGCAAACACGATATGATCACCCCTACAGTCGTTGTGGAAGATTTCTTCGATCAATTAAATGCTGACAGAGGGAAAAGACTTGTCATATTCGAACACTCAGCACACTACGTGATGTTAGAAGAAAAGGAGAAGTACCTCAACACTTTGATTGATGTTGTTTTGAAAGAAAATCAGGAGAATCAATGAAACCATCCTTGATAATCAGGATATTTAACTGGGGATGGCATACTTCTTTTCGTTTCTTAGAGTCGGAAAGAAGGTGCATAATTATGGAGGAAAGCGACCCACTTTTCACTGAACCATATGTGGATACGGACAAGTGGAGGGATGAACCCGTACGCCATCGGTATGTACATGGAGGATTCAAGGGTACAGATGCCCGATTCTCCTTCTATTTCCCACCAAAGGAGCAGTACGAAGGACGGTTTTTCCAGTATATCCAACCGATATCGGGAGATGAATATACTGCGGAGTCTCCAGGAGCTCAGTCATCAAGCTACTCGATAGGCTTTGCCATCGACAGCGGCGGCTACCTCGTGATATCAAACCTAGGTCGGATGGACATGTTCACTGGTGATGATCCTACAATTGTCGGGTATAGGACCAGTGCTGCAGTTGCGAAGTATTCCCGTGTCTTGGCCTCTGAGATGTATGGCGACCACCGTCCCTATGGTTATGCTTGGGGCGGAAGTGGCGGGGCATTCAAGACCATCAGCTGCATCGAGAACACAGATGGCGTCTGGGATGGCGTTGTTCCCTTCATTCATGCTACACCAATAGCCATTCCTCACAACTTCTCAGTACAGGCTCATGCGATGCGTATACTGAAAGATAAGATGCCTTCCATTGTTGATGCAGTTGAGCCTGGCGGTAGCGGCGACATGTATACTAGCTTGAATGAAGAGGAACGTGCGGCTCTCGAAGAAGCAACAATGATGGGATTTCCACCGCGTGCTTGGTTCCATTATAGGATGATTGCATTCGGGTACACAGGAGTATTGACCTCCTTATTTGACCAGATAATTAAACGCGATCCTACATACTTTGATGATTTTTGGAAAGTGCCCGGCTACTTAGGTGCTGACAAACCCGAGTCTCTCGAGCCCTATCGAATCCATCACGAAACGACCATCAACAAAACGTTGATGGCAAAAGACCTGATGGAGATGGGCATTCCAGTAGCATATTCTGCTGGGGCAAAAGGTGACATAGAAGTCCCTGCTGCATTGATGATAGAGGATGTGCCAGAGGGCGACCTTCAAGGAGCTTCAATATTCGTGAAGAGCGGTGATGCTGAGGGTCGTGTATGTTACATTGCAGGGGGATTCGATAATATGGTCATGATTGGCTTTGGCGAGGAAAACTTTCGTGGTCTCGCGGGTCTCAAAGATGGAGACAAAGTGGAGATTGACAACTCTGTGTATCTTGCTTCTCAAACATATCATCGCCACCAGCTCCCATCACGTGAATACTATGTCTATGATTATTTCAGAGATGCAGATGGTGCCCCCTTGTATCCACAACGAACTGAGGAGTTTAGAGCTGACACAGGTGCTGGTTCTATCCAATCAGGCAAGTTCAAGGGCAAGATGATTGTTGTACAGATGATTATAGACGAAATCGCATATGCTTGGCAGGCTGACTGGTATCGCTCGAAGGTGAAAGATGCACTGGGAAATCGTTTCGAGGACAACTATCGACTATGGTATATTGATAATGCACTACACACTCCTCCAGTAATCACACCACTCGATTCACCTCCGATAATAACCACAAGAATCATCAACTACGGCGGCGTGTTGCAGCAAGCACTGCGCGACGTGGCCGCATGGGTTGAGAAGGGTGTGGCTCCTCCTGTTAGCACCTCCTACAAAGTGGTAGATGGCCAAGTGCACGTTCCACCCAAAGCTTCAGATCGTAAAGGCGTGCAACCCGTGATAACTGTTAGAGTAAATGGAAGTGTTCATGCAAAGGTCAAGGCAGGGAAGAAAGTCAAATTCTCCGCAGAAATCGAAGCACCACCAAATGTCGGTTCAATAGTTGGTGCGGAATGGGATTTCGAAGGCAACGGAGACTATCCTGAAGTGCACAAGCTCAAAAACACAAAAAGCAGTCGTGTGAAGGTGGAAACCACTTATACCTTCTCTGAGGGCGGCACTTACTTCCCAGCTCTTCGTGCAACACTGCATCGGCAAGGTGATCCTGAAACTCCTTATGCACGAGTCCAGAACATTGGACGTGTGAGGGTGGTTGTCGAAGGCAAGAAAAAGGAGGAGGATGGTAAGGAACTAATTCTCGAATTGAAGGAGGCACCAGCTGATTTTCAAGAATTCATGGACAAATTCGTTGAGAAGGTTGTGCAACGAACTACTGTGGAGCGGGGAGTAGAAATTTCAACCGTTGAAATAGGAACTAGAACTGATCGTTCTACAAAATTCCAACTTGTCCCCTCCACTCCTATCAATACTGTCTATACAATAAGTTTTGAAGATACAGCTTCAGGTATTGGAGTCTTCTTGGAACTCGAAGTTGAGGCAGGAGGAGCTTACAGACTAGCGAAGAAAACTATCCAAAAAGCACTATCGACAAGGATTGCTGAAAATACAATAGATATAATCAATGAGATTCTAAAAGACCGATTGTAATGTCAAACGGGCTGAATATGGGATTTCAGCCCGATTTGTCACACTATAACACCAATCATTTTCTCAAAGGTATGAAATCATCAAGCAAAGCCTTCACATATCCCCGTTCAGGCTCTTCGAGCTCAGAATCTACAAGTTCTATCACATTCTGAGTAGTGATTTTTTCCTTCAAGTATGATATTCGCAAGTCGTCAATACCTGCATCAAGAACGATTACTTTGTCGAGTCCTTCAGAGTTGTCCCAGGCTGGCCAATTAGGCAAGTCTTCATGGTTGGGATTTCCTGACTTGGCGAAATTGGCAAGATAACCCATACAGAGGTCGGTTAATTTCTCACGACCTGGTTGGTTCTCCTTGCTGTGTGTCTTCCCTGTCAACAAAGCCAAATCCACCTCGCCCATTCCCAAAAAGAAGGGAATCTCAGCCGCATGATGCGCACCAAAATCTCGGCCTTTGTTTCCTGGAAGAACACTATTTCCATTTTCATCCATACTCCCCCAGTCGAACCTATAGACATAGACCGGCACATCGCTGCGAGAAGTCATTTTGCTTACTACTTCATCTACCCCGTTTGCACGCCACAACATGGAATGGTATTTCCAGACCAGATCATATTCTCGTGTATTCAATGGCGGATCCTTTCTGAACCACCCGAAGAGTTTCATTTCATCCTTTGTGCAACCAATAATTACTGGGACTTTGCTTGCCCACTCTCCAGAAGAGAAGATGTCGTATCCCTCCCTTGGTATCACAGTTCCATCAGTAAAGATGGTTCGCCACTCAGCCATTCCAAAATCTCTAGCGGGGATGTTCTTCGAGATTGTAAAGGCTGATTTTGACATGAAATACGCGTTAATCTCATCATTTCGCATCTTACTGATGACCTGTTGAGCTTCTTCCTCGTTCTTGGCTTTTCGATCCTTCAGTAGGAGAGCCATGAGAAGCCTCTCGCTTTGGGCTTTTGCCACCTCAGGACTCCAGATGAGTGAAAGGCCACTTTCAACAACTGCACGGTGGAAGAGTCCCTTTGCGATTGGTGAAACTAGAAGTGATAGTACATTGAAAGCACCTCCAGATTCACCCGCAACTGTAACATTGTTTGGGTTTCCGCCAAAAGAGCTAATGTTGTCCCTTACCCATTCTAAGGATTTCACAAGATCAAGAGTCCCATAATTCCCACTCTGATCTTCTGGAGAACCATTTCCCGTCACAGCTGGGTGCATAAACCACCCCATTGCCCCGAGACGGTAGTTGACAGAAACATAAAGTAAGTTTGACTTTCCAGCTACCGCATTACCATAATATGAAGATGTGTCTGATGTGCCAATGGAATTTCCGCCACCGTGTATATACAAGTAAACCGGTAACTCTGTTTCTGAGCTTTTTGGCCGCCAAATATTGAGGTAGAGACAGTCTTCTGAACCCATTGGACCAAGAAATAGCATTACTTGTGCTGCAGAGTTCCCAAATTTTCTCGTCTTACGAATTCCAAGCCAAGGGACAGGATCAATAGGAGCCTTCCACCTAAGTTCTCCTACCGGAGGAGTCGCGTAAGGAATTCCTTTCCAGCACCAAGTGTCTTTATCTGAGTAACCAGAAACCAGACCGTACTTTGTTTGGACAATTGCATCATTATTCCAATCACCGATCTTGTAGGCATGGTCTGATGGCTTTGGTGCAAAATAACGTTTGATTGGTGAAGAGATAGCTCTTTTCGCAGAGTAGCCTAATCTAATAAGAGGCGAGAATAGAGCACCTAATTTCATTATCAGTGACACAGTATAACACCAGCGGCAGTCATTTTGTTGACTGGTAAGATATTGACTCCCTGATAATTGTCTTTCTTTAGTAATGATATTTAACGAAGGACCACTCTGAATGTGACAACCAGTCTTTGAGGAGATGATTCATGAAGGCTGCTGTAGTTACAAAATATGGACCACCGGAAGGACTTCAGATCATAGATATAGAAAAGCCAAGTCCAAAATCAAACGAAATTTTGGTGAAGATTCATGCAACAACTGTAACATTTGGCGACGCGTTTCTTCGAAGGATGAAACTCCCTGTCAGATTGGTTTTTGGTCTTTTCATGGGTGGACTCGGAAGGAACAAGATATTGGGTCACGAATTTGCTGGCGAAGTTGAGGCGGTTGGCGAAGAAGTGACACGGTTTAAGCAGGGTGATCAAGT
>JAEOUL010000209.1 GCA_016839345.1 Candidatus Thorarchaeota archaeon | reverse complement strand
TAGGGAGAATTTCCTTCTCAACATCCCTAACAGCATCCCATACATAGTTGGCGCGTTTTCCCCACTCCATCCCTTCGTGATTGCTTCTCGAGTAGAAGTCTATTGCTTCCAGAATCTGATATACTGTTTGTGAAAAAAACCATTTACCAAATCCGTCGTGCCACTTTGAGTCAGCAACATTCTCTACTGCTTCTTTTGTCATCTTCAGACTACTTCGAAATTGATTCAAGATTGACTCTGCAATTACCGACATGAAAATCACGAAATTGGTTGGAACATGCAATTGAAGTGAGTTTCGATACGTCAAGTGACGAAGCGAAATTGCCTAACTTTTTTAGGGAGAAAGGGATACTTTTTCAGAGTCATTGATTTGACTTTATTCCTCGGAAAACTTCCTAGGAGTGTCCGGAGGAGAGAAGAAAAAATGAATAGAAATGCAGTTATTGCAATTGTACTTGTCGTCATAATTGGCGTTGCAGGGGTAGGTGTCTGGATCTTCATTCAACCAGTACCTAATCCATTCAACGTTGCAATTGTGTTTGCCACAGGTGGTTTGGGTGACAAGTCATTCAATGATGGGTGCTATAGGGGTGCCCTCATGGCAGAAGACGACTTTGGTATAACGTTTACGTACGTGGAAACCGAAGATGTTGCCGAATATGAGGGTTATATCCGAAACTATGCCGCCCACACTGGATACATTGAACCCTACGAGCTGATAATATGTATAGGATATGATAAAATAGCGCCTCTAACGGAGGTAGCAGCGGAATATCCAGATCAATTATTTGCTATAATTGATGAGTCACTTGATGACCCATTAACAGCGGCAGTAGAATTTCCAAATGTTCGTGGAATGCAGTTTGCAGAACATGAGGGTTCCGCTCTAGTTGGTGCATTTGCTGGTCTGCTTACTACCCAAGACAAGATTGGTTTTGTTGGTGGAATGGATATACCTTTGATTAACAAGTTTGCTGGAGGCTTCCAGTGGGGTGCAAACTATTCGAACCCTGGTTGCAACATGACAATTCAGTATACTAACAACTTTGGTGATCCAACAACAGGAAAGACAGCAGCTGATACTTTGTATGATCTTGGCTGCGATATAGTCTTTGGTGCTGCTGGAGCTTCTGGATTGGGTGTGTTTGACAGTGTCGCGGAGAAGAATGGCACTAAAGCATGGCCTCTTTGGAACATTGGTGTTGATGATAAGCAGATGATTCTGGGAGCTACTACTGCAGGTCCAAGTCTTACCATTACTTCAATGCTAAAGAGAGTCGATCTGGCTGTCTATTGGGTCATTTAAGATGTTTGCGTCGATGATGACTTCGTTGGAGGTAAGTTTTACTACAGTCTAGCAAACACAACTGCGGGTGTTGGATACGAAGTAAATACGACACTCTATCAAGCTCCTCAGGCTGTTTATGACTTCGTAGACGATCTTGCTTTAGCAATAGCAAATGGCTCTATCGATTCCTCGATATTTGACCACAAATATTGGTTAGATTAGGTAATTATGATTAGAAGAGAGAAATACACTCTCTTCTTTCCTATTTTTTATGAGTCCCATAGGGGTTATATACAGGATAGCCCGCATGAAAGCCATATTACTATCCACAGTTATTGATGCGGCAACAGTGAGGCGGAAAACGTATGTATGCTGTTGAGTTGGAGAGTATCGACAAAACATTTCCCGGTGATGTCCAAGCAAACAAAGACATTACACTACGGATTGAGAAAGGAGAAGTTCACGGTCTCCTAGGAGAGAATGGTGCAGGGAAAAGTACTCTGATGAACATCCTTTACGGATTGCTTAGGCCAGATAGAGGCCGCATAGTAATCAATGGTGAGGTCGTTGATCTATTTTCCCCGCACGATGCAATTGTTAAAGGTGTAGGAATGGTGCACCAACATTTCAAGCTAATACCGCCACTCACTGTAACTGAAAATGTCGTCCTTGGCTTGGAACCAAAGCCAAATCGTCCAACGAGGGCGGGGTCAGGAATGATGATTCTATTATCAGCATTCGCTGTGATGTTGATGAGTCTTTTTCTCCCTCTAACTCTAGCGTTAGTTGGAACTGCATCATTTTTGATTACAATTGGAATTCTGTATTTTCTCATAACGAGATTCACATTCACTCATGAATTGGAAACAGAGCCTTCTGGGATTGCAGGAAATGTTGTAAAGTTACTGATTAAAATCGGACAGACTCTCAAACGATTAATAGATTACACGCAACCTATAGGATTTGGTGACGCCGCAAAAAGGATTAAGGAAATCTCAGATGAGAACGGATTACATATAGATCCATACGCCAAGATTCAGGATATCTCAGTAGGTTTACAGCAACGTGTAGAGATCATAAAGACACTCTACCGTGAAGCAGAAATTCTCATCTTGGATGAACCTACATCCGTGCTCACACCTCATGAAGTAGATGAGCTGTTTGAAACTCTTGAACAATTCAGAAAAGCTGGAAAGACAATCATTCTGATAACTCATAAGCTTAGAGAACCAATGGCTCTTTGTGATAGAATAACTGTCCTGCGAGATGGTCAGCTTGTTGGGACAGTTAATAGAGAAGACACATCAGCCGAAGAACTTGCAAGGATGATGGTGGGTCGGTCAGTCGTTTTTCGTGTAGAAAAGACTCCAGCAATTCCTGGAGATATTGTTTTAGAAGTAGAAGATTTACAAGTTGTTGACAGTAGGGGTCTTGATGCAGTAAAGGGGATATCACTTGATGTTCGGAAAGGTGAAATCCTTGGTATCGCAGGAGTAGAGGGTAACGGTCAGACCGAGCTTGTAGAAGCAATAACAGGTTTGCGGAAAGTTAAGGGAGGACGCGTACTCGTCAAAGGTCTAGATATGACTGGGTCAAGTCCAAGAAAAGTGAGAGCAGCTGGTGTAAGCCACATTCCAGAGGATAGACATGCTCGTGGTCTTGTTCTTAATTTCACTGTCGAGGAGAACTTAGCTCTTGGACAACAATATTACAAACCATTCGCAGGTGGACCATTATCAAGTGTTTTGAACTTGGCAACGATACAAGAGAGTTCTGAAGAGTTGATTGATAACTTCTCAATCAAAGTGCATAGTTCAAAGTCTTATGCTACTACGTTGAGCGGCGGAAATCAACAGAAGGTTGTTGTTGCTCGGGAACTTGGGAAAGATCCAGTCATTGTTGTTGCAGCTCAACCAACTAGGGGATTAGATGTTGGAGCAACAGAATTCATCCATAACGAACTGATAAGAATGCGTGATGCGGGTGTTGCGGTTCTCTTAGTTTCTGCTGAGTTGGATGAAATCCAGTCTCTTGCTGATCGAATTGCAGTGATATTTGATGGAAAGATAATGGCTGTGAAAACTCCCAGTGAAACAACAACTGAAGAACTTGGATTGCTTATGGCCGGACACAGGGAGGGTGAATGATATGACGACTGAAGAGCAAGAAAGTGAAACTCCAATGGCCAGAGATGAGAAACCATCAACAGGTTATATCCGTGGTGCACCAGCAGCTATTTCATCAAAATTCTCAAATCCAGATTTTCAAAAATCAGTAATCTGGGTTGCCTTTTCGGTTGTGCTTGCACTACTTGTGTCTGCTGTCATCATGGCAATGGCTGGTTATGATGCAGGTACTGCGTTCACATATCTCTTTGTTGGAGCTCTTCGTGAACCCGATAGAGTAGTTCAGTTTGCCACTCCATTGATTCTTACAGGTTTGTCAGTGGCAATTGCGTTCAAATGTGGTCTCTTCAACATTGGTGCAGAAGGTCAGCTGTACATTGGTTCCATTGCTGCAGCTGTTGTGGGATATGCTCTCTCATTCCCCTATTTGGTTCATCCAATTCTCTGTCTCATAGTTGCCGCACTATTTGGTGCAGGCTACGCTTTCGTTCCGGGATTGCTCAAGGCATATCGAGGTGCTCATGAAGTCGTTACTACGATGATGCTTAGTTACGCTGCAGTATTGATAACAACGTGGCTTGTTGGTCCGTATGGTCCATTCTTTGACTTCGAGGGATCTGAGCTGATTCCGCAGACTCCATTGCTTCAAGATACAGCAATACTTCCCACAATTGGAGGTCCATACATGCATTGGGGTATTCTCGTTGCACTCCTCGCTGTTGTTGGTGTTGACTTCCTGATTAATAGAACTGTTCTTGGGTATGAAATGAGAGCAGTGGGACTGAACGAAAAAGCTGCAGAGTATGCTGGAATCAATCCCAAACGTAACATTACTGTGGCACTAACTATCAGTGGAGGACTTGCAGGACTTGCGGGTGGAGGAGAAGTCATGGGAACGTATAATCGGTTTATTCACCACTGGTCTCCAGGACTTGGTTGGGATGGGATAACTGTTGCAGTTCTCGGTTACAATAATCCCTGGGGCGTCCTAGCTGGTGCTTTCTTCTTTGCCATGCTTCGAGTGGGCGGAAATGCAATGCAGTTGCAGGCGCATGTTCCAATTGAAATGGTAGGAGTTATTCAGGGGCTTGTTGTATTGTTTGTCGCAGCTCCAAGAATTGTTGAATGGGTGCAGAAACAATCTTTTGACTATGCATCTTGGATGCGTTCAGAAGACAGAATACCATTTGCTCACCTTCTAGGAACTTTGCTTAGCATAGTGGGAATATTCGTTTCTTTCGGTCTTGTTTCAGGAATGGGAGCAGGTATGCTTGTATCAGGTAGCCTTCTGGTTGTCGCTATGGTGACCCTGTCTGCATTTGGTACATTTCTATCACGTGGAAAGAATGCTGAACTGCTGATGATTCTTCAAACAGCGGGATGGTTAATAGTTGCCTTGGCAGACTTAATCACTGGTGGAATGTTCATTGGAGTAATTTCGGCAATATTAGGAGCACTCTGCCTGATTGATCTGATTATGTTGCGGCGATCAGAAAACAATGATTATGTTTCACAGGAGGTGACTGTCTGATGCAAGAAGTAGCACTAGAGATTCTCTTGATAGGTATATTACTCAAGACAACATTACAAATGGCGACTCCTCTTGTATTGACAGCACTAGGTGGTATGTTTTCTGAAAAATCAGGTGTTGTCAACATCGGTCTAGAGGGAATGATGCTCATGGGTGCATTTACTGCAGTCTGGGTAACAGATTTGACGCATAATCCATGGCTTGGTCTTCTCGGCGCGGTCCTTGCAGGTGGTTTGCTTGCCGCTGTCCACGGTATAGTGACTGTGAAGTTCAAAGGAGATCATATTGTAAGCGGAACTGGAATAATCCTCTTTGGAGCAGGATTCTCAACTCTCATGATAAACGCTGTTTGGGGAGTAACTGGTGATTCACCAAGCATATCTCCTCATGAATTACCAAAAGTCCATCTGCCTTTCTTGGCGGATATTCCAATCCTAAACGCGTTCGCCCAGTTGTCTCCAGTTATCTACATGATGTTCATCATCACCATCTTGTCTTGGTATGTCATGTATAAGACACCATTTGGCCTGAGACTTAGAGCTGCAGGTGAAGATCCATCAACACTTGATACAGCAGGAGTCAATGTTGAGTGGATGAGGTTTATTGGAGTCTTTCTCAGTGGTGCATTGGCTGGTCTTGGAGGAGCATATCTCTCAATAGGATTCAATACCCTCTTTAGAAAACTGATGACTTCAGGCAGGGGTTTCGTGGCTTTAGCCGCGTTGATATTTGGTAACTGGACTCCGATAGGTACGTTTCTTGCTGGAACATTCTTTGGTTTCCTGAATGGATTGCCGAATGTTATCCAAGTTGCGATTCAGTTTTGGCCTGAATTTGCTTGGCTTCAAAATTACATTGATTGGATTGCCACAATTCCGTTCTTCTTAGTTGTTCTAGCTCTTGCTGGAATCAGGAAATCAATTCCACCCAAGGGAATAGCGAAACCGTATGAAAAGGAAAAACGAGGCTAACGAATAGGTTTGCATGTGTTTTTCGACCCAAAGAGTCGACTAACTTTACTTAGATAGAGATAGAAGTAAAATTTCGTGTACTCAAGATGGGACTCTTTGCTGTGAGCCTGCGTAGTGCCTCTAGATTATATAGTAATCTTTCCCCATATTTTCTGTGATTTACCAATGATTATTGACCACTCCTCTTCTATTCCAATAGAGATGAAAACAAGAATTTGCCAAGTTGTGTTGGAGAATAGGATCAGTTCAATAGATATGCTGAGCAAATTAGTTGGAACTGGGGAAAAAGAAACTTTAGTTATACTACAGGAGCTTCTTGAGGAAGGCATCTTGCGTGGTAGCCTCTCAAATGATGGTACACGTTTCTTCCTTTCGGATGTCAAAGTTTCTGATGCTCCAATTGTTGGTCCAGCTGATACTGGTCCTGTCATTGTGGAAAAGGACACACGAGTAGCAAAGACGATTTTCATTGTTGGATTTGTAGCTATCGCTAGTGGATACATCATTAGAGGACTATATGGAATGAATGAGTTGATTCAAAATGTTGGATTTGCCATTCTTATGGTAGGAATAGCAATTCTTGTTACTGGTTGGATGATGTTCAGTAGAGCAAATCCACCTGAAAATGTTCAACCATGAACGTTTGTTGTTACTCATACTCTGTAAGTCGAGCTAGTCTTCTAGAAGCTACAACAATTTCATGTTCCTCTTGAAGGAGCTTCCAAGAGAATCATTGTCAATAAACCCACTTCAGCATTATCGAGGTTGATCTACATTAATTGTAACTAAATGAATCAATGCAAACCTTCTAAGTAATTCCGTCTTTCTTTCAGCTTCATTGTTTTCGGGTATTCTTTCGTTATTCCTCAATTAGATATTAGCATTAGAAACGAACTATCTATCAGACCATGAATGCATACAAGTCGGAGGACTGATATGTCTGTTTTTCTCATCAAGCTAAATTGGTGAAATCATATTGACTGACAAGGTTATTTCTGAAGCTCTAAGATATTTCGAGGGTGATTATAATTGTGCACAATCAGTACTAAAAGCGATTCTTGAGAAGTATGATAGGTATTATGATGAGGGGACTGCATCTGTGGCGGGTTTGGGGGGCGGAGTGGGTCTTCAAGGTGATGTGTGTGGAGCGGTTTCTGGAGCAGTTGTAGCTTTAGGTGTACTCAACAGTCGAAAAATCAAGGATGCCAAGAAACACAAGGAAGAAACCTATGCTTCTGCAGCGAAATTCAGTTACAAATTCAAGAAGAAATTTGACACTGTTATTTGTAGTCAATTGACTGGAATCAATATGACTGATACAGAAGCTCGGGATGAAGCAATTAAATCAGGAGCCTTCCGTAAGCTTTGTCCAAAATTCGTCGAAGAGGCGGTACGAATCACATTGGATATGGCAAGCAAATCATAAGTGGATTTGAAAAGCAATCTATACTAGCCGCTGAGTGAGTCTACATTCAGTTTAAGCGATTCAAGTCCTTTCCTTCCTTATTGAAAAAAGAGGAAAGAGGAGAACCCCCCCTCGGATAATCCAAGGAGGGAACTCTGTTCTCAAATGAACCTATGCAAACGTTGCTGGTTGGTCATCTTCAAGGTAGACCTTTGCCTCACCTTTCACAGGCTGCCGCACTTTCAAGAGGAGAAGGATTGACACTACAAAGAATAGCAGTATGACGAGCATTGCTGTCAGATGTGCCTGAGCAACCAGAGCTGGGTTCTGTGTAGGATTTACAATGAGTAGAATAGAAGCGTAGACAAATGGTCCTAGAATTGCTGCAAATTTTCCAGTTAGCGCATAGAAACCATACATCTCCGATTTCTTTTCCTCTGGGATGAACTGACCATACATGCTACGTGCAGTACTCTGGGATGATCCCATTCCCACACCAGCAATCATACCAACAGTCCACCATACGAGAGCTCCATATGCTACAAAGAGGTAGGCAAGTGACAATGCCACGACCCAGATGAACAGAGTGATGATCAAGGTCTTCCTTGTTCCAATTCTATCTGCAACTACTCCAAAGATGAACGCACCAGGTATAGCTGTAAGTTGAGTTACTGCAAAGAAGATGAGTATCATGGTTGTACTAAAAGCATAGACTGCCTGACCGAAAATCGCTGCATAGTAGATTACGGTAGTGATTGCATCACTGAAGAGGAAGTATTCAACAAGAAAGAGTGTTAATCCCCTGTACTTTCGAATATTCTTGAGAGTATTGCTTATCCTTCGATATCCTAACCTAATTAGAGATTGACCCTCCTCCCCGGGAAACACCCTGGGGGGTCTGTTTTTGAGAAAAGCGATGCTGGGAATCGCAAATACCAAGAAGAAAACTGCACTTAGGAAGAATGCAATCGTGTAGGCCATATCCGCTAGAAGTACAACAAGTGCACTAATGATGGTTGCCATAGCGCCAACATATCCAGCAGCATAACCATAACCTCCAATACGACCAATATTCTCCTCAGTGCTAATCTCAGGAAGCCAAGCATTGTAGAAGGGCAGTGCTCCTTGAAAACCAACATTTGCTATGATGAAGATTATCCAAGCCCATACCCAAATATCTAGACCTAGAATTGGTGCAAAATCAAATCCTGGTATCGGACTGGGGGGTCTAGGGTCGGGTATGAGATCAATTTGCGATTGAGTGAGACCTGGAAGGAATACCATGAATGCTGTAAGTGCAATGCAGACCGATGAATAAAATATTAGAAACTTCTTTTTGGTTCCTCCAAAGTCAGCAATCGCACCTAGAACTGGTGCGGTCACTGCTATAATTAACATCGTTATACTACCTGCGTATCCCCACATTGCATCTCCAAGAGTTTCGTTCCACACTAGCACTCTGAAGTAAAGGGGAAACAAGGCGGTTACAATTAGAACAGTGAAGCTGGTATTAGCTAAATCGAACATATACCAACCAAATCGTTCTTTCCTATCAGTTGGGATTTCTTCAATGGCCTCTCCCATTTGTTTCTACTCCTGATTTGTCTTGATAGACCAGAACCAGTGACAAAAGCCTCTATTTAACAATGAGGGAAGTCGAAATAGATGGGCAATAAATAAGAGAAGGGAAGACTGAAAGGGTTCATGAAACCTGCATTCCAATGTGATAATAATGAATAAGGACGAACTCCTAGAATTCTGTCAGAGATGGTTAGCTGCGTGGACAGGAAATAATCCAAAGAAGCTCCTGACGTTTTATCACGAAGAAGCTCTCTACATAGATCCTGCAAACAGAGAAGGTCTCAAGGGTCATAAAGAGATTGGGAAATACTTTGAACGACTGCTTGCTGTATACCATGATTGGTCATGGGAACCAATAGAGGTCTTTCCAATAGACACTGGTGCAATTGTGAAATGGAAATGCACAATACCAGTATCTCAAGAGATAATCGATGAGATTGGATTAGACATTGTTGAGATTGAGGGTGGAAAAATTATCCGAAATGAGGTCTATTTTGATAGGACTAGACTAGTTGCTGCTGTAGAGAAACAACGGAAACAACGTCATATTAAACTCTAAGAGAGGTTTTTCGCCCACTCTTCAATATACTTGTTGAATATGCTTGATTGTTCTAACATCACGCTATGACCTGCTGATTCAATCACATGCAAAAGAGACCCCTCGATCTTGTCTTGAAGATATGTTGAATACTTGACTGGAGTCATTACATCTTGGTTTCCAACAAGAATAAGAGTTGGAACTTTGATTTTTGATACAGAATCCATTATATCGAATTTATCACACAACTCGAAATCTCTAACAATAATGTGCGGGGGGCATTTGCGCACTTCGTGCTTGGATGCTTCAATCATATCATTTGAGGTATTTTCATGAAACATGAAACTACCAACTGCCTCTACATATCCCTCAAAGTCATTCTCTAGAAGATCAAAAACAACCGGTGAAACTCGAAGTTTTGCTCCAGTACTAACTAAAATGATTCCACTGAGATTTTCCGGATGGTTGAGTACATAGATTTGTGAAAGAGCTCCACCCATACTGTGACCAGCAAGAATCGGTTTGTCAAATTTTGTCACAACCTCATGAATATCATGCAAATATGAACGAAGTGTATCCTCCTCAGCTCTATCTGGAGATTTACCATGACCATTCAATTCAATCGCAACTATATGATAAATTTCTGAGAGACCTCTCAACTGCATGAACCAAGTGGCGGATGAACCGCCTGCACCATGAACAAAGATTATCGTTTTCTTTTCAAGATCTCCAGATTCTTCATAGTTCACTGTCATTACAATCTTCTCATCGTTTCTAGTCTGCAGAGATATTCAAAAATCTGGCCATTTAATAGTTGGTTTGGGTTCGGAATCTCTGAGGAAACCTGTTTGAAGATACTAATTGCCTATTGTACTCGTTATGGAGCAACAGCATCTACCTCTGAAGAGATTGCCAAAGTTCTTCGTGATGAGGGTTTTGATGTTCGGGTTGTCAATACAAAGAAGGAGAAGGTGAAAGACATCTCTGAATATGAGTTAGTCATCATCGCAGCGGGTTTGCAGATGTTTAAATGGTGCAAGGAATCAGAGAAGTTCCTTAACAAGTTCCAGAAAGACCTTGGAGAAAGAAAGACTGCGATTTTTGTTTCATCTGGTGCTAAGGCGATTCTAGAATACGATGGCCAGACTGGAGAAATTGAGGAAAGCTGGCAGAAGTATCTTGTAGAGAAGGCGGAGAAGTACTCAATTAATCCTATTTCTCTTGGAATGTTTGGCGGTGTCTGGGACTATAACAAGATGGGCTTTGTATTCAAGAAGACTATGGGACCATTCAAAATGAAGATTGAAGAAGTTGGGATTCCTGAAGTTGAACCTGGAGTGTACGATACTCGCGATTGGGATGAAATTCGAACTTGGGCCAAGGATTTGGCTGAGAAGGTCAGATGAAATGAAACATAAGATAATTGCTCTTCTACTGGTTGTTCATGGGCTGATCTCATCGATATTCATGTTCTATATTGAGAATCCACCTGAACCTGGAGTAGGATGGAATGGGACATCATGGCTGTTGACAGGCATCTTAGACGCAGGGATAGTCCAAATACTTGGCACCATATTATGGGGTTTGACTGTACTATTGTTTGTCACTGCCGGTATTGCACTGTTCATGATGCGAGAACAATGGAGACTAATTGATATCCTTGCATCACTAGTGTCTCTTATTGCATACATCCTGTTTTGGACAGGACTTGAACCTGTACCAGAGTATTGGTTTCTTGGTCCAGTGATTTCAGTTGTAACAATTATTGCGTTAGTAATTGTGCGTTGGCCTTCTGATGATTGGATATTTGATACAGATGTATAACATTCATACTGGCAAAATAATTTGGAAATGGTAACAATAACTAAGACACGTCGAAATCAAAATCTTCATCAGCAGACCCAAAGCTTAAGCTTCTGAGAGTGTCTTCAAATGAGCACAGGTCTAGGATATCGTAAAGAACTGGTTCCCAAATCCCGTAAGTTGATCATCGAAAGCTTAGATTATGCTCTAAGAAAACATAGAATGCTTGGACTTTTTGAAGCAGACGTGACTGATGCACGCAGGAAGTTACAATCATACAAAGAAACGACAGGTGAATCGATTTCCTTCACAGGTTGGATTGCTGCATGTGTTGGGAAAGCTGTTGGAGAAAACAAACAAGTTCACGCACTTATGATTGGAAAGCACTTTGTGATATTTGATGACGTAAACATCAACATACTTATTGAAACTGTAATCGAGGGTCATCCCTATCCAGTCAATTACATTTTGAAATCTGTAAATAATAAGACGGTCATGGAAATCAGTCGTGAGATCCGTGATGCCCAGATGAAGAAGGAGGAGGATTACACTGAAGCTGAGGAGAATCGAGGTATCAGAGTCCTTCTGTCTGCACCCAAATTTTTGAGAGACCTTCTTTTCTGGCGTAAGGTACGTAAGAACCCAATGTTCATCAAAGAGAAAATGGGAACAGTTGCTTTGACCTCAATAGGCAGGTTTGCACGATCTGGTGGATGGGCAATTCCTCTTGGTCTACATGCTCTAAACATAGCAGTAGGTGGTATATCAGAGAAACCAAGACTTGTTGATTCTCAAGTCGAAAAGAGAGAGTATCTAGCACTAACTGTGACACTCGATCATGACGTTGTAGATGGTGCTCCCGCTACACGTTTTGTAGCTAGACTAGTTGAACTCTTAGAAGAGAGTCACGGTCTTGAGTTTTCCTAGCCATTTCCACTTAGTTTGTAGAGTTTTAATCCGACGACTATTTGCCAGACACCTGATAGAATCAGTCCAAACAGTGTTCCTATACTTAGGGGAGTGAATATTACTCCAAACCCACCCATAAGAGTTAAGGCTCCAGCTAGAATCGCAAAGCTGTTCGATTACTAAATATTCCCTTCAACATAACTATGCTTAAGGCTATAGATCCAATGCAGTTAATGGAAGCTGTACTTGAAAAATAAAAACGAGAGGATGAATAAGATAACGATGACTCCATCTGTAAACATTAGGAAGCCACCGGTCTTTATCACTCCTTTCCAAGATGAATCTTCACTCTTGAACTACAGGAAAATAACAAATCAAAATTCAAGTTGAACGATTTTAACAAGAAGATAAATTGATAACGATTTTCTCTTTGACATGACAATCCGGAATACAAAGAAGCTATGTTTAAAACAGCAATAAAATCGAAGGCAACCAATATGTCCTTTCATAACAAGAACTCCTTCCTTTTATGTGTCGGAGGGGGTGTCCTAATGATTCTCTCTGGAGCTAGTGGAGCAATTGGAGTGATTGGTGAGCTTTCTGAGATTCTTCAATACTTCTTTGGATTGGAATTTTTCACAACATTTGAGAATTTCATGAAAGGACTCGCTACATGGGCGGCCTTGGGAGGATTAGTAATAATACTGGGAGGTATTATTCTCACTACTGAAAGAGTTCGCTTTGGAAGATATGTGATACTGGCAGGAATCATTGTGGGTGTTGTCGGGTTACTCATGATACTTGTTCAAATGGCATCAACTGGAACATTCGTAATGGGTATGATTGAACAGCTACAACAGTCTCTTGGATGGATTGGAGCTATTATGGCCTTCATTGGTAGAATCATCGCTGAACAAAAACCCATTCTCGATCCTGAGTGATTAAACGTCAAAAATCGACACAGACACTTCTAGATTCTTTGCAGCCTGAATGCATTCTTTCAAAATCCCTTCTTTGTCAACATTCATTGGTGCGAAGACTGCTACAAACCATACTCCTTTGTTTGTCCCACATATTAGACTCACTGCACCATCTGGATTAATCGCGACGAATCCATGTTCAGTCCTTAACGCTGTGATGAAAGAGATATTCTTTAGTATGAAATTTGGTTGATGTCCATTCCATGCTTGAATGATTGATCCAATCTCATTTGCAATGTCCATGTTATCACTTGCATATGCAACATTTCCCTCATAGGAGAAGACACTGAATCCCTTAATCTCCGTATAGTTGCTCATTGCGATGTCTATAGTTCGTTTGATTCTCATTACCATTGCTTGCTCAATGAATAAAATTCTACTATGTTAAAATGGGTTTTCTGATTGTAGTCAAAATGAGGAAAGACAGTTTAGATACTTGGTGATGCAATCATCATTGCTTTTGTGAGAAGAAGTGTTCGGTGGTGGAGTTCATCGTGACTTACACTAGCTACCAATTTGTTGTTCTTTGCTGTGAAACCATGACGCAGAGCAATATCTCTAAGTTCACTATGCTGAATTTCCGAGGAAACAAGTCTGTACGAGAACCATTCGTCTGTACTATTCTCTTTGATTTGACAGCTGACTATGAACGACAGACCATTCTCCAGCGTGACTTTGAATCGCTTTCCAATACTTTGTTTCACTATAGCTCTAGAACCAAGAATGCCTCTCAATACCGATGAGGTGTAAAGCGATGCAGGACCAGGCAGGAATGCCCATGACCAGAATTTGAATACTAAAACGAGTAAACCAACTGCAATAATTAAACCAATATTATTGAAGGATGCGACGACTTGAAGACCCAGACTCACACCCGGTTCTTGAAAACCGATAAGACCAAGTCCAGCTAAGCCGGATGTGTAGTATAAGAAGAATACAATCGAAAAAACGATAATTAGAGCTGAAAGTACAATCCTGATCCGGTCCTTGTAGAGTGCTTTTGCTTCTTGCAGGAGATTATTCTCCATTCACTCTTCCTCCAGCGCTTTTGCGTACACTTTTTGCGATTGTTTCCCATACGTTCTACAAAGTTCAACGAGAACAGATAGAAGTGGATGCTCATTATTTATTCGAATCGCGTAAAGCTTCGGAGTGAGCTGGTCTATCTGAATCATCTCGTTCTCTTGTAAGTGTGAGATCACGCCCCTGTACAGACTTCTTGATTTTCCACTGTAACCGATGAGTCGGCTTAATTGAACACCACTAACGCTTCGAGGGTAGATATGAGCTAATGCCAGCAAAATGGCTCTCCGTGTATCGTTCAGAGATGCCATGAGTTGTACTAACTCATACACTGATGCGTCATTGGTGTCACTCTCCACTTTCCGCCGACCCACTATTATCTTGTTTGTGTTCATTTGAACACATAGATTTCTCGCTTTTGGAGCATATTACACCCAAGCTAAGCGTGAGAAACATCCGCAATTGGACTATATCTCTCTTACTAATTCCTAGCTAGATATCATCACATTGCTTTTCCGATTTTTCGAGTGAAAACATCGGCCAAAGTGTTAATAATGTTTAATCAGCAGATGAGAGTTAGAACCTTACAAGTAAGGAGGTATATGCTATTTCATCATTTTCGAGCAAATACTTTGGATGGCTCATTGCTTTAGCTATAGTTCTCCTCGGAGGTTGGTTCCTACTGCCTCAAGGTTATGAAGATCTGATAGCCATTTTTGCGCCTCAATTTGGTAATTATTTGAGGCCAACATTGGTCATGGTGAATCTTATACTTGTTAATCCTATGAGTAACTTCACGATGATCGCAGTATGGGCAGTAGCCGGCTTCGTTGGAGGAATGATGGCTGGAACAAAGAAGGGAGCTTTTGTAGTTGGTTTGGTGACTTGGCTCTCATGTTTTGCTCTGATAGCCCTGTGTGTTTATCTGATATTTCAAGCAGGCATTTCACTTGGCTCATTTGTCGTGCCACCTGGATCTTCAATTATTTACATTCTTGGAATTGATTTAATTCAAAATATGATTGATCAGATTTTACCACTTGTTTCGGGAGTCGTTGGTGGTGGTGGCGGTTTCGACCCAAGTGCAATATTAACACTCATCTTACCGATATTGATCTGGTTCTTAACACCGGTCATAGTTGTAATTGTGGCTGCTATCGTTGGAGCAGTTGTCAGACCAAAGGAGGAATTCTGAAATGAAACTGAACAAAAAGCACGCATTTGTAATCATTGCAATTGGGTTCTTGTTCTCAATTCCAGCTGTTAACGCTGCTAACAGTAGTCCAGCAGTTTTAGCTCAAGACATAGGTGAAGAGTTCTTCTTCGACCTTATTGAAAATGGAGCTGAGGTAGTCTTCACTGCTATTGATGAGCAGGGAGCACCAGCTGTTATCTATGGACAACTGGGTGTTCCAGATGCTTCGCTAGGTTTTGATGACCCATCAGATATGTATGATGGTTGCGTTGTAATGGCACTAATTGCGACGCAAGGAGAACTCATAGAATACATTTTGGACCTTGTTGGGGGTAGTTTATTCAACTCCTCCAGTGATGGTGCTATATTCACTGCTCAACAATTTGGAGAAGGAGGATTTGGCATTGACTCAATCTTTGACATGCTTGGTACTGACTTCAGTCTGTTGATTAATGTCTTCATAGACTTACCCAATCCAGAAGCTCAAGCCAATATGGCTGCTATTCGATCTCACCTCGATTCGAATTTTGATTTCAGTTTTGCTGAGCTCCTGAATCTTCATATTGATGAAGATTTCATTTCAGAGCTTGTTGGAGAACCAGTTGATTTGCCATTCACTGGGATAAATATCTTCATTTACCAAGTTACTAATCCATTTGAGGATGCAATCAGTAGTGTTCTTGACGTGATGGACCAAAGTGGTTTTATTTCAGCAATTGATGAAGAGGTTTTCACTAAAGCTCGTGCCTCTGGCGCGGGTCTTCTTGCAGTGCCTGATATGGGCGATTTAATGGACCTTATAGAAGGCTTTGGTGGCGGCGGAGAGCCATCTCCTGCTTCATTTCTTTTGTCGCAAATGCCTGCACTTGATGGTCCTTTGGCAATTGCTGCAGCGGGATACATTGGAGACCAGATCCTGTCTACTACCTCGGATCATCTCGACATCTTTGAAGATCTACTAAATAAACCTCCGACAAGTGTCGTCAATGGTTTGAGTAGTGGTCAATCTTTGGTTGCTGCGTTTCTCCCTGAGAACATGAATTTAACATCATACTCTCCTGAGGATGAAGCTCTCAACCGAACATTCTATGATGCTAATGCAAGTATCGTCTTCTGGAATGCGACCGCCTACACAGATGTACCCGACTATACCCTCAATTTTGAAGCGGGTGACTTTCCACCTCTCGTGACAATAGAACGAACATTTGATCCTCGAACAACTACACCCGGTGGATCAACTGTTGTGACTGTAACCGTTACAAATGAGGGTACTGAACCTATCTACAATGTTTCTCTTGTTGATGATCTACTCACAACAACATACCCAAGTTCAGTCACTGTGACAGGAACAACAAGCAGTAGTTCCGCGATGGTAGCCGGTGAAGGGACACTGGTCTTAACATATACAGTGACCTTTGCTTATGAAGGCGTTTATGCCTTCGCGCCAGCAGTGCTTGAGTATGACTATGGAAATAATACTTTCTCCAAGAGAACTCACATTGACGGTTATACTGTCAGTCCAGATCCCATTGGTCTTTTACAAGATATGTTCACAGATGGAATGCCATTCACCCTCGCAATGGGTGGTGTAGTTGCACTAGGTGCGGTCGTGAACATCGTACTTATGGCACGGGGAAGAAGTAGCGGGACATATCAAGTCTAATATCAATTTGTGATCCCTAGGAGAGAAATACTCTCCTCAGGGATTCACACCTCTTTCTTTTACTCTCTTTCTTCAGCATGTTTATTATGAAATTCAGACCCAATGAGCCTATGCCTCTCAAGGATGAACTCAATGGTTATCTGAGATTGCCTCGAACCTTCTTTGGCATACCCGCTCCAGACTCAGGTGACCCAGATGTTGGAGTTATTGGTGTTCCTTATGATATGACTTCAAGCTATCTACCAGGTCCCCGATTTGGACCTGATGCAATTCGTCAGGCAACAGATAGCGAACGATCTCATAGTTATCCTCTATCTATAGGACGAAAGGATGCAATAGATGTATCATTGACAAAGAAACTCACGCTCGAGGATGTGGGTGACTTAGAGATTACTCTGAGACTTCCTGAAGCGGCTGTAATCGATATCTCCGAGGCATGCACGAAACTTGCAGCAAGAGAGAGTCGTCTTCTTTTCCTTGGTGGCGACCATTTCATTTCATACCCAATACTTAAGGGTCTGAAGAGAGGTCGACCCGGTCGATATGGACTTGTTCTTCTTGATGCACATGCAGACCTATACTCTGACATGGGTGGATATCAGTTATCACACTCAACTGGTGTCAGAAGGATGGTTGATAATGAGCTAGTGCTTACTGAAGATATTGCTGCATATGATCTGCGGTCTGCTCTTCCAATTCAACGTGAAGAAATAACGGGATCAAAGACACCTATTTCATCAAAGAGCCAGTTTCACAAACGCGTAAAAGAGATTGGAAAACGGGTAGACTTCATATACCTAACTGTTGACATTGATGTTCTCAATCCACAAGTAGCGCCCGGAGTGAGTCATCCTGAATCAGGCGGTCTCTCAATGATTGACCTTGTGGAGCTTCTCAGTTCCACATTTGAAACTGGCAAAGTTCGGTTTGCAGATGTGGTTGAACTCAATCCATTAATTGATCCTACAGGCGTCACATCTATTGTAACCCGTGACATTGTCAAAGAAATCTTGACTGGTTTTGCGATGGAATCATAATTGTTTTAAGTAGTAATTGCACATAATTTGATGACAAAAATGAACCTTTCGAGTTTGAAGACCGCAGATGAATTAAGTATCAGAGCGAGCACAACCTTGCGTGAGTTGGGTTTCGGAGCGCATGAAACTGCAGTGATTCTAGCTCTGAACACGAAGGAGAGTGTCACAGTTTCGGATTTGGCTGATGAAACGGGTATTCATCATGCTAATCTATATTCAGTACTCGATACGCTGGTTGGAAAAGGTTTTGTCGTAGTTCAGCAGGGAAGACCCAAGGTATACCAGTTTGCTCCACTTTCACATCTAAAAGAAATCTTGACTTCAAAGCTGAAACAGTTGTTTGAGGATCTTACTCGACTTCAAGAGACACGCGTATCCACCACTACTATCCCCGCACTGATCTACACGATACGGGGCACCAGTGATGTGATGTCAAAGATGTTGTCAATGATTTCAAGGGCAAAGAGCACCATTCTCCTTGTAGCACCCAGACTAGACGCTCTTGGTGCTTTTGTTTTATCCGCATTGGGAGGAGCTGCTAAACGAGGGGTGAAGATGCGCTCTATACTGGGAACTCAGACAGACCTCAAGATTTCAAACTTCCAACAGCGTATTAAGGAGGATACTCTAGCTATCGATATAGTGATTGATTCAGAGGAAGCTCTAATTTCAATGCCAGACCTGAGTGTGTGTGGTTGGACAGATAATCCTCTGATCTCGATGCAACTCGAAGGTTTTCTTGAACAGACGTGGCAAATGTCAAAGAAGGTATGATTCATGACGGATTATGATGTTATTGTAGCAGGTGCTGGAACTGGAGGCGCAACCACAGCTTACACGCTTGCAAAGAGAGGTCATTCAGTACTTCTCATTGATAGAAAGGAAAGAGACAAGATTGGACATAAGACCTGCGGGGATGCTTTAGGCAATCATCATATCGAAGAGCTGAGAGAGCTCGTTGGTCTTCCAGAACTCCCATCAGGAATTGTAGAGTATGAAGTAAATGGGATTGATCTTATCGCTCCGGATAGAGAACATCGATTGAGAATGCAGGGTCCCACGACGACAGGGATGTCTTTCAATAGACTCAAGATGGGTCAGTGGTTCGTTGGACTCGCTGAGAAGGAAGGAGCTGAGGTGTGGGCTTCGACCCGTGTGAAGCATCTGGTCTTCACTGATGGAAATGTAGCCGGTGTCAAGCTCTCGAAAGATGGAGGACCTGAACATGTTGTTAAGGGTCGAATAGTCATTGATGCCACAGGTGCAACTGGAATGCTCAGGATGCAACTTCCTGAAACCTCACCTATTGAACGTCATATTGCAAGTGAAGATCGAATGGTAGCTTGGCGTGACATCTATGAAACCCCAGATTTTAATTTCGAAACCCCCGATATCCTTGAGATCTTCTGGAATCAGGATGAAACCTTGGGGGGCTATACATGGGTCTTTCCTCAGGGACGGAATCGAGTCAATGTAGGTAATGGTGTTATGACCATTGAGGGACATCGAAATCCAAAGGATATTCAGTATGATTTTGTGAAGAAGACATGGATAGATACTTGGGGTGAAATTAAAGTCGTGGATAGCAGTGGGGGAGTGGCACCAATTCGAAGACCAATTGATACAATGGTGGATGATAACTTCATGCTTGTAGGTGATGCGGCATGCCAGGTGAATCCAATACATGGTGGGGGAATCGGTTCATCACTTCTGGGTGGTGCGCATGCTGGAATTGTTGCTTCTGAAGCACTAGAAAAGAATGATACATCTATTGAAGCTCTCTGGGAGTACAATCCACGTTATCACAAGAGTTATGGTTCTAAGCAAGCTGCGCTCGATGTCTTCAGATGGTTCCTACTTAATATTACAAATGAAGACATTGATTTTGCCTTCAAGAAGCAGGTCATCAAGGCAAGCGATCTTCTTGATACATCCATGACCGGCGAAGTCAAATTTGGAGCTGGTGAGAAGTTCAAACGTCTCGTCGCTGGATTTGGTAAGATACCATTGCTGCTACGTGTATCAAAAGTTGCTAACTTGATGAACGATATCCGTAGAGTGTATAGTGAGTATCCATCTTCTCCAAAAGGTTTGGATGCGTGGAAAGAGAAACTCGTACCGATTTACACAGCAGCCAAAGAGGCATAAGCGTGATTGTTGCATGCTCTATTAATGGAGCATGCCGTTTCCATTTTTGAGAGGTCAGATTAATGCGTGTTGTTGGATCTGCAGCGGGAATCAACATTCATGCTCCTGAAGATGCCTACTTTTCCTACTTCAATAGTCCATACATTAGTCACGATATTGGTTCTGCCATAGACGTCTATCCTCGACATCAGGAGTGGGGAGGTGACATTATTGCTCCTGTATCTGGTAGGATTGTAATGATTAAGAAGATACGAATGGGTCGACCAAAGAAGTTCCCAACGTTTGAGTTTGATTTTGGAATTGGTATTCTTCCTGAGGAGTCAGATACTGACATCGTTCGCATAATGCATTGCAAACCCGAAGTATCAGAAGGAGATACTGTTGTTCTTGGAGACCAGATAGGGAGGGCAATTCGTTCGCGCTATTTTAATTTCTGGACTGGACCACATTATCACGTCGAAATTCTCTCATTGGAGTCATTTAATCGTTCAAGCAGATCGTATCCACTTGTTCTCGAATATCAATTTAGGCCGGAAGAACCGAGCACTACTCCTGAGATGGTTGAACTTTTAGTAAATTCAGTAAAGGATGATTATATCATAGGTTACACCAAAAATCTTGGGATTGCTACAATCGACAATCTAGTGGGGCTTCCAGCTATTAGTGATGGAAAAACTCAAGGTATTCTTGATGGGGGTCTCTCGCACTATAAACTGGGAGGAGTGATTGGTGCTGCAAATCTCATTCAAGGTACTCTTATCCATCTGATGGAATCTCCTGTAGGTACTATCCGAAACACAAAACTTGGAGCGAGTCTCTTCGACCGAGGTCCGTCCATCACACCCTTCTTGGATGATACTGAGATTCGTGGTCTTTCATGTTTCATTTATACCAAGCATTATACAAGGAAGAAAACACCACAGTTGATTCTCATACCTAGAAGATATGGTCAATTCAAGGGTCTCTTCGACGAGGGTGATGTTTGCGAACTCCGATTTACTAACAACATCAACACGGTTAAAGCAGATTAGGTAAAATTAGAGTTGATTACGTTGGTTGAGAGAGTTCGCCTATCATTGGGAACAGCCATTCAGATTGGACTAGAATCAGGTGACAGAGACCCTAATTTCACAACTGCTTTCTTCATGACCTTTAGAGATGGAGGGTGTGAAGCAAACTGCGCTTTTTGTCCACAAGCAAAAGAGAGTAATTCAGCATCAGATAGGCTCTCACGAATCTCCTGGCCGGAATACTCTCTCAATGACGTAATTGAAAACTGGCCTTCCTCAGGTCAATTCAGAAGAATATGTATCCAGACAATCTGCTATCCTGAAGTTGTAGAGGATGTATTGGAAATCGTAAGTGCCATGCGTAAGGTTTCAAAGCTACCAATCTCTGTAGCGATCCATCCAATTTCAACAGATGAAATGACTCGACTGAAAGAAATTGGGGTTTCAAATATTGGCATTGCGCTTGATGCGAGCACACCTGGAATCTTTGAGGAAATAAAAGGTGAACATCGAGGTGCAGCCTACCGATGGGAAACTCATCGAAAAGGTCTCAAGGATGCAATGGAGATTTTCGGTGATGGCCGAGTAACCACTCATCTCATAATAGGGTTGGGAGAAACTGAGAAAGAAGCAGCAGAGTTCATTATAGAGATGTATGAGATGGGGATTAATGTAGGACTTTTTGCTTTCACAAACATTAAGGGCACTT
>JAEOUL010000208.1 GCA_016839345.1 Candidatus Thorarchaeota archaeon | reverse complement strand
GTCGTGAATGAATTTGCTATATCTTGTGTCGTGACCACAGCACCAATGGGATGACCATTACCAATCGGTTTGCCCATCGTTACAATATCAGGGACTACTCCCTGGGTTTCAAATCCCCAGAAATAATCACCCATCCTTCCAAAACCGACCTGTACCTCATCCGCAATACAGACTCCACCTTCATTATGAACATGCTTGAAGGCTTCCTTGAGGTAGCTATCGGGAAAAATAATCTGGCCCCCGCATCCCATCAGTGGTTCGAAGATGAATGCTGCGACTCCTTCTGATTTCTTGGTAGCCTCATACACATCCTGTGCATACTTCTTTCCTGCTTCAGATCCCTTATGTTCACCACGATATGTGTCAGGCATCCTTACTACGTGCACATGCGGCGGAGCCCCCTCTCCTCCAGGTCCATCGTGTTTGTATGAACTGATATTCACAAGCTCAGCAGTGTTCCCATGATAGGCTCCATCGATAGCAATGATGTCCTTTCGCTTGGTGTGAGTTCTAGCCAGTCTCAGGGCGAGCTCGTTTGCTTCACTTCCACTGTTGACAAAGAAACAGACACTGAGTTCTTTTGGTAGCTTGGCAGTCAGCCGCTTAGCATACCGCACCAGATTCTGGTGCAGGTAGCGCGTGTTTGTGTTCAGAACCATGGCTTGTTGGGTCATTGCTCTTACAATTCGTGGGTTGCTATGACCAACATGTGGAACATTGTTCCTGATGTCGAGAAATTGTTGACCATTCTCATCATAGAGATACTGCATGAAACCTCGAACGATTGTTAGGGGTTTTTTATATGATACTCCAAGAGACCGACCAATGTGTTCACCACGAAGCTGGATGAGTTCCCCCTTCGACAAATCTGGCTCTGGAAAGAGTGACTCAGGAATCTGAAGTATCAAGTTGGGATCCGGACATATACTCAACCAGATATCATGCTTAGACGGAGGGGCAACTCCAGATATGTCGCCCATATGGTCCATCATATCCACAATGAGCTGGAAGTGAAGATGTGGTGGCCACCCACCATTGTCCGGGTACTTGCCCACTCTTCCAATCCTTTCTCCCTTCTTCACAATCTGTCCAATTGCTAGACCATCCAATGAGTCACGAGTTAGATGACTGTAAAGAATGTAGAAGGCAGGACCGTGAGAAGTTGTCTTGTATTCTACTACAATGGTAGGGCCATTATCGAGAGGTGCTGAATTATCTTGAAAACTATGGATGACACCATCATAGACTGAAACCACAGGAGTACCGTTTTCAACAAACAGATCTATAGCAAGATGAATTGTCTTAACCTCATTTCCGGGTTCCAAATACTGGTCCTCAGTATATGTCAAGCGTGGTTCATTGTATCGACCTACTCCAATTTTGACTCCAGCAGCTGTGAGTTTTCTTGATATGAGATCTCCAAATTGTTGATGGTCAGCTAGTTGATGGGGAGAGTCAACATCAGTACTTCCTACACTTAGATCTATTACAACACTGTTTGTTGCATCAAGTGGAGTACCAATAGGACTTGCTAGATACTGAGAGTTCTTTATGAGCCACTTAGTGACGCGGACTGAATCGGGGCATGGTTCCATACCTGCAGCTTCACGAAAACAGTAGTACGCGAATCGAGGATGGATTTTTGCCAGCTGAGATAATACATCCCACGCTCTTTCCTCACTAACTATCAGGTATTCGTTGTCAGGTTCAAGTTTCTGCTGATATGCGGAAATCGATACGCTTGTTGCAAGTCGTGTACAGGCAAGTGGGAAAAGAACCTCAAGTTCCAGTTCAGTCATTGGAAACACTGATTGATATCCTGCTATGATTTTCTGTGCGGCACCTATTGGGTCGATTTTATCGAGCATTGCATAGGCAATCGCGATTGCCAGTTCGTTGATTGTATGAGAATACACCATATCTCCAAAATCAAGTATTCCAAAAGAACGAGTATCATCATGAGGATTATTGATGACAACATTATCATCGTTGATATCATTGTGTATAACGCTTGTCAGCAGTTCTTCCATTCGTGGTACAACTAGTCTTTGATATAGACTCAAAAAGTAATCAACAAGATCCTGTTTTTCAGAGTCGGAGATATGCTCTCTAAACTTTTCAATTGTGGAGCTCGCCTTCTTCAAATCCCAATAGAAATCCCTGTGAGTGGCGGGGTGATCAAAATCAGCCAGACTTCTACTTATCGAACCAACAAACTGTCCAAAATCCAAAAGCAGATCCGCTGAATGCGGGTTCACAGAAGACATTACTCTTCCTGGAAGGAATGAAATCAACCTCACGAAGTGCGATTCTCCTTCATGAGATTCTATTGGAGTGATATTCTCACCTGATACTGTCTTTTGGACTATAGATGATATTGGCAACTCACTTCTACTTGCAATATGATTCATGGCACTGTTTTGGAATTCCAAAGTTTCACGCTTTTCAGAAGGTGCTGAAATCTTTAGGACAAACTCTTCACCGGTTTCGGTGACTAAATGGAAATTCTGATCCCTTTCACTTGGCAACTCTCTGAAACTACCAGATAGACTATACAGTGACTTGACAATGTCGCTAGCAAATTCTACATCGAAGTTAGGTCGTTTTTGGTCTCGAGCGTCCAAAGGGATTACACCACGTGATGATGACTTTAGATGTATCAATGCCATAAATGTAAGCGTTCTTATCTAATAGTCTTCCATGAATTTTTCCAGATTTTGAATATAATCCTCAACTGGCATCTCCCACCGACCTGTGGATTCCTTGTGGAGATGGTAGTAGTCATATATTGTCCTACGAGTCACAATTTCACTCAAGGTTGTTTGGAAGAAGTATGAGTCGAAGTAGATGCGGAGTGTTTCAAACGCCTTCAGGTAACCCACCAAGTCACGTGAGTTCATCACAATCTTGATGCAGTACTTGTTTGGTTTATCAACAAACACTTCCTTTCGAAATGGGAGATACCTATAGCAGCTCAATGCGGAATCATCAGAAGGATCGAGTTCAACAAATGTATAAAGTATCATCGAATCAGGTGTGGGTGGAATCAGCCATACAGATCCCAGAAGCACTTTCTCATCCATTAGCCGTCTAATTCTAGCCCTGACCTGAGTGTCAGATAAGCCTACTTGCTTGCTTATTTGCTTGGGCGAGATATATCCATAGGCCTTTATCTCTGCTACAATCGCGATGTCTTTGTGGTCATAATCCATAGTACCATGGTCCCAGACAATATCCAACCCTGAAGGTTCACCATCTTTGATTGCCTTCTCAGATTGCTCGAGCCATTCCCTCCAATCCCAGTCCCATCCCGTTGTTGGACTGTATCTTGACAAATCTGCTGAGAGTGGTATATAATCGATCGTATCGAATCTAAAGCAGTCTTTGATGATGTTCATCTTCTTCAGGGTTTGGGTCATCTTGTCAATCAGTTGAGGTTCATCACGTGGATAGCCACCTGCTGCGAAATGACCATTATATCGTCCGTAGGTCGCATAGTTGACATAGAAGTTCTTGAAGCATAGGAGGAAATCACGGGGAATATCACGATACTCCTCACTAGGTTCTAAAAAGAGGCCAGTTTCACATAACCCTAGTTTAACGTCAAGTGTCTGAGGCCATTCATGATAGAGATGTCCTTTCTCTTTCAGTCGTTGAAGTCTGTATCTGATTGTCCTCTCGGAAAACCCAAGCATCTTTCCTATCTCTGGAGCCTTGCCTGTACCACCAAGTTCAGTGAGGGCTTCCAGAAGCTTTGCATCTGTGAGTTTCCGTTTTCGTTTCGACACTTTCTCTGTTTCTCCATCACTTGTTGTTGTACTTCTCAATATACTTCTCCAAGTCCTGGATATACTCATCTACAGGCATCTCCCACCGACCAGTGGACTCATTATGCAAATGATAGAACCTACGCATTCCACCAGGTACCACTCTAATATTCACACAGGACTGAATGAAGTATGATCTAAAATACGATCGGATTGTTTCCAGACCCCTACAGTAACCAGCAACATCACTCGAGTTCATTGTCAATCTCACTAGGAACTTGTCTGTTGACTCTATGACGAGTTCTTTACGGAAGGGCAGATGAAGAAAGCATGTGAGAGCAGGATGGTCGGGTTCTTCGAGCTCAAAGTAAGTATACAACACAATATTCGCAGGCGTCTGTTCTGTCAACCAAGCATACCCTCTCAAGATGTTTGCCTCTTGGAGACGACGAATCCTAACTCCGATCTGAGTTTCCGATAGGTCGATAATCTCACTCAGTTCTTTGTGTGTGATTGCGCTATTCATCTTCAGTTCGGCTATGATTTCTATGTCTTTGTGATCATAGTCATACGGGGTGGGACTCTGATCAAACTCCAGAGGAAATCGTTCTCCAGTCTTGAGTGTCTGTTTCGACTGTTCAACCCACTCTCTCCAGTCCCACATCCATCCTGAAGTAGGATGGTACTTACTCAGGTCGCCTGCAATAGAGAGGAAGTCAAGTGTTCTGAGAATATAGGAGTTTCTGATTATACCCATTTGCTTCATTGCTCGTAACATGCGGTCCAAGATATTGGGATTCTCGATAGGATAGCCAGCCGCAGCTAAGTATCCATTGAACCGTCCGAATGCGGCGTAGTTAACGTAAAGATTCGGAAAACAATCAAGAAATCCACGGGGGAGGTGTCTATACTCTTTAGACATGTCCAGTATGACTGAAGCATCACCCAGGCCCAACTTCGTATCAAGGGTCTGAGGCCAGACTCGTCCTAAGTATCCCTTCTCTCTGAGTCGCCGAATTCTGTACCTTATTGTTCTATCAGGATGTCCCAAGATTTGACCAAGTTCTGAGGCAGTGACCTTTCCTCCAAGTCGCGTGATTGCATCTAGGAGGACTGAATCCTGAAGACGGGGTCTTTTTTTCGTCACAGAATCTCCACCAGTTATTCATACATATATATATGCCAAATCCGCACTTACGGTGAACTTAAGCTTTATTAATTGCCGTAAGTATTAGTTATACCGTTGAAACGGCAAAATATACTTAATATTATTGCCGATAGAGTAACTGGATTGTGATATTCAAAATGATGTTCACACCGAATGACCTCCCGAGAAGTGCTCTCCTGGTGCTTGATCATATCACTGAACACGGACCGATGGCTCCAAGAGACCTCTCAAGAGAGTCAGAGATGCCGCTAAGAACTGTAACTTTTGCGTTGAAGAAGCTCGTTAGACAAAGACTACTTCACAAGGTGCCCAACTTGATGGACATGCGTAAGCCGCTTTATCATGCAAATATTGAGAGAATCCGGGAAGTGGAAGCTGAGATTGCGCGGCTTCGCATAATAGTAGGTCTCCAGATGCGGTCGATCTCGAGATAAATACTCCTTCCATTCGTCGAACTGGAAACAACCTCTTAGCCATTGAACTAAATCTTACTATCCCTTACTTAGAGTGAAATGCTGAACCCAGCTCGCGAAGCTCCAGTGAGTCATAATATGATTCCATTGCGAACATTGTCAGAGTTTTATCAACTTCCGGGAGTTCTCGCAAATAATCAACTATGAAGCGATTCATTGCATCAATATTCTTTGTCCGAACTTTGAGAAGTACATCATACTCACCACTCAAGACATGCACTCCCTGAACCAGGGGATGTTTTGCAATCGTCTGACAAAACTCGCGTTGTGACAAAACATCCTTCTTTCCTGGTACGCGATATCGGACTGTGACCAAGATAAATGCCAAGGTTTCCCTGTCTAGTTTCTTGGGATCTAGAACTACTGTGAATTTCTCGATGATCTCACGAGCTTGTAGGGATTGTACACGAGTATGGACTCGAGAGATACTTCTTCCAACTTGTTTAGCTAGCTCAGCATTTTTCATTTTGCTATCTTTCTGTAGTAGATCGAGGAGCTTGAGATCAGTTTCGTCAATCTTTGAAACGGTAATATTTTCCGCCATAAATCATCCATAGCGAAAAAATCGGAAATACTTTCCGGTTTTAGCAGGAAAACAATATAGCCTATTATAACATGAAAAGCAGGAGAGAGAGGCAGTCATTGCCTCACAGAAGAAAGTTGGAAACCTCAAGTTTCATCACCCCACCAGGGTCCGCACAGGGAGGCAGTGCGCTCTCTCAAACCATTAACTGAAACCCCTAGAGGTAGCCATTGATGAGCAAAGAACATGGGCACGCCGAATTCCTTAGACTAATCTTCACCGACCTTTTGGGACACACAAGAAGCATAGAGGTCGGTATGGACAGACTAGAGGAAGTCGTTAAGAATGGGTTTGTCTTTGATGGTTCCTCTGTCCCCGGATATGCTGCGGTAAATGAAAGTGATCTCCTCCTTCTGCCAAGGTGCGCCACCCCAACTCAACAGCCATGGGATCCCTCTGCAGCATATATTGTCTGCAGTATTCATGAGATTTCAAGACAACCGCATCCCAGAGACCCGAGGAACATTTTAAGAAAAGTTGTAACCAAGGCAGCGGAAATGGGATTTCAATTAATGGTGGGAAGTGAACTAGAATTTTTCACTGTGAAAAGACTCACTGATGGCACTGTGATTCCCCTTGATCAAGGGGGATATTTCTCCTCACAACCTCTAGACGGTTCATTGGACCTAAGACGGGAAGTCATCAGGACATTGAACGCCATCCAAATTCCAACCACGTCACACCATCACGAAGTAGCAAATGGTCAACAAGAGATTGGACTCCAATATGTGCCGGCAGAAGTAGCTGCGGACAACATTATGTTAGCACGCACTGTAATCTCAGAAACCGCAAATCGACGAGGACGGGTTGCTACATTTATGCCAAAACCATTCCCACACCAGAATGGTTCAGGAATGCATCTCCATCAGAGCATCTGGGGTCTTGATGGGTCACGGAACCTCTTCGCCTCTGAAACAAGCAGCACTATCTCGCCTCTCGCGACATATTACATAGGAGGCCTTCTTGAACATGCAACTACTTTGGCTGCTATTTTAGCCCCAACAGTCAACTCATACAAGAGACTGGTTCCCGGTTTTGAAGCACCCACAAGGATTGCATGGGGGTATAGAAACCGTAGCACCATGATTCGTGTGCCTCATTTCAACGGGTCTGATAAAGCTGCAAGAATTGAGCTCCGGTGTCCTGATGCAACGTCTTCACCACACCTCGTTATAGCTACAATGTTAGCAGCGGGTTTGGATGGTATAACCAGAAAGATCGAACCACCTAGACCAACTGACAAAGACCTCTACGAGTCAACCTCTTCAACCAGATCACTCCCCGACTCATTAGAGAGAGCTCTCTACAGTTTGGAACACAGTCAAACAATGAGAGATGTTCTAGGAAATTCTGTAGTAGATACTCTCGTTGCAATGCGAAGAAAAGAATGGAAAGACTACGTCAACAAAACTGGAAACCCAGGTTCCTCAAAGGTCACTGGGTGGGAGATTGATAGATACCTGCATGTGAATTGATTCTGAATTCCAAAAGACTTCTATCCTCCCATATCACACAGAATACATTGGAGGCAAAATTATGCCCGCCTTTGAAAGCAAGGAGCAATTTCAGAAAGTATTCAACAAGTTTTGGGAAAGAGCCAAGACAAACACTGAGATTATGGAGAAACTCGCCAAATCACAGGTGGTAGTCAGGTTTGACATAGAGGATCCAGAGATCCATATGACAATAAACTTCAGAGATCCTGGTCCCGAAGGGGAGATTGGTACACTAGTCTTTGATAGTGATGTGGAGCCAGAGATTTCAGTCTGGTCAAAGTCGGAAACAACTAACAAGTTCTGGCAAGGGAAACTCAATACAACTGTAGCAATGGCCAGAGGTCAGGTCAAGCTTGATGGTTCAGTTGCAAAAGCCCTAGGACTACTCTCGAAAATCAAACCACTGTATAGTGTGTTCCCTGAAATCCTCAAAGAGGAAGGACTTGACCACATGCTCATATAGTAGCTAAAGCAAAGTATATATTCGCAAATTTCGCAACAGAACCCGTGGACAATAATTAATTATTGTTAATAAGGTGAACACAATGGCAGCAGTAACGAAAGAGATGAGCATTGGCGAAGTAGTCATGAAATGGCCTGATTCAGCTGGAGTATTTCTTCAATATGGATTGCATTGCTATGGGTGCGCAGCTGCAAGATACGAGAGTATCGAGCAAGGTGCACAGGCTCACGGTATAGATCCTGACACACTCGTCAAGGCCATAAATGAAGAGATTGAGAAGAAGGAGAAATAGACTCCTCTTCTTGCAAGCCCTCTCATAAGGGCTTGATTATTCCTAATTTTATCTAGTTCTATAATGTATTGTTAGTCCTCTCTAGGTTTTGTACGACCATAGAGTCGTCCTGTTTCCTCTTCAGTCATCTCAAAGCTATGTGATTCATCAGGAAACTTACCGCTTCGAACCTCTTGAGAATATTCAGATACTGCATTTTTAATCAGGTCACGAACATTTGCGTACTTCTTGACAAACTTGGGTTTGAAGTCCTCGAAGAGACCAAGCATGTCCCAGAGAACAAGAACCTGTCCATCACAGTGGGGTCCTGCACCTATACCAATTGTGGGAATCTTCACGGTTTCAGTAATGAGCTTGGCAGTTTCAGAAGGAACTAGTTCGATGACCATGGAAAATGCTCCGGCTTCTTCCAACTGAACAGCCTGCTCAACCAACACCTCAGCCATATCTGCTGTTCGGCCCTGAATACGATAGCCTCCAAGTTGGTATATTGATTGAGGAGTAAGTCCTATGTGTCCCATGACTGGGATACCCACATCAACCACAGATCTGACGATGTCAACCACATGTTTTGTTGCACCTTCAAGCTTGACAGCTTCAGCACCGCCTTCTTGGAGCATCAGACCACAGTTCTCCAAGGCCTGTTCTATACTGACTTTGTAAGACATAAACGGCATATCACCGACAATAAGACATTCAGGACGAGCCCTTGCAACTGCGGCACTGTGGTGTATCACATCTTCAAGAGTGACAGGGATTGTACTCTCATAGCCAAGTAACGAGTTCCCAACTGAGTCCCCTACAAGAATCATGTCCACTCCAACCTCACTGAGAATCGCAGCAGTAGGCGCATCATAGGCTGTGAGCATGACTATCTTCTTGCCTTTCTTTTTCATAAGGCGGATATTGTATGTGGTCTTTCTCACCAATTCTGTATCTCCGTCAAAAAGATAGAGGAAATACCCTTCTATATATATTCGTCACGCAGAATATGTATTGTATATACATTTCAGAGATACCCATATCTGAGCCTGAAAATGCCTACAGATCAATTTCCTTCTTTCTGAACCGTCGCTTGTACAGCTCCATTCCTATAATAGCTGGTAATGATGCCAATATTACAAAGAACCAGTCATATAGAGTGAGTGGAGCAAAATAGAATTCCAGACCATATAGTGCAAGAATTTCTTGAGCTAATGGAACGTACATGAGTAGAAAGTGAGCTATGTAAATCAAACCCAAAAGAACTACAAATATCCAAGTTCCAGGTTCACGGAGGCTCTTTGAAAGCGGCATATTGATACGACGGATTATCAGAACCATCGTGCTCTCAACGATGAGAATTACTGAGAGGAGCATGACAGTTGCTTTAAAGACTGAATCTATTGGTCCATAGAATCCAAGATTATTCTCTGGATACACTTCAATAATGCCCATCCAACCAGTTAATGTGAGTGCGTAGACAGCGGCAGCCCCAATTGTCATTAGGAATACATTGAGTGCCATGAATTTTGCCAGGTTACGTGTGATAATCTCTTGGCTATCTCTTGGTTTATCCTCCATCGCTCTTGGAGACGTGCGATCAAAGACAAGAGCTAGTCCCGGGAATGAATGTGTGGTCACAACAAGATAGAGACTCTGCCACACGGTTAGCATGTTGATCCAATCAGGAAGAATGAACAATGCCCCAAAGAAGATGATGCTCTCAAACAGGTTGATTGCCACATAGAAGTAAATCATCATTCGGATTTTGTTGAAGAGACCTCTGCCTTGATGGACACCTGTTACAATGGATGCAAAGCTATCATCGGTAATGACAAGATCTGCAGCCTCTTTGGCCACATCTGTGCCTGTGATTCCCATGGCGATACCAGCGTCACTCATTGCAAGAGCTAGAGCATCGTTAACACCATCACCAGTCATGGCCACTACACGTTTCTGGTCTTGATATCTTTCCACTATCACTTGTTTATGTTCAGGGTTTACTCTGGCGAAGACATTTGTTCTCGCAAAGTCTTCATCACTGATTTCATCTATGTGAGTTCCTTCGACAGCAAGTGAGTTCTCGCCGAAGATACCAAGATCCTGTGCGATTGTCTTTGCTGTTGCGGATGCATCACCAGTAATCATTATCACATTGATTCCAGCACTGTGGCAATCTGCGACAGCTTCACGGACACCGTCTCGTGGAGGATCCACAATGCATGCAAATCCGAGATAGATGAGATCCTTCTCGGTTTTCTCTCTAGCATCCTTTCCAGTAGGAATACGGTCTACGTGTCGATAAGCAAGCGATATTACTCGATACCCCTTGGCGGCAAAATCATTGGTCATGGTTCTTACACGATTGACACAATCAGCAGTTATTTTTGTGGGAGTGTCCTTTCCATTGACCAATGTACATTTTGGTAGCAAGACCTCTGTTGCACCCTTGACAAAAGCAACGAATTTCTTCCCATCCTTGCATATCTTTGACATCCGCTTCAATTCTGACTCGAAGGGGAATTCCTCAACAATCTCATACTTCTTGGAGATTGCTTTTTCATCAATTCCACTCTTTCTGAACAATGTCAATAATGCAGCATCAGTGGGGTCTCCTAAAGGCCTCCAGATTCTGCCCTGATCGGGTATCTCTTCTTGCACAATCTCAGAGTCGTTGTTGATGCCTCCACACACTACGAGACGGTAAAGACCCTTCCAAGAGAAGATATCCTTTACTTCATCTTCCTCAACCTTGAGAGTGACAATATCATCGGCACCTTTCATTAAGTAGATGCCACCAGTTGGATCATATCCATCTCCTTTTACCGAATAGAGATTGTGTGTATCCCAGCAGTATTTGACAGTCATCTGATTCCGGGTCATTGTTCCAGTTTTGTCGCTACATATCACGCTTACACGTCCAAGACTCTCAACTGCAGAGAGGTCTCGGATAATGACTCCTTTCTTCGCCATAGCAAGAACTCCAGTCAGGAGTACGATAGTGGTCAAGAGGGGAATGTTGATGGGCATTATAGTCATCGCACGAGTGATACCTTCCTGAGCTCGTGCCATTATAAGATCGATATCAAGAATAATCTCACCAGTCCCGTAGACAATGGGATAGAGGAAGACTTGCCATAAGAGTGACACAGCCATTAGTACTATCGCAGCAATTCCCAAGTATTTGGCAAGCAGATTTGTTTTCTTACGAAGAGGAATATCACCTGTGTTCAGCTCACCGAGGGTTCCTTGAATCTTGCCAATCTCAGTACCACCACCAATAGCAGTTGTAAGTACTGTTGCCATTCCAGTTGCCACATAGGAACCGAAGAACACCATATTTCGCATATCAGTAATTGCAGCTTCAGCTGGAAAAGTGGAATTTCCATCTTTAACTACAGGTACGCTTTCACCAGTCAATGAAGCTTCATCAGTTGTAAGATTTGACGAAGAGATTATTCGAGCATCTGCAGGGATTCTATCACCTTGTTCTAGGATAACAATATCACCGGGAACAATTTCCATTGGTGGAATGCTCTTCTCAGAGCCATCACGAATTACTCTTGCCTCTCCTGCTGAAAGCTGTTCAAGGGCTTCCAATTTCTTTTGTGCTCGAAATTGCTGTACAATTGCTACCAAAGCATTGACAGTAACAACACCCAACCATACTAATGCTTGAGCCATTTCATTCTCATCTGATGGAAATAAATAAGCGATGAATATCAGTGCAAAAGAGCTGATGATGTAAATTGTAATCAGCCAGTTCAAAATAGGAGCAATGTAGACTTTCCAAAATGGACCACGAATCTTTGGAATTGTATTTGCACCATATTCACTGGTCCTTGATCTCACTTCAGTTGAAGGCAGACCTTGTTTAGGTTCGACCTGAAGAACCTCATAAACTTCCTCGAGAGGCATTGAATGGTAGGGGCGAACTGAAGCATCAGTAATGGTGGTTTCTTCGGACAAAGCTACGACCTCTCAAGGGTATATTTGGTGTAGAAAGACTACAGATAAATCAAACTCGAATGTTCCTACCTCAAGTCCGACAGCTGCTCTTTAGTTTGGGAACCTTTTGAAGCTTTCCGGTAGCATTACCGTCGTCGATAGGTTCTTCAAAGCTTAGGTAAGCAATGACAATGCCGCACACAGTAACAATCAATGGTGCATAGAATGGACTACTATTGGCAAACAACTTCACCTAGAAAAGCAAGGTCCAGTGGATCCAGAATACTTGCAGTCATTATCATCCTTATGATAGTGATTTCATCAGGTTTGGTTTTCCTCATCCAAATGGGACCTTTCGTAGGTAGTAACAATAGCCCGGTGAGAGTTGCTGTGCTTGATTCTGGAATCGATGTGGGTTTCGCATTGCAGGGGAGAGTTGTGGCTGGAAAGAGTTTCATTGAAACTCAATACGGGTATGATGAGAACGACTATACTTTGACAGACTCTCGACCTGAAAATGTTCCTCATGGAACATTAGTGGCAAATCTTGTGGCAGAAACACCGAATGCACTTATCGTCAATGGAAAGGTTCTGAGTCAAGATGGGTCTGCATATTCAATGGCTCTCGTAGCCGCAATAGAATGGGCAGTTGAACAGAACTGTAGTGTGATCAGCATGAGTCTTGGTTCAGACCCCGTGTTGGGCGACCCTATTGAGCAAGCAATTGAATGGGCATTCTCAAAAGGAGTAATTCTTGTATCTTCTGCTGGGAACGAAGGAGACAGTGGACTATTGGGTACAAGTATCTCATCCCCAAGTGTTTTTGATCGTTGCATCGCAGTTGCAGCAGTGTATGAAACTGGAGTGCCAGCTGAGTTTTCGTCTACAGGTCCAACTCACCAGAAATATATGAAACCAGACATTAGTGCCTATGGATGGGCCGCTGATTCAGGAGGACGCTATTATGGTACAAGTTTTGCCTCACCGAGAGTTGCTGGTGCAGCTGCAGAACTAATTGGATATTGTGACGCCAACAATATTACCCACACTCCCGGCTCAATTATTACAGCTCTAATGAAAGGAGCCTCACCAATGAACGGATATCCGAGCTATGTTGTGGGAACTGGCCTGCTAAATATCCAAAACTCGTTGAATCTGATAACTGAAACTGCTGAGGAAGGTGAGCTTCCAGCGATTAGTCTTGCCTTTCCTGGAGTTTTGCCTATAGACTATGAAAAATTATTCTCTGGAGACACCTATGAGTTCAATATCAGACTCTTCACTTCAGGTTCAACTACTTTCGAGGTGAGCATAGAGAGTGAGACGCCGGAGATCTTTGATATTCCAACAGATATCGAAGTCAATCAAACACTTGTATTTCCATTAACCCTCAATATTCCAACATCTGGCATGGAGCTGGTAGATGCGACAGTACTATTCTCATCCACAGAGTATGGATCCACCAGTATAGATGTTTCATTCGAAGTCACAGACCCTGAAGCGCGTGTAGCTTTCGACATAAGTCATTCAGGATGGTCTATTGATTCATATTATGGACAATTTAGAGAATTCTACAAGGAATTGACATCTAACGATATTTCAGTGACTGAGATACGTAACAGCTCTGCAACGACACTTTCTGTTCTCCAGAATTTCGATTCAGTTGTAATAATAGATCCATGTGTATTAAGCCTCAATGAAACGATTCCAACAGCTCCGACAACATACTCGTTACCATTCTCTGAAACAGAAAAACAAGCATACGAAGACTACTTTGATTCAGGTGGGGGCATATTCGTTGTTACTCTTGGATCAAGTACTACCAATATAACACAAGTGAATGATTTCCTCAGTTGGAGTGGCTTTTCTCTGATGATAAATGAAGTATCTTCTGGAGATGATCCTATACTAATAGAGAATATCGAACCACACATCATCACATCAGGAGTCAATGGATTCCATTATTTGGGAGCCACGATAAACATTCCTCCTCCAGATGGCCACAGTCTAGCACGATCTGATAGCTTGTCTGTAATGGGGTACAAAGAAGACGTAGGCAGGATGGTCATAACCGGGAGCAATTATCTTATAGATAACTATGCATTTTTGGGCGAGTATGGTTCGGCTGATGACGCACTCATCGCTCTTAGGATTGTGCTTTGGACCTCAGGACTACTGATTTAGAATCTAAGTGTGTTTTGATACACCATGATTGCCGAGATATTGATTATTAAAATATAAAAGGGGTTTATCTCGAAATTACTAACAACCTTTCCGAGTCGAAGTCGGAACATGCTGGTGACTTGGAGTATTCCGCAGTCGCCAGCTCACCGACGTTATTTTTTGTTGTCACTACCAGCAAGCTTAACATATGCGTATAGTGGCCTTGTTCAGCCTTGGAAGTGATTTGGAGAATTGTCGAGAGCCACGAAAGCTTCCTACTCTGTCTTGGTTGCAGTTACAATGGCTCATTTTTTGAACCATGTATACGTGGGTGCACTCTCACCTTTTCTCCCGCTGATTCAGGCAGAGCTAACTCTCTCCTACACCCAAGTAGGAATCATCACTAGTGCTGCAGTTGTTGCTATGACTATCTCTCACTTTGTTGTAGGATATCTTGGAGACAGGGGAGCACGTTGGCGGGATACTTTCATTTCTGCGAGTATTCTGTTGAGTGCTGGAGCAATGATTCTCACGAGCTATTCTCCAGGATTCATCATTCTTGCTATTTTTCAGCTGTTCTTAGGAATTGGAGCATCAGGATACCATCCAAGCGTGTTTCCTGCACTTGCAGAGAAGTTTCCCCAGAAGAACTTGGCTAAAGCCACAGGAATTCAGGCAATGGGAGGCCTCGTTGGGATGGCTGTAATTCCATTTCTTGGTGTGACCTTACTTGTGTGGCTCGGAGGATGGAGACCGTCACTTATTGCACTAGGTTTGATGGGTTTTCTCATCTTTGTACCGTTTATTCTTCTTATGAGAGAATCTAGAGTGGGATATAGAGAGGGATTTATGGATAAAGAGGAAGAGTGTGAAGGCACAGAGGGCTGGACCAAGAACTATTTCCTTGGTCTGTTACTCATGGGTTTGAGAGGCATGTCGTTCAGGTCAACATCCCTACTAATGCCACTTTATCTCTACGAAACATATCCTGTCGATCTAGTTTGGGCGGGGTATCTGACAACAATCATGCTAAGTGCTGGGCTTGTTGGTGAAATTATTGCATCTATTCTCTCAGACAAAATGAAAAGGAGAGTACCGTTCCTTGTCATATCCACAGGACTTACCACACCTGCTCTTCTCCTATTGAACTATTCTTTGAGTGAAAGTGTTCTGATTATCATGTTGATAATCATTGGCTTCTTCTTCTACCTCGGAGTACCACCCAATACAGCATACCTCACAGAAATCAGTCCAAGAGAATCGAGAGGCATGGCGTTTGGTTTGTTGTTTTCTGTGGGTGCTATTCCAGGTGCAATATCACCAATCGTCTTCGGGATAATCGGAGATAACTACGGTCTTCCTGCCTCCATCTTGTTTCTAGTCGTAACAACTACTCTAGCAACAATTGTGGCTTTATTCATGAAGGATGTTAGACCATCTGATCGCGTTAGAGCGTCGAAATATTATCCAGACACTAGTCCAGTTATAGATTAGGACTGTGATTTATCATTAGACAATCTGATATATGTTGAAGGACTGTTTGCAAACGATGTTTGATTATCATATTCACTCCAACTACTCCATCGATGCAGAAGGTGAGGTTTGGGAGTTTTGTAAAGCGGCGCTTGAGGTTGGACTGAAGGAGATTGCTTTCACAACACATCTCGATACAGATCGAGTAACAGATGATTGTTATGTTAACGTGAAAGGTAGGAGGGTAGATGTTTCCTCCAGTCTATGGTTTGAAGATTATGAGTCAACAATTCGAGATGCTGGTGATCAATTCGTAGACTCTGGACTAAAAGTGCTACTTGGTGTAGAGGTTGATTGCTTTCCTGAGGTTGAAAATGCACTTCCTGAGAGGTTCTTTTCGACTGATTTTGACATTATCTTGGGGTCAGTTCATCTTATTGATCATGTCGCAATTTCTGCAGGAGATAGAGCAGAGGAAGCTCTAAGGAGATACTCTATGGAGGATCTTGTAGAGAAGTATTTCTCAATAATGCTTGATTCTATGGATCTAGAAATCTTTGACATTCTTGCTCACATTGACTTGTACCGGCGATTTGGTGAATCGTTCTATGGCGAAGCCATTCACGACATGTGGAAACCGCACTTGGGAAACTTGGCTGACAAAATGAAACGTCAAAATGTTGGTTTCGAAATTAACACCTCATCCCTCAGGAGAGGAATGAAACAGCCGATGCCTGATGAACGAATTATTCAGGCTCTGCGAGAAGCAGGTATTGAAACAGTGACAGTTGGATCTGATGCTCATAAGCCTCAGGATGTTGGAAAAGGGATTGATCAAGCTCTCGCGATAATCAAACGGATTGGTTTCCCAGGACCCTCTAAATATAGAGAGAGGAAGTCCTCACTAGTGTCTTGGTCTTCAGTTTAGGAAAAAGAATTAAACCGAATTATGTACCAGCTAAAAGATGTTCATATGAGAAATCAAGTTCCAATAACACTTGCTCTAATTGGAGGGTTTCTGCTTTTCCAAGTCGGATGGATTGGTAGTATTGGATTCATTGACGATATAGCGGCTTATGCACTCCTCTACTTCCCAACCATAGCGGACATCATCACACTAGTCCTCACTGCATTGCTCTATATCGCCTCACTTGGTGGTATTGCAGTAATTGTTGGCGGGATTCTCATCGCGATGAACCGTGAAGGTACCGGGAAGTTTGTAATTGGTCTTGGCGCAGGAATTGGATTGATAGGTCTGATTATCATGCTTGCAGAGGCATTGATTGCTGGTGGAGTTGATGCATTTCTAGATGTGTTGACACTTGTTTCACAATCAATTGCATGGATAGGAGTGATCCTATCAATTCTAGCACGAAGATTGACAAGTTCAGATTAGTCATATTGCGGAATCCTTATTCCAACTGATGCAGACAATCACAGGGTCACATTGTCTGAAAATGGTATGGAAAAGCTCAATGAAGCTATACAGCTTTTGCAGTCAGGTATGACGAGTGAAGCCATCAAGGTCCTCGAAGAGCTAGTAAAAGATAGACCTGATAGGATTGAAGCCTGGTATAATCTCGGCTATGCCTTAACTGAGGCTGAAGAATATGAAGAAGCAGTCAAAGCATATGATGAGGCTCTAGCAATTGACAACTTCATCTTTGAAATCTGGTTCAACAAAGGCAATGCTCTCTATGCAATGAAAGACTTCGAAGGTGCTAAAGATTGCTATGAGGAAGCACTGGAGATCAATCCAGATGATGCTGAGGCGTGGAACAACATAGGTAATTGTTATTCCAGACTCGCAGATGGACAAGCAGCCATTGAAGCGTACACTCGTGCAGTTGCTCTTAGACCAGACTATGCAGAGGCATTCTATAACAAAGCTAATGCCCACTTTATAGAAGAAGATGATGAGAAAGCTATTGCATATAGTGAGCATGCTCTACGACTTGATCCAACTCTCGCAGAAATGGTCAGAAAATGGATAAGTGTGGCTAAGGGTAGAATTGCGGCTAAGAAGGACGATGAAGAACACAAACGAAGACAGATGAGTAAGAAGGATAATTGATTGATTCGCCACACCTAAAAGGAATTCAAACACATATCACCCTATGATGCCCCTTAATCCCGACCAAGCAGAAACGCAAACGCGAATGCCTGCACCACAATATATTGCGAGCGCAGCCATTCTTATTTTCGTGGGTGGGATTATAGCAGCCTGGTTAGGAGGTCAGGGTTATTTACCAATTGATCCAGGAATGGCTCTGGGTGTAAGTACGATTCTGGCAACTATCATCGTATGTTGTGTTTCCACCCAGATGATAAGTTCCTTTGCTCAAAGGGTCCCTCAATATAGCGATATGGAGATAAGGTTTGAAGAGGGCAAATCACGTTTTGATGATGAAGAATGGGAATACGCTTCAGAGATATTCAAAACCCTCGCAGGACCAAAGTTAGATCACAAAAGGGCTTTGTACTATGGAGCCCGTTGCTATGAGAAATTAAGCGACTGGGAGAATATGAAGGTTTTTTGCAAAGCATACTTAGAAATGAATCCTAAAGATAAGGAAGTCTGGGAAATGCTGAATCGAGCTCACAAGAGACTATTCGAGTACAGTGAAGCTGAGAAGGCATTAGAAAAAGCAGACAGTCTTTGAAACTAAGTTCAATCAGCTTATCACAGAGTTTCTGAGATATCCGATCCCTTCAATGAATAACTCAACTTGATCACCAGGTTTCAAGAACTCTGGCGGATTCCTCACAAAACCTACGCCAGAGGGAGTACCAGTTGCAATCACATCCCCTGGTTCAAGAATGAAGGACTTTGAGAGGAATGATACGATCTGGATGACATTGTATATTAGACTGGAGGTGGATGAATCCTGCTTAATGACACCATTCACTTTTGTATGCATTTTCAGACCTGATGCATCTCCTAGTTCATCTCGAGTCACAATACAAGGACCCATAGGACAGAATGTATCTAGAGACTTTCCTCGAACCCATTGCCCGTCATTCATCTGAAGGTCGCGTGCTGACACATCATTGATTACAGTATATCCCGCAATATAATCCAACGACTTGCCTTCAGCCACATCTTTGCAGCTCTTACCAATTACTATACCAAGTTCTACTTCCCAATCAATTTGGGAGGATACTTTTGGTATCACTATTGAATCATCAGGACCGATTACACTTGAAGGGAACTTGGTGAAGATAACAGGAAATTCCGGAACATTAGAACCGGTTTCCTCGATATGATCCAGATAGTTCTTTCCTAGAGCAACAATTTTTCCAGGGCGAGAGATTGGGGCTTCAAATGTTACAGAGTTAACAGGATGGGTCATCAACCGTTCTCCTTTCGGAGTTTTCTCATACCTCTCAACAATCTGACGAACTACATCCACGCCAGCAGGCCATTGGAGTAAGTCAAGCATCGTTGTGGGAAAACTGTGACCCCGTATATGGTATTTCCTGCCAAAGTGAGAAGCAGCATCGGGGATGTCGAGAATCCCTTCATCGAGCTCAACCCCAATTGATGGAACACCCATCCTCGAATAAGTGACAAGTCGCATGATGTTGCATGGTATACCATCTCATTTATCCGTACTGGTGTTAAACAGAACATTGGTGGAGCATTTGAACAATAACCCCACTTTGGATGAATTGCCCGATAGAGTGTTTGTTGCACTTGGAAGGAGAGGTATGGAACCAATACCTCTGAAGGAGTGCACCTATGAGTGCGATGGAATCGAACTTGCACTCATTGATGTTCAAAAGGATTCTGTTAGTGGAAAGGGCAGAGAAGAAGTTGAGGAGAACTGGTTAGTCGAGTGCACAAAATGCGGCAGGCAGTTCACAATCCAATGTATTGTACGATACTATGAAGGAGAAAGAATAGATACAAGAGTGAATTTGATAGATGATAGAGGAAAGAATCTTGGTTGGTTAGGAAGTTATTAGGTGAATCAGAGTGGGCCGCAAGTATAAGATTTCAGTTCTTCCAGGAGATGGTATCGGGAAAGAAGTCATTCCTGAAGCTGTATCAGTGATGAAGGAGGCCGCATCCGTTGAAAAGCTGAATCTTGAGATACATGAGTTTGAATGTGGGGGTCAGTATTTTCTTAAAAATATGCGAGAGTGGTCTGAAGAAGCAGAAGAGTTCACGAAAACAGAGGCAGATGCAATTCTCCTTGGTGGAATTGGGGCAATGGATTCTTCGGGTAATGTTGTCAGATTGCCTGATGGCAACTTAGCTGGATATAACATAGTAATCGGACTCAGACAAGAGCTGGAGTTGTATGCAAATGTCAGACCAGTGAAGTTGTACGAGGGGGTTCCAACTCCACTCGCATTCAAGAGGTCTGAAGATATTGACATGGTGATTGTGAGAGAGAATACAGAAGGGCTCTATACTCCAGCCCGAGGTAGAATATCAGACAGAGACAGAAACTTTGCATTCGACCTGCGAATAATCACTGCAAAAGGATCAGAACGTGTTGCTAGATATGCATTTGAGCTTGCAATGAATCGAGAAGGAGCTCCTATCGATGGCACAAAGCGAGTTACATGTGTGGATAAGAGCAACCTTCTTACAGGGTGCAAGTTGTTCAGGGAGTCTTTTGACAAGGTTGGTTCTGAGTTCAAAAAAGTATCAAAGGACTATGCCTATGTAGATGCTTGGACTCTATTAGCCCTAAGAAAACCAGAATTCTATGACGTAGTTGTTGCACCAAATGCATTTGGTGACATAATCAGTGATTTAGGAGGCGCAATACAGGGTGGTCTAGGCGTTGCACCGTCAGGAAATATTGGCGAGAAACATGGTATGTTTGAACCTGTTCATGGTTCAGCACCAGATATTGCAGGAAAAGGACAGGCCAATCCTATTGCAGCTATACTCTCAGTTGCGATGATGTTTGAATGGTTGGGAAGTAAATCGAATGATGAAGGACCTATCAGAGCCGCCAATAAAATAAGACAATCTGTTGAAGAAGTGTTACATGAAGGTCAAGTCCGAACTGAAGATCTCTGCATTGGAAGATGGGAAAAGGTAAAACCTGCTACCACATTTGAAGTAGCTGTCGCGATCATCAAGAGAATAACGGGGTGAGGGTTTGGGGAAGACATTAGCTGAGAAGATACTAGCAAGTCACACTACTGATGGAAAAGCAAGTGCTGGTGAAATTGTTGAAACACGTGTGGATTTACTGATGGTGCATGAAGTGTTAGGTTCTAGAATCTTGCCCATTCTTGATGACATGGGTTTCAAAAAAGTGTGGAATCCAAACAGAGTTCTTGTTGTAAATGACCATTGGGCTCCAGCATCCGACATCAATAGTGCAGAGATACATAGAAGAAACAGGAACTTCGTAAAGGAGCAGGGCATCACGAACTTTTGCGATGTAGACTGTGGTATATCTCATCAGGTCCTTCCAGAAAGAGGATTGGTTGTGCCGGGAGCACTTATTGTTGGAAGCGATTCTCATTCTACAACATACGGAGCATTCAATGCTTTCTCGACCGGACTTGCAGCGACCGACTCAGCATTAATCTTAGCTACTGGAGAGTGCTGGTTTAGAGTTCCAGAAACTCTGAAGATTGTTGTGGAGGGAGAACTCTCTCATAGAGTTATGAGTAAAGACTTGATTCTCAAAATCATCAACGAACTAGGACCAGATGGGGCGAATTATCAATCAATGGAGTTTCATGGCTCTACTATTGAGGCCATGAGCGTTGGTGAGAGAATGACAATGTGCAATATGACCGTAGAAGCTGGGGCAAAATGTTCGCCAATGCCCATCAATCAAGATGTGAAATTCTGGATGGAGGACTATGCTCCGAAGAAAAAATGGAAGGAAGTACCAATTGACCTGGATGCAGAATACTTTGATGAACGATATTATGACCTTACGGAAGACCCCCTCGAACCAACAGTTGCCCCTCCAGACCTTCCCACAAATGGAAAACCAGTAACAGAGGTTGCAGGAGTACCCATAGACCAAGCATTCATTGGCTCATGCACTAACGGAAGAATTGGTGACTTGATAATCGCAGCTGAGATTCTCAAAGGCAACAAGATCCATAACGGTGTTCGACTCATCATAACTCCAGCCAGTAGGGCAACATACATGGAAGCCTTAGAACGAGGAATCATAAAGATTCTAATGGATGCCGGAGGAATAGTCACAAACTCAACCTGTGGTTCTTGTGTGGGAGGTCACCTCGGTGTACTAGGTGCTGGGGAAGTTTGTATATCAAGCACCAATCGCAATTTCCGAGGTCGTATGGGACACCATAACTCCCGTATCTATCTTGCCTCCCCTGCAACTGTTGCTGCTAGTGCATTGAAAGGAGTAATCACTGATCCTAGGAGTGTGTGAAAGGTGCCTAAGGACTTTGGAAACATCACTGGTCGCGCATGGGTATTTGGAAATAATGTTGATACCGACCAAATAATTCAGGGACAGTATCTGACCCTTCTTGATTACAAGGAAATGGCAAAGCATACATTCGAAATTCCTAGACCCGCCTTCATATCAAAAGTCAAACAGAATGACATTGTAGTCGCAGGTACAAACTTCGGGGGAGGATCATCCCGTGAGGAAGCGCCCAAGGTTCTCTTATGCAGTGGAGTAGGATGTGTGGTAGCAGAATCATTTGCGAGAATATTCTATAGAAATTCATTCAATGTTGGACTGCCCTTGATGATTATACCAAATGTGAGAAAATTGGTCAAGGATGGAAAAACCGTAACAGTCAATCTTTGGAAAGGCACGTTGACAATCAAGGGTGATGGTGACATACTTCATGGAAACCCATTACCGGAGAGAATAGTAGAAATTCTCAGAGCTGGAGGAGCAGTTTCTTGGTTCAAACAACACTCTCGCTAGTTGGAAAACACTAAAAGGAGTCACTCCGTGGATTGTTCAGAAATGTCATTGTGAGGACACTGGATGAACGTACTTGTCTTTTTACTAATTAGTCTGATACTCCATGCTATACCTATCCCTTTCAGTAGTGATATGTTGAGACCTAACAGACTCATAAGATGGCTTCCCTTTCGACTCGTTTGGGGAACCATTGCATGGGTTATTATTTGTCTATTAATGGCATCAACATTGCCATGGGCTTTACTCACACTTGTAGTCAGCCTTGGAGCATTATTAGTAATTTCAAGTGGTTTTAGAGGAGGAGACATAGAGCAGATACTTCAGGGTGTCCGAGTACCTCTTACGTGTATAGGAATGCTCATCATCATTTTGATGCCAATGTTTTCTGGTTTGATAAGCTGGACTGCGGATGTTTCCAATGCAGAATACTTCGATAGTAAAATCATTGAAACAGATCTACCGCTTTTCAATGAATCAATCCCTGACAATATGGTGAGATTAGTAACAGAGGAATACGCAATATATGTTGCAAGGCAACATCTCTCACCATTTGGTTCTAACGTCTATGTTGCCTCAGCACATATAACCACGAAGAATAACAAGTTAGTTTGGGTGTGTACGATTGTTTCGACAAATGTCCTAGCTGAGAATTTTATCAAAGGTTTCATTGTTGTTGATGCAAACGACCCACAGTCCGAAACTCCTGAATTAATTGAAGGTACTACACTAGCGATGGGGGAGGGTCTCTTTTGGGATCGCAATATACAGTTTGGTAACTACCTGAATGACATGACATCAAGCTATCAGTATGCATATCCTACATGGGATCCCTCTGGAAACATGGTATATATCCAGACAAGGACTCCAATCGGATTTGAGTTTGTGGAGAGAGCTAGTGGTCCCGTAATCTATGCAGAGAATGGTTCAGTGTTCAGTTATCCTACAATCGAAGACACACCTGATTGGGTAACTCAAGCCTATGGAGAAGAATATCTAGAACGCCAGATCTCAAGATGGGGTGGATATAGACGTGGAGATGGATTTGACCTCTTTGCAGGAGGTTTTCTCTGGATAATTCCCCCGTCAAACAACCGACTGGAGATTCATGAAGACACTCGATACATCATCAACCCAGACACTAACAGGGT
>JAEOUL010000207.1 GCA_016839345.1 Candidatus Thorarchaeota archaeon | reverse complement strand
GCTCTGGATAAATGGTGTTGTAGTAGACTCATTTTCTAACGGGGGAGATCGAAGTTATACTGCTTGGCTAAGCAGTGTAGTTGGACAAATGGTGACCATCACTGTGGAACAAGGTTCACTTGTCGGAGAGGTCTTGTGGCTCTGGTCAAGTACTACATAAACCGACATCAAATAAATGGGAGGTGACCCCTCCCATCACACTCTTTTTTAACCGCCAGCATCCCGAGCTTGTATGAGTGATGGGAGTATTAGGATTCGAAACATAGAGGCAATTTTGTTCGATTTGCATTTTACACTGACTAAAGTGACAGAAGACATGATATCCTTAACAAGAAAGGTTTCTGCCGGAATAGGAATCGATCTTTCGGAATTTACAGATGACGAAATCCAACAGGCAGTGGAGAAGAGTGATGAGTGGTTCAAATCATATATGATCGAGAATGATGTTGAAATTCATTTTGGTAGTGAGATTGAACATTGGATCGAATTCAACAGACGCATGTTAGAAGCCTTAGGGTTAGGAAACTTCTCAGAGAACACTTTGCTTTCCTTGGAAAGGGAATGGAAACATCAACTGAAGAGTTGGGAGGTTCTTCGACCAGACGCATTTGATACTCTATTAGAATTGAAGAAAAGGGGATTCAAACTAGGACTTTGTACAAGGAGGCCAGATGACCCGACTGAGCTTCTAAAGGAATGGAGAATATTTGACCTCTTCTTAACTCTTCAGTGGACCTTCGTTCCGGGTTATGCTAAGCCATCCCCCTATACTCTAATCCTTGCAGCCATTGAAATTGGAATGAATCCGACCCGTTGTGCATTTGTTGGGAACAGAGTCGAATCAGATATTATGGCTGCCACAAGAGCAGGAATGATCCCAGTTCTCATAACTTGGGCAGACACTGAAGAAGCCAAGAAAGTACCTGAGGGAACTCATATCATAGGTGAATTATCGGAATTACTCGAACTCTTACAGAAACCTTCAGAGTGACTTATTCATGTGCTTTCATCCTGTGGTTCGATAGAATCTTCTAGCGTTTCTTCAGATGGTTTATCATCCTTTTTTGTAAGACTGTAGATGATTCGGTTTAGGAACCTCACTACTGTTGCCTTGAAAGATGAGATTAGGCGTAAAGGAAGAATAGTTGAACCCAGAATGACTCTCAGAAACTTGTTCTTCATTGTTGACCTCTCGGGATAGCCGATGTGTGCAAGAGTGTGCTCACGAAGGATGTCTTCTAGAGCAACAACGAATGCCTGCTTTGCCAAGCCTGAAAGGTCAAGGCCTTTGAAAACATCACTTCTACTGAAGTCTTTCTTCTCTATAACTGATTTCCATTTCAGATATTTTGCCTTCTCAGTGACATCAGTCAGAGAATATGCAAGTTCGCCTAAATATGGAATCAGAATCTCTTGGGTTTCGGTAGGAGTCGGTTCTGTTGAGAGTTCGTCGTGCAGTTTTTGAATGGCTCTTAGTTGTTCAGCAGGAGGTCTGAACCAGAGTAGATGAAGGAGACCCTCAATCTTGCGGAGTGTCTGTTTGTCCCTGGTTTCGATGTGGTCAGGGATTTTATCCAATACTTTTTCCTTAGCAAATCTGAATGCGCCTACGCTTAGCTCTCTCCAGACCCTATCAAGCTCAACTACTGATTTAGCATATCTGTAGAATTTGAAATCAAGCGAATCCTCAATGTCAGATACTGTGAGCACATCAATTGCTTTCACAGTGAAATCCATGTTACCTCCCGCAATCTCCCAGAGTCGTTTTGTAATGAAGTTAAGTAATCCTGTAGATTCTGGAATTTCTATTCGTAGAGCGTGATCACCTGGTTGAGCCACAACATTGCATGTTTCAAGAGCGGTTTCCAACGTGTTAAACGAAGAAAGGTCAGATGGGAAAAGATCCATTGCACCGTGTCCAGTTGTACTCCAAGCAGATAGACGCCCTGTCTTTATGTCTCTTTCAACTATGATTCGTTCCTTGTCTCCCAGATGATCAAATTTCTGCGTGAAGCCGCGAGAATAAGCCATAACGGCATATAATACGAACCGTTCTTTATTGGGCTCAAGCCCAGGCATTTTCAGAATCAGACCAACAGCATCAAGTGGTTCACCACTACCAAGCCAAGCACCAGTGGCTTGATCAAACTCCCACCTATCTCCCAATTGATAGAAGACTTCACGAAGACTTCGAAGATTCTGTGCATCTTTTGCTTTTTGCAGAGTTTCTTTTTCCCAGGATTCATAATCCTGCTTCATCTTGGACATACTCTTACGTTCAAGATCAAGCCATTGCGTCTCTATTTTGAGCTTGACTTTCATGTGAGCTGTCCTCTCTGTTTTTTTTACCTGTACAGTCTTAGAGCTTATGATATGGATTTACTTGGTCTTAAATAGAGTCCACTTATGAGTTACGGACCTTTAGGATACCAAAAGAAAAACTTGGGAGAAGATTTTTCCTACATTCTTTGAGGAATCATCTATAAGCGAGGGACTTTTGACAAATGAATTTCGATTCAACAAAGAGAAATCTGAAGATTGGTTGATTACACGAACAATTGGACCAGAGGAAGTTATGATTCGTTCAACGTGCCATCCATGTTGTTTTACCAAGGTCGATTGTTGAGTCCCGTTGAGTACACGATCTAGGACAGCATCTTCAGTCTTGATTACAAAACGTTCTTTTTCATTGGAAGATAAGCCCATGTGAAACTCAAGAGCACTCTCTTTCCCTAGCGCGATTTCTATGCTGAAATCGATTAAAGCTATTGTTCTCCAGTGCTCTTTCATTTGAACATATATTCTCGCACCATTCTTCGGTAAATGCTTGTCCAGTTCTTTATACCGTTTTTCTACATAATACTGAAGATGATTCAAATCATCTTCAAACGAATGCTCTCTCGCTTTCCAATAACCATTCAAATAACATCCAGCACAAGCAATCAGAAGAACCGATAGACCAACCAGATATAGATAGATTCCATTTATGCTGAGAAAGAAGATTGACGATGAAAAAGCTGACCATACGAAAATACCGAACCAGGCAATATCGTTTAAGTCATCAAAACTACCTCTATCGTATCGAACTATTTGGAGGTACAACTTTTCAAAGAAATTGGAGAGGTCACCAAGATGAATATCTAACTCGAAATGTTTTCCCTTTCCATTTAGTTTTGCTGGATCTAAGAAATGTAGCTTTTCTTTGTTTGAAACACCCCAGTCATAATAAGCGCGAGTTGCTGGGAAACCTATAGCAATTTGAGAGCCAAACAGTAAGAGAGAAGATGTTGTGGTTGGTCTTGTAGAACATACAAACCAGAGATAGGCGGCGTAAACGACAGCTAGGAGGAAACTAAAAGCTAATGTTCTAATGTTGTTAATCCGTGCATCGAATCTATCCACTATGGTGTATTTCTTTGTAAACTCCTCCTCCAATCGACTCATATCATCACAATCGATGGGCAGCATAAAGCCTTGATGTTTTACGCGGCTTTCAGATTTGATTTGAAATACTAATCGATGAAGAACACATCTCCTTGATTCTCGATTGCTTCCACGCGGATATGCATATCATTCTCAAGAACATGTGTAGCGTCAATGAGTTTTATCACTGCTATTGCGCTATGTTGAGTGGCAATAGTAGCAAATTGACTTATCGATTCTCCGAATTCTGCGAGAACGACTGGTACTTTCTCAAAGAGAGAATCAAGAGTAGCAGGGTTTTCATTGAAATACGATTCCAAATCATGGTGGAGTATTACGATGGAATCCTTCGCCCATTCCTGTTTTAGATCCTCAGGTTTACAAACAAGTACAGCTTTGCCGGAAAACTCTCCACTCTCGCTGACGGACTCTCCTCGTAGAATTGGAAAGACGGAAATATCTTCATCATTCAAGGTTTAGCATCCTCTACCGAGTAGTGACGATATAGAACGTTTGGAAAGCCAGAACATTAACGTTTCGGAGAGTGTGAAAACCTATTATCAGCTACCTTCAAGCTAATAACTGAGTTCGTCGGGAAAAAGGATGGTGTTTCTATGGCTGTCTATGAGTTCGAAGGTAGAGTTCCAAAAATCGGGAAGTCATCATATGTAAGCAGTTCAGCCTCCGTCATTGGAAAAGTGACAATTGGGGAAGAATGCTATATCGCTCCAGGAGCTGTTGTCAAGGGCGACTACGGAGAAATCAAAATTGGTGATGGCTGCAGTGTGCAGGACAATGTCATCATTCATGCGCGACCAGATGAAATCACAGTGATTGGAAACAATGTCACTCTGGGTCATGGAAGTATTGTCCATAATGCGACAATCAAGGATGATGCAGTCATAGGAATGCGAGCAATCGTATCTGATTATGCAGTTGTGGGTCAATGGTGTATTGTCGGAGAGGGTGCTGTTGTTAGAGCTCGGTTTGAGATTCCAGATGAGAGGATAGTAGTCGGTGTGCCTGCGAAGGAAATCGGAAACGTCCAACACAAGCATAAGGAAGAGCTCTCAAGGTTCAAAGCAATCTACAGAGACCTCGCGGGGCGCTATCCAAAGGGTCTGAAGAAAATAGAATAGAGATGAGCGGCAGCATACCGCTCATCCTTAAACCATTGACACCAATTTGTCTCTGTTGAACAGCCGCAGTGCAAATGCCCATCCAACTACAAACAAGATAGCGGCGAATATCAGGGTGATGATGTTAGAGAACCACACCAAATCCCCAACACCCCCAGTCTCAATGCCCAGCATTGGCAAAATCATAGGGATGATGAATACCATTACAACCCCTGTTGTGAGTTGATAAGCTTCGTATACCCTAGTCACCCGACCACTGACAATTATCATAACTGCTACCACTGCGAATATCATCAGAGGGACTGCAGTAGAAAGCAGGAATAGTCCGGGGAGATCTAATATGATCACCATAGGCATACCAACTGCCACTGTGAGGATTGCAATGCTAACTACTGAGATTGCTGTGCTTACACCAAGAATTATTAGACTTGGAATGGCACCAGCCATTGTCTTCCCCCAGAGTAGCTCTCGATCAGTGAGTGGAGTGCAGAGAAGAGGTTCCAATGTATTCATTTCTCGCTCCCCAACAAGTGCATTTGCAGATATCATCGTAGTGGGAATTATTGCGAAAATTCCCAGAAATGCAGGGACTATTGGACCTAGATATAACATTACCATTTCAAATTCAGTAGGTGGCACGACCAGTGCTAATCCTCCAACCATCAGAATAACAATGATAGGACCAAATGCAACTGAGAGAATGAGTCCCATTTTGACAAATTTCAGATCAAGTGCATTTTTGAAGTCAGTCTTTGCAACAGTCATCCATCGACTCATTCCGCAGCACCTCCCTTCAAGACCTCCAGATAGAGGTCTTCTAGTGTAGCCTCCTCTTCAGAGAACTCAACTATCTTTATTCCAGCAAACAAAAGGGCTTGCATGAGAGCTGAGTTATTCTCAATAGGATCTTCAATTGTCAGAATAATCGAATCAATCTCAGACCTGATATTTTCAACAAAGTGCTGCGATTTAGCAATTGACTCCGCTTTCATAACATCTCCAACTATTCGTACTCTGAACTCCTGCTTCGTAAGAAGTTTGGAACGAAGCTCCTGAGTATTCCCCTGAAGGATGATTTTGCCCTCATCAATAATTGCAATCCGATCACATACTCTTTGAACCTCAGGCAGGTTGTGACTGTTTATGAAGAAGGTCTGTTTGTACCGTTCAGCGAGATTCAGTATGAGATCTCGAACACGTTTTGCTGCAATTGGATCAAGAGCAGAAGTCGGCTCATCTAAGAGGAGAACTTTAGGCCGGTGGAGAATAGCACGACACAGAGCTAGACGTTGTCGGTTCCCTGTAGAGAGTTCACCCGCTTTGTCATCACGTCGTTCCCACAAATCCATAAAAGTAAGAAGCTCCTCGATTCTCTCTGGAATTTCCTCTTCAGGTACTTCGTAGAGTCGAGCAAAATATTGCAGATTCTCGAAAGCTGAAAGAGAGGGATACAATGTGTGATTGCCTTCCTCAGGTAGTACACCAGTAATCTCACGGACACGCACAGGATTGGCAATAATGTCAAATCCACCAACACTGGCCGTTCCTTCGGTTGGCTTTAGCAAGGTACTCAGAAGTCGCGTTGTTGTTGACTTACCAGCTCCGTTTGGCCCCAGCAATCCGAATATTGTACCCTCAGGAACACTGAGTTCCATGTGGTCGACAGCGACTAAATCTCCGAAATTCTTCGTAAGACCAGAAATTGTTACCTCATCCAATTTAAACCACGTCCCTTAGGACACCAATGTCGCGAGGCAATAAAAACGTGATTAACGAGGAAAGCAAACTTTACTTAGGTAGATATGATCTTTTCAACGACTGCAGTCTGAGTGTGTTTGATTCCAGCAATCTTGTGGATACGTCTAACTGTCAGCTCATAAAGGTGTTCCAAGTTATCTACTTCTAGTAACACTACAATATCATATGAACCAGTTGTAACAGCCACTTTTGTTGCTTCATATATATGTCTAAGTTGATCAACAACCTCGTCGGTCTTGCCGATTTCGATTTCCATAAGCACATATGCCAATACTTTGTCAGTCATTTTTCTCAATTCCTTTTGTTTATCATCCATACTCTTTGATTGTTACAAGGGTCTCTACATCATCAATTCCAGGGATTTTCTGGATTTTCTTTAAAATCATCGACCGTGTCTTCGCAAGATTCCTACTCTTAATCGAGAGGATGTAGTCATGTGGTCCCGCTAAGGCAGCTGCCTTTTCAACACCTTTAATGTCAAAAAGTTGAGGTAACAGGTCTCCGGTTTGTGGCTTTACTTTTATCAGAACTAAAGAACGGATATCCGATGCCTCAAGTGCAATCACACCTATCATAACAAGAATTACACCAAATATCGTCAAAGTCCAGAGAAATGCATCTGATTCTAACACTCCAAAGGCTCCAGGAAGTATGAGGTTTCCAATAATTGTTATGGGAATACCAAGTACTACAGATATTGCTGAGAGTGAATTGACTACAGCCATCGATCCTCTACCGAGAGCTCGAATATACATTACAATAGAAAGGAATGTAGCAAGGGATGTCCCAATCATCAAACCAGAAAGAGAGAGAAAACTTGTAGCCATCACTTCCCAAGAACTTGGACTCAAAAAAGGTAAAGAGAAGGCACTCAGAATTAGATTTAGTACAAGCAAACTCCAAACTCTCATATTCAATGAATCAACACGAAGACCTGGGCGAAGTTCGAATCGTTTTGTTATCCTCTGAAAATATGTTACTAAAGCTGATGAGATGTTTAACGGACCCAGAACAATTAACAATGTGAGAGGATCAAATCCGCCAGGTGTAGCACCTACTAACAAGACTCCAAATAGAATAGATATGATTGATTGTACCTCGATGATGGTTGGTGTGTCTTTCTCGGCCATTAAATCTCCAATCAAGAGGTAGATAATCACAAGTTGTCCATAAGGTAGAACTGTTGAAGCATCTGAAGACCCAGCTAGCACATAATATGACAGAGTTGAGAATCCAGCGAATATGCCAGCAGTGACAATATAGAGCATGGGCTTCCTAGGAAGTAAACGTAGCTTGCCAAAATCAGGATCAAGATTGTAACCCAAAGCACGTTTTGTTCCATTCTTGGACACTCTGATACTTAGGACAGCAACCAATAGAAATGTTACTACAAAACTGGTCCACTGTGCTAGAAAACCATATGTCAGAGAATCAATGGTGACAGTATTGAGTGCAATAATGTCAAAGACTACTGAAAACGTACGCATGACACCAGAACCGAGTGCGAGAGAATAGAATATAGTTGCAGCAGAACGTCTACTGACTGGTCTTTGACTTCTACTACTCAATGATATTCTCTCCTAAATTCAGATTTCCTGTATGGGAGTAATTCCCATGATGAAGATTACTTCTCTGTAACATCTTCCGTTGGTTCATCGCCTGCTGCATTTGGTTCTTTGCCCTCAAGCTCGAGTGCTGGTTCTTCCATTTCAATTGGGGAAGCTTCAACAGTTTCTGCTTCATCTTCCAGTTCAGGTTCAGACGTAGTATCCTTCTTTCTTTTCTTACCTTTCTTGGATTTCTTTTTGTCATCCGTTACTTGACGTTGTGCTAGGATGAACTCATCGAAAGTGAGTCTTTTACCTGATTGCAGCTTTTCTACAGCGGCATCTGTACGTTCTTGTTCTTGCGCTTTTTGTTGATCTCGCATCTCCTGACGTTCACTATCTCGTTTTTCTACTGTGAACTTTCGGAGTTTACCCTGAATGTCTTCAATCTGGGTTTGAAACTCTTTGAGCTTCGCTTCGCCATCCTTGACTTTCTTGAGCCACTCGACAAAATTCTTGTGAGCAGTGTCTGCTGATTTCTTGTACTCTTCTAGAGTTGGTCTTATTCTCACAAGTTCTTGATGATGAATCTGTGATTGCTCAGAGAGTTCGATGACTTTCTGATGTGCCTCGGTTGCTTCTTCCTTAAGCTTTCTGGCCAACCTCCGCAGCTCGCTGATCTTGTCTTGTTTCTCCTTTTCCTGGCCAATCTTGACAAGTTTGGCTTCTATTTTTGCAATCTCTTCAACAATAGTGAGCTCTTCATCTCTGGTGAGCTGATCTGTCTGCTGCCGCCACTCAAGCTCTTCAACTCGGCGCATCATTC
>JAEOUL010000206.1 GCA_016839345.1 Candidatus Thorarchaeota archaeon | reverse complement strand
CTCAGGACAATAGAAAGGGATGTTGGAGAGATCTGGCTTGAAACAGAAGGTGGTCAGATAACGACAAAGAGTGATAGTATTGAAGTGAAGTACACCAAGGAGAACATCTCCAACACAATCTCAACCAATATCATCATCGATGCTAGTGGTGTAAATCCCGTAAGTCTTCGTTTCACTCATGTAAGAGATAGAACGTCCAACTCTCAGATTGGATATGCAGTTCAATACCAGGTAAAGACAAAGCAAGCTCTCGATATTGTGAACGATTTCTACTATGGCAGTGAGTTCTCGCCTAGAGGATATGCATGGTCCTTTCCTAGGGGACATGAAACAGTGTTAGGTTCCGGAGGTATCATTGACAGAGTAAGGGTGAGTGGTAAGCGGACAACGGAGTACCTCGATACACTCGTAAAGGAAACAGAGCCAATTTCGACGGAACTTGCCGAAGCTAACTCAGAGATTGTGAGGCGAGAGGCAGCGTTAATGCCTTTAGCTGGAATAGTAAGGAAGTCATTTGGCAAGAGAATCATGCTGACAGGAGATGCAGCATGTCAATGTTCACCAATCACTGGAGAGGGAATCCATTACTCTATGATTGGAGGCCGAAAGGCTGCAGATGTGGTTGCTGAGTGCATCAGGAAGAAAGATTTCTCAGACAAAGCCCTCTCACGATATGAGAATTCATGGATTAAGGCCTTTGGTTCAGACTTGAAGTGGGGTCTCTGGTTGCAGAATAGATTCCTTGAATCAGGTTCTAGATCAATGGGTTCGAAATTTTTCAGTTCTAACAAATCCACTAGAGTGATTGCTGAAATGTTGGGAGGAGTCCGGTCTGTTAGGAGCGCTATATTAGCTGCAGCACCAGGTTATTTGAAGTCAAAAATGAGCTCAAGTTAGTGTTGACTCAAATTGATATCCAGAACAGATATAATCAATGAACAAATGGCTAAGTCCAGGGGGCAAGAGAATGATACATAGTTCGAGAATACGGTTGTTCTTCCTGATGGTTCTTTTTCTGACGCCGTCACTGATCATGAAAAACCCAATCGAGGGCCATAATTTATCCGTAATCAAGCAGTATAGAGTTTCCCAAGAAGTTGATGGTCCTTCTATTCAGAATCTCACGTATGAGATTACAAACTATACTGATGGTAGTAATGATGATATCACTATATTTTGTGAATGCTCCATGCTAAATAACGACACTCAACCAGCATGGCAGGAACATTATCTCGGAAATTATCTAGCGAACAGGTTCGAATGGGATGGTGAGGATTTCAACTATACCTATTCTATCAATCCGTATCTCAAGAATTTCAACATCACTGTCATTCTCTATGATGATATAAACAACAATGTATCTGAATATGTACAGGTAGACTATGTTGAGGGAAAGGATCTAATCAGAAATATGCCTCCAGAAGGTTTCCCTGATTTAACAGAAACAAGTGATCTTATTGTCTTTGTAGGTCGAAATGCTACAATGATTTGGTATGTTATGGATAATGTTCTGGGTCTAGAGATTCTTTTGAATGATATTGTTTTAAAGAGCGATATCTTCGTCAATGAAACCCCACATGTACTACGATATGACTTTGTACCGCAAGAAGTGAACATCTACTCTTTTTCAGTCAGGTGTTATATAGAAGGAACACCATTCAACACGAGCTCAAGTCTTTTTGTCACAGAGGGTCGCCAAGAACTGATGGCACTCTCAACGACTTGGAATCCACCTACTACCAGTGAACCACGTATTCCTGATGGACCATTTGTTATGGGTTTTCTAGGCTTAGGTGTACTTTGTGTTTTAGTGATTGTGATCCTAATTCAGAGAGAATTATTTTCCAGACGGTCATCTATCGGTACTAATTGATTACTCATTGTTTGCATAGTTCTATCAGATACCTTATATTGCGAAATAGGCAAAAAGATTGTATCGGTATTGCGATATATGCAATATGGGTGTGTGAAGTTGCGATTTCTACGGAAATTGTGATAGAAAATGGTGACCGTGTTGGCAACCCCTCACTTGTACATAAGTGGAAACCTCTCCTCACGAACACCCATCATGTATGTCGACCGCGGGTACACAACCAACAAACACGAAATAGAACTCAACGCAAAACCGTGGAGCGAGCTCTTTGAACCATTGGGACCTGGTTTGAAGAGCTCTTTATCACTGCCTCATGAAACCAAAACGAGATCGCTTGATCAAAAAGCGAATTCAACAACAACCCAAGATAGGAAGAACAATGATTCAACGACACCTATAGTCGACCTCTCACTAGTTGAGGAAACCACCACCTTCGCCAATGCGGCTGATAGGTACATCCACGACATACTCCTATTGACAAAGCAGAGCTGATTCATCGAAAGACTTTGAACTACTAGCGGTCTCGTTTCCCTCCAGGGAATTACCAATAATTGTCAGGCCATCTTTCTTCAAAGAGTTGCATGGCCCTATTCTCAACAGATTGATCAACATCTTGTAGTCCTTGACGGATTAAATCCACAGCCTGATTCTTCGGAAGGTTTTGGCTAGCTTCCAGAACAGCTACTCTGACTCTTGGATCCTCATCAAACATTAGTCTCCGGAGGTGAGTTTCAACCCCTACTACTTGAATGGTTGAGAGTGCTCTCGCTGCATCTATTCGTGCATCAGATGATGAAGAACGGGAGAGTTGATCCAACGCAGCTAGATAGTTAACTATTACCTCAGGGTCTTTTGGTGTGGGAGCTGGTATCTCCCTGATCTTATTTTGGGGCGGCGTCTTAGGTACAAAGTACTGAGCAGATTCAATGGCAGAAACGGCTTTGATTAATGATTTCCGCACAGCTCCAGTTGTTTTTGGAATGAGATTGCCAAGAGATTCAATCTGTGAGTAATCAGGAGAGTTGACCAGTAAGTCGATCGCCGGGAGTTGTAGATCTGTAGTTCCTGTTGCTGCGAGAGTGACCAGTGCATCACTGCAGTACTTGGTTCTTGAAACCTCAATCTTCTGTAATGCATCCCTAACGACATGTTTGTCATCTGATTCTAGGTTGATCATCGCAAGATATGTCTGGTAGAGTAACCATAGCTCCGTTGAACTCAGGAATTCCTGCTCAACCATACGCACTTTTCTAGTGACGAGATTGGGCCATTCCTCTACACTAACCTCAACAAGGCTAGATTCCACATCATGTTCAAATGATTGGAGGATTTCTTGTAGCTTCAAGAAGTCCTGTTTTCTTACAATTGGATAGTGAGTATCAAATTTGAACGCATTTGTGATTTTCCGACCGTAGTGCGTTGTCAAAATGTCAGTAAGACAGTACCGATAGTTCTTACTAGAGCCTGAAGTAAAGATGGAATAATAGATCTTAGCGGATTTCAGTTCGTCTACCCTCTCGGACAAAACATATGGAATGAGAACAATATAGGGTGATTTCTTCAGTGTTTCAACTTCAATGAGAGAGTGATTGATTTGAGAATCTCCCTTCTCAACCAATTCAAGTACAATATCAAGGAGCATTGCTTGTGCTTCGACTTGACTACGGGCACTTGACACCATCTCGAGTATAGAATACGATGGAATTTGAAGACCAAAATATATGCCTCCAAACCCAAGATAATCTGCAATAAGATCACGAAACTTCAGTTGGTATTGTGAAAACCGTCCATCCAACTCGATGATTCTTTCCAGCTTCACCGAGAACTGCTCAGCTTGTCCACTTGCTAACATATTGTCTAGGAAAGAAAATGCAGCAACGTAATCTCCATAGTCGATGGAAATGAGAAATGCCGCAACAGATTCAGTCACATTCTGCCCCATATTGAATTCAGTGATTCAATATATGAACCACTATCAAAATAGAAAAAGGGGGACTGGGGCCCAGCAAAGACTGGCTGGGCCCACAATGAGAGAGAGGAAAATTAAGACCCGGTTCCACGCATTCTATGAACAATGAAACACTTCTCACGATAAGCCTGGTCTTCAAGATCATTGATAAAGTTCTCAAGCTTCTTGACCTTAGTGAACTCTTCTTCAATTCCAAGATCCCGGACTTGTATCAAAGCTTTCTTGTGTTCAATTCGCACGTAAATTCCACCAAGTCCAACCCCGTGCTTCATGTACACTGGGTCCTCTTGGTTCTTAACACGATAGAAACCCTGTCTTCTCAGCATTCTACTGAACATCATCATGGTGTCGTGAGCCCTCCCGGCGGTCTTCGACAAAGAGAGTACACGCTAACCCAAATATAAAGGATTAGGGTTTTGATAGGTAAACGTGTGTTTTTCGCGCCATATGCTATTCGGTGGAAGCTGCCTTTGACAGTACAAATTGACAAAAATCACATGAAATTATGCACAAATTAACAGTCATTACATTAATTATCGAACAATCGAGCTATCTTCAACATTTTCTAGCTTCCATCCATAAAGATTGGCGCGAATTAGCTTAACGTTTACATCATCGGGAAGAATGAAGTAGTGGAAGCCTCCTCAACGTTTACATTAAAAGAATAGAAACGTGTACAGAATATGCAACAAGCCCATATGACCCCAGACCGAACCAGAGTTGAACATATTTTCTTGAGACCATATTTTATTATCCAAAACACAATTTCAGGCAATAAAGTTGCATCGAAAGGTTTCTGGTCGGTATACGCCGCCTAATTTTCGATCTTTGAAACGGATAGAGAAGATGCAGAGCTAACGAAGAACAACCATAAGTTTAGTCAAAGACAACCCTTAAAATGAGTTCAACCTGAATCGAGAGCCAAGGCGAAACAATGATGCAGTTCTTCAGCGATATTCTGCAGGCCATCTCTACATTACCAGGGTCTACGATTTTCATTCTACTAGTGAACATCGCTCTTGCCCTTCTATCAATATGGGCGACCCGAAGATTTTCAGACATGGAGAAAATGAAGGCAGATATGGAGGAGATCAACGCGTGGAGAGAGCGGTTCAACAGAGCAAGAAAGACGATGGACCCTATTGAACTTCAGCAAGTTATGGATGATCAGGGACGGATCATGAGACTCCAGAGTGCCATGATGTCCTCAAGAATGAAGCCTATGTGCGTTTTCTACATCCCTCTCATCATCGTATTTGCCATGTTGAATGCGCTCTATGGGAATAGTATTGTGGCAATCATTCCATTCAACATCCAAAAAGTACTACCATTCCTTACTGGATTCGTTGGCGCTCCTACAACAGGAGGGTTTGGTCTAAGTTTCTATGGATACTATTTCCTCGTCGGTCTAGGACTTGGAAATATCATCCGACGACCCTTTGGACTATCAATGACTACATAGGCCTACCAATGCTTCCGATGAGCGCGGTTCTGTGCCATAAATGACATATGGGTTACGTCTTTCATCTCCTTTTTATTAAACAGTAAGTACTAGTCTATAGCGGTTCCCTACGGGAGCAATGCCGATTATCGGCAACGGGAACTTGAGAAAGGGTGTGACCTATTTCTTCAAACCATCCCTAGTGGTCTTTCACCAGTTGCATCCTTTCTCTGCACCTCATTGTTCAATCAGTAATCGTTTTAACCTACAAGAAGGAGTCAATAATGTATGAGCGCAGAACCATCGAAGGTATATTTTGGCTCAGTGATATTGGGAAACACGGCCAGATGGGCGGCCTTCGGAGCCAAGGTAGACGAAGTTGTAAAGAAACTGAACTTCAAAACAATCGATAAAAAGGACAAGGTCGCAATCAAGATGCACCTTGGGTTCAATGATGGCTATCAGACCATACCGGTCTTCTTTGTCAGGCGGGTTGTTAAGGCTGTGAAGGATGCCGGGGGATATCCATTCATCACTGATAATCCAACAGCAGTCTATAATGCAGTGGAGAGAGGTTATACACAGGAAACCTGTGGTTGTCCTATAATCCCTGTTGCGGGGGTAAAAGATGGCTATACCTATGACTTTGATGTGAATTTCCATAATGTCGACACTTTGAAGATTGGAGGAGTGCTTCGCGATGCAGATGTCCTCATCGACCTCGCGCATGTCAAGGGTCACAACACATGTGGTT
>JAEOUL010000205.1 GCA_016839345.1 Candidatus Thorarchaeota archaeon | reverse complement strand
GTTCGCCGCCCTCTCTTCTTACAAGAGAAAGATAACGGACTTCCGCTTTCGTTTCAGCTAATTCGTTCACAACCTACAACAGAAACGTTACCCTAAATAAGTTCTCAGAAGAAATCCATCAATCCAGTTTGTGTTACCATGGTAATATCTACATCATAATCTATGCTATACCCAATCACCTGTCTTAGATTTGTAACTGTGAAATAACTACCCAGACTTGTTACAAGGAGTGAACCTTTCATACCAACAACATCGCCTACAAGAGGTCGGTTATCAATTTGTTCAGTCTTTTTTCTCCATGGAACTGGTTGAATATCCACATTTCCTAGAGAATAATAAACAGAAAGATCTTCAAGGTCAACATTAGTGGGAATTTCTTCACCTTTAGCGTAATGGAGGAAGTCATCAACGAGATTCTGGGCGGCATTCTTATCTAGGTTTCCCATTAGACTTCGTATTTTTCGCTCCCCTCTAACTTGTTTGGCTAGTTTTGGGTTCTTACCTAAGCGATCTTCAATTCTTCGCGCAGTCATACCACCTTGAACAAGTTCAAGAATTCCTCCGTAATCTGCGCCTTGTTCAACCCACCTTGTTCGTACTCGTTTTTCAGAGGAGACTCCAACCTTCATGGTTTCATCATTGAATAGAACCAGATAAACAGCATATTTAGTCTGATCACATTGAGCTTTTCTCGCGGGAGTGGCTTCACATGTTCGTCCGTCACAACGAATACAAGGGTCGACAAAATCCACTCCTGAACAAGGTCCGCATCTTATCTTCCCACTCTGGAAGACAATCGAATTTTCTGGACAACGGATTGAGTTGAGTGATGAGTCAATACTTCCAACACACCGACGTGGACCGCGGAAAACCCAAGTAAGATGTTCTCTAGGAGATAGTGAAATGAACTCAGGCTCATCTCCTTCTTTCCAAACTCTCAATCCAGATTCAAAAGTTCCTTCATCTTGAGATTTCCATGCAACACCAATGACCTGCATTTCATCGACCTCAAAAACGCCTGAACTTGCCTTTTCCTTGCACCATCCATTGAACTCCTTTCATGTTCAAGTCCGTTTTGCATTCCGGACAATTTCCTTCTTTGTCTAGGTTATTTTTTCCAAGAAAAACGGAGTATCTTTCAACTGCTTTGAACCCGCATTCAGGACAATACGTGTTTTCGTAGTCATGTCCAGGAACATTGCCGGAATAAACGAAGACTAGCCCAGTGTTTTTTGCAGCCTCAATATGCCTCTCAAGTATAGAAGCAGAAGTACGAGGGATATGTGTCATCTTGTAGTTTGGAGAGAAAGCTGTGAGATGGAATGGAGTCCTTTCACCAAGATTCTCGACTACCCATTGAGCAAGAATCCGAGTGTCTTCTAGGGAATCTCCAACTTCAGGAATTATTAGGTTTGTAATCTCAATGAAGATGTCATTTTCCTTCATTGATAGCATTGATGTGAAGATAGGTTCAACTTTGGGAACAGACATTAATTCTTTGTAGAATTTCTTGTTTGCACTACCTTTGAAATTGATTGAAGCTGCATCCAGATATGGAGCTATTAGGTCAATCGCCTCAGGTGTCATATAACCATTTGTCACAAATGTGTTGAACATCCCTTTGTCATGAGCAATTTGGGCTGTGTCATGAGCCAATTCGAAGAAGACTGTTGGCTCAGTGTAAGTGTAGGTTATTCCACTACAATCATACTTCCGTGCGAGATTAACAATTTCCTCTGGACTTACATTCTGCCCTATGGGAGTTTCTCGATGAGCTGAGTGATAATTTAGACAAAATAGACAACGAAAGTTGCATGATGATGTACTAATTGAAAATGTGGAACTTCCAGGAGCAAAGTGGAAAAGTGGTTTCTTCTCAATAGGGTCTGAAGCCATTCCATCAATCAGGCCATAAACCAAAGAATAGAGTTTGTCATCCTTAGCTAATCTAACACGACAAAATCCAGTTTCTCCATTGTGAATCACGCACCGTCTAGCGCACAGATCACACCGTATGCCTTGCTTCAGGTTGGAATAAAGCACTGCCTCTCTCATTATATTCTAATCCTATATTGACTTCTTATGCTTGTTACGGTGTGTTTTTTGTAGTCATTGTTAAAAGGATAGGCTGTGATAGAGTGAATGGTATCGCAAATGCCAGACCAAAAAGAGCTTGAGAGATTAGGTGGTCTATTCAATCTTGCATCAGTTCAAAGTAGGCCGTTTCTTGATCGATGCTCTGAGACGAAATACTTGGCAGTTCGCGATTTCAACCGTGCGAGAATCGAAACGTTAAAGCTGACAGAGCAGACACTGATTTCAACAGGAACAGCGATTGAGAGTAGTGCAAATCTCAAAAAACACCTCTCTGTAATCAAAGACGCTGTAGAGTCAGGACAACTAGATGGAAATTTAGTACAAGCACTTTCGAACCTCAGAACTAGTTACTTAGAGCAAGTTCTCCGACCTGCTATTCGAAAATACCTAACCAATGAAGATCTTAAGACCTCAGATCTGGAAATGCTCTATCATAATGCTCTAAGGATAGATGGGCTTCTTGAGGTTGTACAATTCCTCAAACGAATTAAACCAACATTATTCTGATTTCTTATGGTCACGATGTACAAGTGTCTGACCATCAAGTACCCAAGCCAACCCAAGAGCTTGAAATTCATCTGCCCATTTCATTACAACTGCTGGTGCGACTCCTAAGGATCGTGCAATCTCCCTGATAGACATCTCACCATGTTCTTCAACCATGAGGTATGCCTTGGTCTTCTCAGTGCTATCCATCAAATCGAGATAGCCTTCCAAAGTTTTTTGAGTGTGTGCTAGTTTCTCCTTTGTTTCTTGAAGGTCAGTAGTTGCACGTTCAAGATTTGCTGAAGCTCGTTCAAAATCAGTCTTGAGGCGGTCAAGCTCTCTTGCCTTATCTCCAGATTCGAAAGACCTTAGCCGAGCTCGAATCTCTTCCATCTCGGTCAAACGATCAGCTGTCTTTGCTTTTTCATCTTCCAACTGACGAACCTTAGTTTTCAGATCACCAATCTCTAGGTCTTTTTTGGCAACACCGTCTGATAATTCCTTGATTTTCTGCTTAGCTGTATCAGCCTGTGTTTCGGCTTCTGTGACTTTCTCTTTAAGAAGGTCACATGAGGCTTCTAGGGTTTTTATATTCTGTCGCAATTCAGTGAGAACAGCCTGATCAGTCTTTGGAGTCGCCTTTAATATTGCCAGTTCTTCTTCTAGCTCTTCATTAATCACTTTCAAAGAGGCGTTATCACTTCGCAATGATTCGATTTCACTCTCGCGAGTTTCTATTTTCTTCGTTGCGAGATTGAGTTCATTAGTGAGCTCTTCGACTCTTCGTTCAACAATTTTCATTTTTTCAGCTATTTCTTTCGGAACTTCGACCTTTGGTTTCATACCAAGTTCTGAGGATAGAAATTCAATCTCCGTCGAGGACCGTTGAATAAAGTCATCAATATTTGATTTGAGGGTTGTAAGTTCCTCGTAGGTAATCTTCATTGCTTCTTTCATACTCTCTGTTAGGTCTCGGACTTTTTCGAGAATAGGAGTTGACATGCCTGTTGTTAGTGATTCTTCAATTTTTGAGAATTCACCATCGACAATTGGTTTTACGTTAGACTCGATGAATGTTGATTGAAGATTCGTTTTTGCAGAGCGCTTACTACTGGAGATGATATCCCCTCTCATCGATACGAGATTACCCTTCAAACCTACTAGGAAAGATAGTACAACAGGTACAAGGTCTCGCTCAATATGGTCGATAGAACCATCTGCAGTCATGATATTTCGCTCGAGAAGACTGATGCTATCTTGTAATTTCTCTATGCTTTTCTCAATCTCTAAACGTCTTCGAACTTGATCAGCTGATTCAACTCTCATGACATCGCTTGTCATTCGGCCAGACTCTATGAGTTCCTGTCGCATCTCATCATCTACACCAAGCTCGGTTAGAAGATTATCAACTACTCCACCTCGTTTTTCGGAGTCATCCCCTGCATCAGGCTTCTTGTCAGGATCTTTAGCCATTCTGAAACCTCACTTTCCTCAAACCCATATGGGCAGATGCTAAGTTAGCCAGAGAATACATAAATCTATTCGGTGAAAGCTCCAATATGTTTAGGAGCATGAGAACGAGCTATGAGGCTAAAGATTGAGATGCAAGCAAATGTTCACAATCGTGGAACCTCAAAATTACGTAGAGGCATGATGGTGTGGCATCTCTTTACAGATACTGAGAATCAATTCGTTGAGATGATTGATGTCTTCCCTCCTGCTAAGGTCACAGAGAAAGCAGAAAAGAACATGGTGGCAGTGATTAAAATTCCAGAGTTAAATCCTGGTGAGAGTTTTTCTCCTTCAGTAGTTCTTCGTATCGACACTATCACTAGAGATTGGTTGATGGAGCCACAAATGACCTCTGAAGAACTCATTTCTCAAAATAGAGGTATGTATTGTACTTTGCAGAAATATTGGGAAACAGACGATAGCGTTATTCAAGAGATGTCTCAAAAGGCTGCTGAAAGGACTGGGGATGATGAATCATATGTCAAACTTGTTTACCAAAAGGTTCGAGAATTGGTGAAACTCAAAACACATCTTGACGAACGAATAGGTGCTGCAAGAGCTGCTCGGGAAAAGGAAGGTGATTGTGATGAACATGCAGACCTGTTCATTGCATTACTTCGCGCTGTGCATATCCCCGCACGACGAATCATAGGACATTTCTTCAAAGGAGATCCTGAACCAGAACCTCATGCTTGGTGTGAGGCTTTTCTTGAAAGAAAAGGATGGGTTCCGGTAGATCCAGCACTTGGGAATTTCGGTACACTATCGGAAAATTACTTCTCACGTATTCGGGAGGGTTTAGTTTCTGAGAGACCTACTATCCAGCTAAAATGGAGTGGAATAGCGTCTGAAGCGCCATCCGTTGTTGAAGAAGTTAAGATGACTGTATTAAAGAATGGACAGACTTAGAGTCCATCTATCATCCCCATAGTTTCAAGCTGAACAAATAATTCTGCACCAAAATGCCAGCAGGCATGTGTATCAAAAATACAGCAGTTGACTTTTGGAAGAAGGGGAGTTTCAAAGGCAGATGTCAATGTACTCGCAAGATGGTGCGTCATTAACTCACCATATGCAGCAACTTGTGGTAATGACTCCAGAAACCGCTTCTTTGTATTCTCAAGGGATCCGGGTTTATAATCACAGACATGTATGATTCCATCGATTATACGTATCAGATCGACATGACCAGCAAGACGATATCTTTCAGACCATACTGGCACCTCAATTGCTATCGACTTTTGGTCGTTTGTCAAGAACTCTTTTAGAATATCATGGCTTGCGGAGTAGCTGAAATCATTTAGGGAACGATGATAGTTTCTTAACAACTTAACTAAATCATCATTGACATTTGATTTAATGGAACCTGCGCGTTCGAGCTTTTTCCTAAATCCAACTTTCTGAGCGGGCGACATATCTGGAAATCGAAGTTTCGAAGCACGGCTGTAGAATGGTGTGGAGAATGGTAGTTCGGGGATTTTTCCAATATGAATTGCATTCAAATGAGCCCATAATGAAGCAATGTCTCCTTCTTCGTGATTTAGACGCTTATGATTTGTTATATTCCATTGAAAACCATAAGATATCTTTCCATGCCGGATTTCACGACGAAGAATTTCATTTGGGCCTTCGGACATGTCTTTCTCAGGTTGGTTTCTAATCTAATCTTTTTAATCCACCGAGCTGAAAAGCAAAACACAGGATGCACGAATCTTTTTAATCGATGAAAAGTTCCTAATGATTGGTGCCATGAGATGACCTATGCATTTATTGTATTCTACAGGTTTCAATTGATGACTCCAGAACAAGCAGGGGAAGCAAAAGAATTCTGGGAAGAGTTTGGTAGGGGAAGTTGGCCCAAACATCTCAAAATAGTTGGAGATTACAAATATGCATGGGGATCTGATTGGAGTGGTTTTTTGTTGCTGGAAACAGAGGACCCTCAGACATTCTTTGAGTTTTGGCCAATTTTCAGAAATAAGACTAGATGGTATATTGATAACACACGTACTATCATATCAGTCAAGAGAGAAGCCAAAGATTGGATGTAATCAAGAGTAGAAGGATGGGCCCGAAGGCCCAACCTGATTTGATGTTGTAACTACTTTGCTACGGGTGGTGCTGAATCTTCCATTAGTTTGACAATCCAGTGTACGTCCTTAGGTTTAAGATCATCAGCACTCCAAATCATAACAGACCCAGCAACTCCGTTGATTGAGGTTTTCAATTCTGTACCACTTGTGCCACCATATCTGAAGGTCCCTCTGAATCGAGTGACTTCTCCACCATATCGACGAGTATACATTCCAACCTCCTCCTCACTCTGAAGGCTTCCACCTTTGAACTCAGCTTGAGTTAGGTTTCCTTTTTTCGAGATGCCTGAAACTAGAACAGAATCAACATCAATCGCCATGTCATAGAGTTTCTTCGCCCCTCCATTTAGATTAAGAGGTTCTAGTTGAGCTATCTTTGCACTCATCAATACTCGACGGACTCTACTTGCTAACCTTTCTGATCCTCTGACTTCAACTGTGTTACGATCAAGTTTCAGAAGGACAGTGCCATTGTCGACCGCATAATAGCGCTTACTCATAAAACCGCCCTCAGGATCCTGAGTTCGAACTGGAACTCCAAAATCAGCCATAAAGTCGGCTCTGATTACCTTTCCTGTAAGACTCACTTTGCTGAATCCAACACCAGGCGGATCATTTCCTTTCTGTGGAACATATTTGAGACCCTTCAACGCTGTGACCAGTGTATTGGGCGCCATGCTCAATCCCGTCATTCTGAAGAGTCTTATTGACAAACCTGTTCCTCGCACCTTAATCAGTGGTGCCTTTGTTTTCTTTTTACTTGAGCTCAAGTTACATCATCTCATGACAGTGATTAAAGGGCGGCATATAAGCCGACCTCATCTTCCAGTGGAAATAATACGGCACTTTCATATAAAAATAACATCTAATCCAGACAATAGCTCAGTCTAACGGACGTCATACCCTGATACCTACGAGGGTACTAAATGAGGCCTTGTAATTCGAATACTAATTAGTTGTTTAGTTCCTTTGGCGCCAAATAGAAACTGTTGAAATCAATCAAAAGGATGATATTGAAGAACTAGTTCCGTTGGCATAGTGTGAGGATGACCTGACTTGAAACTGCTGTTCGTACTTGGATCCGGTGGACACACCACTCGAGGGATGATCCTCAGCAATCAAGTGGATTGTGAAAAGTACTACTTAGTCCCCTGGGAATCCGAAGTGACGAAAAAGAAGGTAGGTGGAAATTACTTCAGTGTCATCTCACCTCGTTTCCGAGCCAAGGATAATAGAATCATGACTGTGTTGAGAACGCTGTTTCTGTTTCTTCATAGTCTAATTATCCTGTTAATTGTTAGACCGAATGTTCTTGTCAGTACAGGGTCAGGGCTCACGCTGCCGCCATTTCTTGTTGCGCGAGTTTTTGGAATAAAGACACTGTTTATTGAGAGTCCAAGTAGAGTGTATAGACCATCGATTGCAGGCAGATTGCTCATGGGTAAGGTAAATCTCTGGTTGAGCAGCTGGCCAGAATTGGCACAACGATATGAGGGTGTTGAATATAGGGGGATGATCTTCTGATTTTTGTTACTGTTGGAACGTCATTACCTCATGACGGACTCATAGAGGCTATTGATGTCCTAGTTGGTCAAGGAGAAATTTCTGACGAAGTGATAGCTCAAAGAGGAGCTGGAAAATATACTCCAAAATTCATCAAAAGTTTCAGATTCAAGAAGGGACTGAATGAATACCTCAGAAAAGCCGAGATAGTCATCAGTAACTGTGGAGCTGGAACTATAATGGAAAATGTAACAAAGGGTCATCGATTAGTGGTGATTCAAAATCCAGATATCATAGGGGGTCATGAATGGGAACTCGTCACACGACTAGAGAGAGGTGGCTATCTAATCTGGTGCAGAGGGTTAGATCAGTTGAAAGATTCGATTGATAAAGCAAGAACTATGAGATTCAATATCTTCCAACCAAAAAGGTTAGATTTCAATTCCGTACTAAGAATCCTGCTCCAGGAATAAATGTGGATTACTGATTAGAGGTTACAATATCAAATAAATCTGCAAGGGTCGAGATATCTTCACCATAATGGAAAGATATCACTTCAGGTAAATCCTGTCTGATCCTTTCAATATTTGGTAGGTAGTCATCAACGAAGTAGACTTTAGAGAACTCAATTTTCTGTTTGGAGAAGAGCCAAAGAATGTGCTTCATCTGGAATGACTTTGGTCTGAAGTCAGCCATTGTGTGTGTGAACAAATCAGATATTCCAAGTTCAGCTAATCTACGCTCAAGATGATACTTGTCATTCCTAGACGAAATGGCGGTTTCAATCCCCGAAGCAATCATCTTGCGAATTATATCAAAATCTTCATGTGAACCATCATCGAACACCAGTGTTCCATCAAAGTCGAATACAACAAGAGACATTCTATTCATTTCTCCAGATTCGTTCTTTATCTCTGAATATCTCCAACCAAACTCTTTGCATCTCCAAACCCCATTTGATTTCAGGCAAGTAGTCGTAATCAAATTCACTCAAAGCCATCTGTACAATCAGTTCAGGAATATTGACACCAGCTGCAACACTCATAGTAGTGGTACCTTGTAGACGTGGGTTTACCTCAAGGAGTAGAGGTTCACCATCTCGAGATTCTTTAAACTGGATTCCCACGTTGTAAGAGAGACCAAATCCCTCTACAATTGATTCTACTGTTCTAGTGATACTTTCCAGATTGGTATCCTTGACTACTGTACCACCAGTTGTTATACCACCAGTCATTTTTGTACGTAATCGTGGAATCACTGCAAAGGTTTTGGCTTTCCGACAGAGCGCATCAATTGTATACTCATTACCAGGCAGATATTCCATTGCTACCATTTCACGGAAATTATCACCGATGATAGCTAGAACTTCATCGAGAGTTGAATAGATACCTGTTGGTTTTTCCTCGAAGAATTGTTTTCGTCTATCGATAGACTCATCTAATATTCGGAAACCTCGACTCCCATTCGAGTAGCTAGGTTTTATCACGACAGGAAAATCAGGGTAACCTAATTTCATCACGGCTTTTTTCAGACCCTCTGAATCTGAGGAATAAGAGAAATCAGGAGTTTTCAGCTGAATGATTTCACTACAATATTCTAGCAATTTCCTCTTATTGAGGAGAGAATCAAGTATCTCTGGATCTGTCGTAACAATCGCAGGTTCAACTCCTGCATCTCGAAATTCACCAAATCTCCGGCAGATTGGCAACTGGTCATCTGTTCGTATTGGGAGAATGACTTCCACCCTTTCTTTGACACACAGTTCCAATAAAGCTCCAGCAAATTCTGGACTACGATTATCAGGTAGAACATATGTGTCTTTGACAAACGATTTTGAACTGAAGGTCGGGATATAGTCAGAACAGATGATCTGCAAATCATACGTTGTGTTGGCTTTCAGTGCTTTCACTATACTTACAAAACCAGGCGCAGCAGCACCTGTAACAAGAATCTTGCAGCTCCTCAAATCAAATTCCTCTGAAGCCTTGACATGCATCAGTGTCTTAGTGAGCTTCTTGAATCTTACCACAGATGAGCAAGTGTACATTCTTTACCGAAACTCATATCTTGAGAGCTTGAATTTCACACAATATTCTCCAATTTGGGGTATTATTATGGAGTGGTCTGTGAATAGAGCTCTAGTCGTATCAGCACACACTGATGACATGGAACTTGGAGCTGGTGGAACAGTAAGACAACTACTGAATAGTGGAGTTCATGTGAAATCACTTGTATTCAGTGATTGCAGAAAAAGTGTTGATACATCAAAATTCCCCATCGATGTACTGGCAAAGGAATGCAAAGCAGCTGCTGCGCACTTGGGTCTTGAAGATCTCGTGATTCATCAATATCCAGTACGAGAATTTCCAACCCATCGGCAAGAGATTCTTGAAACAATCTATAGCGTTAGAAATGAAAACAAGTATGATTTGGTCTTGACTCATTGGGAGGGAGACCTTCATCAAGATCACCGTGTTGTTGCAGAGGAAACAAACAGGGCATTTATGAAAACAGACTCCACAGTGCTCGCATACGAAGTCCCAGGTAATTGTCCAGGATTTACACCTCAAGTCTTTGTTCCAATAACTGAGGATGAAGTAGCTAAGAAGGTCGAGATGCTTCAGAGCTACAAATCTCAAGTTGCTAAAAGAGGTTATTTTGAAATCAACGCAATCAAGTCACTCATGGGGTATCAAGGGAATCATGTTGGTGCGCCATATGCTGAAGCATTTGTGCAGCATCGAGGGTTTGTTTCTGGATTTGGAAAGCCGAAGTGAAGGATTAACAGATTCTCTAGATTGCATCCAAAGAATTGTAGACAAGACGAAGCTTTCGATGACTCTCATCCCAAGAAGGTTTTTCAAATTCACCTACAGGAATCGGGTTTCTGAGATATTCTACAACTGCAGCACCCATATCTTCAGGTTCCACCGCGATAACTGGAAATCCTGCGTCCGCAAAACCACCGATTTTCGGAGCAATGACAGGTTTTCCAACGGCTAGATACTCTGCTGCTTTTGTGATGTTTTCTGGTGCGGTAAAAGGCGAGAATGAATCTCGCTTGCGAGGAAGAATGCAGAGATCCGCAGCCCCAATGTAATCAGCTACTTCCTCATGGGCAATCCATCCTAACATCAGAACATACTTCGATAGACCGGCTTTCTTCACAAATCTCTCGAGTGAATCACGCTCAGGACCATCACCCACAATCATAAACTTAACATTAGTGATTGCTTTGCAGCTCTCCAGAATAATACGTTTAAGAAGCTCACTGCCCTCAATCTTGGCAATTTTCCCAAGGTACAGTACAGTAGGATGATTGTTCAGTCCTAGGGATTCTCGAACCTCATTTCTCTCTCTTTTGGGTCCAAAATCAGATTGGGGATAGTTGGGGACCATTATTGTTTTTCGAGCATGCCAGCTTTTAGCTCGATTTACTAGAGGGTAGTTAGCTCCAATCACAATATCAGCTGACATGGTGATTATCCGTTCGATGACACCAGCAATCTTCGACAGAAAACTGCTCCCCAATGACTCTTTGATGGATGAAAACCAAGGCGACCGAACATCGTAAATGAACACACCCCGTTTCCAAATTAGTGGGAGTCCAATAATATCTGGTACGTTGTAGAAGTGATATATGTCAGCTTTAGCAAGTGTTACTTGAAAAATGAGGACCAGGTATCTCACAATGCCTTTGATGATTCTCGGCCTTCCATCTGGTTTCTTCGTTGGAACCATGATATGAACATCAACACCAAGGGCCTTCAAACTTCTGAAGGTTCTTCTAAGACGTGTCATTCTTTCAGGTTGACTACCAATTAGTAAGACACGCTTCTTGGGCATTCTGGACTATCTCCCAACACCCTTGTAAATGAATCCTTTATCTATGCATTCCTGCTTGTTGAAGAGATTGCGACCATCTACTATTATGGGGGTCTTCATCATCTTCTTCATTTTCGCTAGGTCAATCTTTCGATATTCATCATGGGCTGTTACTATAGCCACACAATTAGCATCTTGTAATGCCTCTTCAAGGTCACGAGTAAGTACAACATCATCTGATGATTTGACATATGGATCATGAACCATGGGTTGGGCTCCAAGTACTTCGAGTGCTTTAACCAACATAAATGCAGGAGAGTTACGAGTATCATCGGCATTTTCAATATAGGCCAAACCTAGAACTGCTATCTTTGAACCATAAATGCGTCTACCCGCCTCTCTCAATGCAGACTCACATAAATCGCTCATATGATGAGGCATCCCGTCATTTATCTCTCGAGCAACTGCAAGAAGGCGTGGTTCATATTTTCCTCTTGACCCAAACGCTAGCAGCCAGGAGTCTTTAGGAAGACAATGGCCACCCACACCAGCTCCAGGAAGGTGCATGTTTCTAAATGGGGATTTGTTGACTAGCTCTCGAACTTTGTACACATCAACTCCCAAGTTCTCACATAGAAGTGCTATTTCGTTTGCGAAAGCTATCTGAACATCCCGATAAGCATTCTCAGTGGTTTTCACAACCTCCGCAGTGATTGCATCAGATGGATACAGTTCTCCCTGAACTATTGAACTATAAAGTGAGATGGCCTTCTTTGTACTTTCCTCATCAACACCACCTACAACTCTATCGAGTGTTACAAGATTCTGAAGCAGTTTCCCAGGCATAACTCGTTCAGGTGCAGTTGCTAGATAGAAATCAGTTCCTGCTCTTAGACCAGACTCCTCCTCAAGAATCGGTTGAACGATGGTCCCGATTGTACCAGGTGCAATTGTCGATTCGATAATCACAAGGGTGCCCTTTCGCAGGTTTTGTGCAACACGACGAGTCGCAGATTTGAGTGAGGTGTATAATGGTTCCTTACTTCTTAGGCTGAATGGAGTTTCAACAATTACAAGAACATAATCGGCTTCGGAAATTGAGTTGTAATCATTTGTTGCAACCATCTTCCCAGATTCCATGATTTGAACAAGAAGCTCGGATAATCCAGGTTCATCACCTTCGATAGGACAAATACCCTTATTGATCAGCTTAACTTTTTTCTCATCAATATCGATTCCTGTAACCTGAAAATCAGCCTCAGCAAATTTCAAAGCAACCGGTAGTCCGACGTATCCAAGTCCAACAACTACGAGCTTCTTCTTTGTCAAGTCTACATCCCTAAGGGGCACGCATTAGAGATTCGATATAACTGTTCTCTAGTGTGAACAGTTGTACAACTCTTATGAGTTGGAAATCATTATAAGTCTGCAAGAAAGCGACCGCCAGGGTCGCTATGAATCTGTGGAAGAGTATCCGTTCCTTTCCTAGTTTTCTCTCACGAAACAGGTCAAAGATATTCAGAAGATTGCTCGCATATTTCCTAATACTGCTAGCAATGTCACCAATCATTTTCATTTATCGAACAGAAATCTACACCACTCTTCTCTCGAGACACGATGACTGGCATTTTGCATATTATACCGAGGATGGAATACCTGTAACAGATTATGGGTACCAAGCTGGAGTGTATGTTGGTGAGCAAATCACAGCTAGGGCAGTCGCAAATCAAGCAATTGAATATGATGAAATGTTTGAAGAAGGAAATACCACAGCAGGTGTCTTCTTCAATGCAACCATAGATTGGCTTTTGGAAAATAGAAATGATCAGGTAGTCACAACTGAGAATGGTTCAGTGACTATCACAAATTGGCCATACGATTTTGGGATTTGGGATATACCAAGTGGTTGGCAATCAGCAATGGTAGATGCAAAAGCGTTACACGCTTTCTCCCTGGCATATGACAAATACGGAAACTCCTCATTGAAGGTTATTGCAGAACAAATCGCTGAGGGTTTCGAAATCACCACAGAACTTGGAGGAAATCAAATGATGCTCGAAGGCGATAATGTGTGGTATCCAGAGGTTGTAATTCCAAGTGCCTTGAACTCAAATTACCAATCACCAATGATACTCAATGGATTTCTGTTCGCTCTTCGTCACATATATGTCGCAAATCAAATCTTCAATATTAGCAAATTCGACACAATCTTCGATCTTGGTGTTGTGTCTGCCGCAGAAAACCTCTACAAATATGACTCATCGTACGAATGGAGTCTGTACTCATTAGAGGAACCCCTCAACCTTGCTTCAACAAAGTATCATCAAATCCACATTGAACTCTTGAAAGAACTGTATAATTACACAAGCAATGAAACCTTTAGAACATACTACGAAAAATGGGAACAATTCACATCACGACCATCATTTACGTGGGAAGAGATATTCTCTGCAGAGTTCATCTATTACGGTCTTCTTATGGTAGCAATCATAATGATTCCAGTGTTAGCTATTGATATAACACAGTTCATTATCCGATCTCAGTTGAAGAAGAGGAGTCATTTACCCGAGGACAAAGAGGGAGGAAATTAGACATGAAGATACTCGTTATTGGAGCTGGATATGTCGGTCTCGCGATGGGAGTAGTTTTTACCAAATCGCATGATGTGACTCTGCTTGACATAAATGCAGAAAGAGTTTCTCTTGTGAATAAGGGAATATGTCCAATCCATGAAGTAGGAATGCCAGACCTTCTGAAGACGGCAGTTCAAAAGGGGAAACTCAAGGCTGTAACTGATAAGGATGAAGTGGGTAAGCAGGATATCATTATGATTTGTACAGGCACTCCATCTCTGTCGGATGGATCTGTTGATCTAAGCCAGATAGAAGCAGCTGCCGAATACACTTTTTCCAACAGGGATAGCTTGTTTTCTAATTACACAGTTGTTGCAATCAAAAGTACCGTACCTCCAGGCACAACAAAGAAGTATATTCTTGATAGGATTGAAAAGGAGAATCTCTCCAAATCGGTAGCAGCTGTTTTCAATCCCGAATTTCTTAGAGAAGGAACAGCAATCGTGGATGCTCTTAATCCTGATAGGATTGTTATTGGTACAAGTTCAAAGAAAGGGTTTGATATATTCCGAGATATGTATACGGATTGTCTTGGAGATAAAGCGAAAAACTTCCTCTCTATGACTCTGGAATCAGCAGAGTTGTGCAAATATGCAAGTAACTCGTTTCTAGCTACCAAGATTTCCTTTGCCAATGAGATTGCCAATCTAGCAGAACGAATATCAGGTGTTGAGCTTGATAATGTTATGAAAGGAGTTGGAGCTGACCATAGAATCAATCCTCTAATGTTTGGGGCAGGTGCAGGATACGGTGGAGCATGTCTTCCAAAGGATGTCAGTGGTTTAGCAGCATTTGCTAGAGAATTGGGAGTTGATATGCCTGTCCTTGATGCTATTCAAGAAGTCAATAAACTCAGAGCCACCCATATCATCGAGATGTTGAGTGAAGAAATTGGATTAATCAAAGGGAAGAAAATTGCAGTTCTTGGAATTGCTTTCAAACCTAACACAGATGATATTCGAAACTCACCTGGATTGCGTGTTATTGATTCACTAATTTTAGAAGATGCTGAAGTGTGGGCGCATGATCCGTTACTTGATATGATGAATATCCCGGAAGAATCCAAGAAATGCCATTTCACATTTGAACTCAAGGATTGTCTGGTAAATTCAGAAGCCTGTATTTTGATGACAGAGTGGAAAGAGTATCTTGAACTTGGACCCTCTAAACTGACAGCAACAATGAGCAACAAGGTTTTAATCGACGGTCGAAGAACCTTCGCAAACCAAACGATACCTGATGATGTCAAATATCGGACAATTGGAAAACCTCCAACATAAAATTTCTTTGAGGTTTTATGGAGAGTATTATACAAGTGAAGGCAATCATTCCAGTAGCAGGCCAAGGCCTACGATTGAAACCGATAACAGATGAAATCCCTAAACCACTGATTGAGGTGGCTGGAAAACCTGTTCTCGCACACATACTCGATAACATAGCCAGAAGTAGTGTTGAAGAGATTGTCTTGATAGTTAGCCATGAGAAGGACAAACTGGTCGATTGGACTAGAGAGAATTATGAAGATCGTTTTGAAATACACTTTATGAATCAAACAGAACCACTTGGTCTAGGACATGCCATACTTTGTGCTGGTAAACATCTTGAGGGTGAAATTCTGATATCACTAGGTGATGAGATTTTTGCTAGGGAGTATTCATCAATGCTAGATGAGATTGCAAGCTCGAGAGAACTGGATGCGTCCATAGGTACAAAGTATGTGGAGGATTCATCTCATTATGGAATGGTTTCGATAGCTGAAGATGGATTGGTTTCAAAACTAGTAGAAAAACCTCCCGCATTTGATGGTAATGAAGCAATTGCAGGCGTTTATTACATCAAGCATGGAGCCAAGTTACGAGCTGCACTGGAAGCAATCACCGAAAGACCGTTTGAAGGTAGAGAATACCAATTGACTGATGCACTTCAATACATGATAGAGGATGGGTCTGTCTTTGGCACTTTCAAAGTTGGCGAGTATTTTGATTGTGGTAGGCTGTCGACTATCTTAGATAGTAACAGACGTCTAGTTGAGAAGTACGCAGATTCAAAATTCAACGCCTCTCTCAAGCAAGTGGAAGTCATTGAGCCTTGTGTTATAAGTACAGATGCGTTGATTACAAATTCAACAATTGGACCATATGTGTCAATTGGCTCCAATGTGGTGATTTCTGATTGCCACCTGAAGAATACAATTGTGAGTCAGAGTACTAAATTGGTTAATATCAAAGTTGAGAATTCTATCGTCGCTAATAGTGGAGTACTATCTCTGGACGACGGAAACCATTAAGTTGTACTTGCAAAGACCACGCTTATGCGAATTCTTCATACTTCCCATACTGGCCTGCCTGATCCACGTATTGAACGGACAGCAATGACAATGAAGAAGGAAGGTCACGAAATGATCTTTCTGGGTGCTGGTCCGATAAAGGGACAAGGTCTTGGGTCGTTTGATGAAACGTATTATGTACCAATTCCTAGCACATTCAGAGTTGCAGTAGATCCAAGATTCAAGTGGAAATGGGTAAAGACTATCGACGCCATCAAACCGGATATTGTTCATGCTCACAATCTAGTCGCTGGAGCTATGATGCTTGACACAGAGTATCCAGTTATTTATGATGATCATGAAAATTGGGGCCGGCAACTCTTCAAGTACTATGTGAGAGGATTTGTACGAAATCTTCTATCTCAACCCATGGTCTTGGTTACTCCAAAATGGGAACGGAGAGTTCTTTCGAGATATCCAGTTATAACCGTAAGTGAAGAAAACCTTCGTGATCACAAGAGGTATGCGAAACAAGTTTCAATCACAAGGAATTACCCGTATCTGTTTGAAATTAAATCTCTACCTAACCCGAGCAATAGGACTGGTAATGTTTATGTCGGTTATGATTTCAATCATCCAAGATTTCTTCCTCATAGAGATATGACTGGTCTCAGGGATATCATTGATCTTGATGTCATCTGTGGTGTACCTCATAAGGAAGTGATGCTTAGGCTTCTTGACTATAAAATTGGACTAGTACCATGGATTCCTCACTCATATCAGAAATACATGGATCCCAACAAAATCTTCGAGTATTTACACGCAGGATTACCAACAGTAACAAATTCCATTATTAAGCGATGTGTTGCGACTGACCTCTACGTCTACTCTTTCAATGATTATTCTGAAATAAGACACGTTATTGAAAGAATAGGTGAACCTGATTCGAGAAGGATTATGGAACATGCTAGAGCCAACTACATTTGGGACAAACAAGAGGACATAATCAAATCGGTGTACAAGCTTGTCTAGGAATCTTCCATGGCAATACGGTAGGCTTCAAAGAGCTTGTCCTGTTGAGATTCCCATACGAGGTTTTTGTGGGCAAATTCCATAATCTCTTTTGGTTCTGCAATAGGGACTGTTTCAACAAGTTTCGGTAGATCAGAGTAATCATCAAACGGAATCGTGAAAGGAAGGCTTCCATGAGATTCGAAAAGTCTTTGGGTCAGAAGAACTTGTAATCCGCAGTTTAGATAGTCAAACAGCTTTGCAGAATTGGAATATTTGTGGTAAGAGATTGGTTTGAAAGGAAGAAGTCCAAAACGATATTTTGTAAGTCTTTGGTAGAGTTCGATTCGAGATAGTCCTGTGATATCATCAAATTCCAAGTAATCCTTCAGACCTGCAAGATTTCGATGAGGCAGAAATTTCTTCTTCCTAAAATCATCTCCAACATAGACTATTCCTTGTCTGTTTGGATTTTGAGGAAGGTGTTCAACTTCACTAAGCAAGCAGTAGTTCTGAAGCACAAAGACTCTGTTTGAGATTTTTCGATGTTCAGCAGCGATTCCCTCACTCACCGTTATAGTAACATGTTTTGTCACGAGCTCTTGTTCCCACCGAGGTATTGCCTGAAGAAACGGAAGACTACGTATCTTCCACAAGATAGGCCAATTTTCGTAAGCAACGCGCTGGGCACTCCAGTATTCATGATCATCGTATACCATGGGAATGCCCAAGGTTGAGGAGAAGATGGCTGCAATGATATCATTAGCATGGATGATGTCAGGCGCTATTTTTCGGATTGCATCTGCCCATTCTCGTCTAATGGTCTTGTCCAAAGCAACCTCTCGGTTATTCAATTTCCGAAGCATAGCTGTTGTTTGGAATACGTTGAGGTCTGGTGACTTTGTTGATCCAAGTCCTAAGAAATGTATATCATCACCACGTTTTTTTGCTACAAACGCAGCTCGTTCTATTCGCTGATCCGGTAGACCTTTGTGGCTTGCATGTAGGACCTTCAAGAAATCGCCTCATGGTCGCAGTCCGGACATTGCATCCCTATAGACCTGAAGGTAGGACTTGATTTTTCGTTCCCAAGACAGGCGTCTAGCATTCTCTAACCCAGCAGCAACAAGTTTTGATCTTAGGTTGTCGTCACTTAGGATTTCAACCAATCGTTCAGCGAGATCGAGGGGATCCCTTTGTTTGAAACGAAGTGAGGAATCGCGAAAGACCTCCTTTAAAGAACAGCAGTCTGTGACGATTGCTGGAGTTCCACATGCTTGAGCTTCAAGGACTGCAATCCCAAAGCTCTCAACTGAAGTGGGTCGCACGAATACATCAGCAGAAGCAATCATCGATGCCATATCTTCATCAGAAATAATCGATGTTATAATGATAGTAGGAACTCCAAGTTTGGTAGCTAGTTTTTCAACACGTCTTGTATATTGAGGATTGCCGCCATATCCTTTCAAGACAACACCAAGATCTATACCTCTTTTTCGAACCTCTGACGCAGCTTGCACCACAAGATGAAGTCCACGTACAGGAGTCATTGCACCCATTGACACCACAAAAGAAGAAGTCCCCAGTTTGCTGAGATATGATTCTCGAATTTCATCAGTATTGTCCGCTGGACTATAACCATCTGTATCAATCGCGTGATACACTACGGTTCCTTGTTTTTCTAAAATAGGAGTCCAATACTCTCGATTGTAATTCGATACATAGATGATTGAGCATCGTCTTACAGCAATTTTGAGTAAGGTTCTCCAAAAAATGGGTAGTTCATCGTGAGAGTCATGCATTGTTAGAACTGAGGGATATCCACTTGCAGCGGCTGTAAGTGCAGAACGTAAGAAGTGAGCATGGATTACATCAGGGCGCTGTTTCCACACCTTAAGTGAGCTAATGAGCATTCGAATTAGTGATACAAGGCTCAACCCCAAATGGCGCCTACCGGACCACCCAATCTTCATCACAGAGGTTTCAACCGGAGCATGTCGTTCTAGGTAATCCATATCCTTTCGTACAAAATCACTCACTGATACTGGAACTAAGTGAAGCACTTTCATTTTTCGCGTCGCCATTGGGTTTCACGAATCCATGTTGTTCTGATACTAATCCTCATCAATAATTCTATCTAATGGGTGTTCATTATAGTATGCTTTTCTGAGTTGTGTAGCAATGTCTAAGTCACCTTTTCGCTCAGCTCGCAGCTTCTCAAGGTTTGAGAAGTATTTTTGCGTGGCTGTGATCACTTCAGTATCAAGTTCGAGTTTCTCAGAAATTTCCTTTGATGCCTGTAGCATTACTGAAAATAATGGGAACCAGTAGATATGATCTCGGGGATGGGGAACATATTGGTATGGATTACGTTCCATCGTAACTTCCTGTTGAGGTCCCCACATGACAAAGACTCGGTCATATAGATATCCAATAATTAGAAAAACTACAAGCAAAGTCCCAGCAAAGGCAAAAGGTCCGATGGCACCCATATCATCAAAAAATGGAATGTATATGTAGTATGCTATTGCGAGAAGAAGAATTCCATAGAATAGATTCCAGATTCCTCTCACTTGAACAGTTCTCCAATATTGTTTCATCAACCACTTCCTAATGCCCATAATCTAATCGACCTCCATCTTCTTCGAATTAGTAATGTCTGTAAAGACAGGACCAAATTCCTGCCGCATTTTTCTTGCTTTAGCCATATCCGCATCTTTAGCTGCAGAAAGCTTGGAATATTCGTCAAGATATTTTGCCAATTTCACAAGCTCAGACTTATCCAATCCATATTTGGAAAAGAGCTGAATGTAGAATTTCAATAAATGCATAAAATAGGGGATAGCATATGTCACCAATTTTGGATCTGGAACATAGCTATAGGGATTTCGTTCTACTTTTACAATTTGGTCAGGAGACCATAG
>JAEOUL010000006.1 GCA_016839345.1 Candidatus Thorarchaeota archaeon | reverse complement strand
GCAGCCCCAAATGTACCAATTGCTGGTGCTAGCATGGCATAGGCTGTTCCACCGCCAAGAGCCTCTCGTTTGGTTTCAGGTGTAATTATGAGGTCTCTACTCAGGTGGCCTACAATAACAATCTCCATTTTCTAATTGTAGTTTCCCAAGACCTCTCCTATAACTCCTATGCTCTTAACAAGTATGTAACAGGCCAGAAGGCAACGGTTTTAATCACATAATCTATGCAGATTGATTGGTGTATAGTTTGGCTCGAGTCACAGCGAAATTCTTCGCAACAGTTAGAGAAATCACAGGAGTCAGAAGTGCAGAATTTGAAGCGAAGAATATCACAGAGCTGCTAAAGGTTCTATCAAAGACATATCCAAGATTTTCGGAAACAGTACTGAAAGACGACTCAATGGAACTCAAGCAGTTTTTCTCATGTATGGTCAATGGGAAGCGTATTGAACTCTTGGACGGCTATAACACTGTGCTCAAAGACAATGATGCTGTAGCTCTATTTCCTCCAGTCGGAGGGGGATAAATGAGCAGCACTCTCACATCTACTTTTAGAAAACAGGTGAGAGGCTCAGCAGATTTAGTTGTAAAGAATTCTCGGCTTCTTCTAGAATCAGGAATAGCAAGGGGTGGAATTGGAGTCAGAGGGGGAAAAATCGTCATTATAGCTTCTGATGAACATCTTCCTGATGCTTCAACAGTTATTGATGCTGAAGGGAAGATACTGATGCCAGGATTGATTGATGCACACGCTCACATCCATGACCCTACAATGTTGGAACATGAGGACTTCACAACAGGCTCACAGGCAGCAGCAGCTGGTGGAGTAACAACAATTGTAGATATGCCGCTCACAAATCAAGTTGACTCGATTCAGGCTGTTGATGAGAAGATTGCACAGGGAGAGTCCATGAGTGTAATTGATTTCGCATTATATGCAGGAATGATGAACTCAGGAAATATTGATTCGATTTTACCCTTGATTCAAAAGGGAGTTGCCGCATTCAAGGCTTTCACCTGCGAGCCATATCAGACTAGTAGCGGCGTCATTGTAAAATGCCTTAGTGAGTTGTCAGAGTATGGAGGTCATCTCACAGTTCATTCAGAAGATCAGGGAGTCTTGGATGAGTTCAGGAATGAGATGGATGGAGACTGGGATGCACCCATAAGTCACTCCTTGGCAAGACCAAATATCTCAGAGTATATTGCAGTCAAAACGAATATCGATATAGTGGAAAAGACTGGAGGACATCTGCATATTGCCCATGTGACCACACGTGAAGGGATTCTTGAAATTGAGAGAGGCAAAATCAGGGGGAATATGGTAACTACAGAAGTATGTCCACATCACCTTGTCTTCTTTAGGGATGACATGAATCGATTGGGGCCAAAGAGTAAGCTAAACCCGCCATTGCGGACAAAAGAAGATAGAGCAGCACTCTGGTCTGCACTGTTGCGGGGGTCTATAGACATAGTTGTGAGTGACCATGCACCTTGCCCGTCTGACAAGAAAGAAGCTGGTACAGGGGACATCAGAGAGGCGTGGTCAGGTGTTGACGGAACACAGATGATACTTAGAGTACTTCTCTCTGAAGGAATCAACAAAGGGAGATTGTCACTATCGAAACTACTTCGGATTTGTTCTCGCAATCCAGCGAGAATATTTGGACTATATCCCAAGAAAGGTGTACTTCGTATCGGCGCTGATGCAGATTTTGTTATAATTGATCAGACAAGAGAGGAGAAGATTACGGCAGATTTGATGTTTTCAAAATGTGATTGGACACTTTATGACGGAATGATCATGAAAGGTGCACCGGTGATGACATTTTCAAGAGGGGTACAGATTTTCAGAGACGATCAAATAACTGCAAAACCAGGACATGGAAAATATCAAGCCATGGGAAGTGGAAACAAACCTAATGGAGATTAGAGCCTTGACAGAACTGAAATTTGTATTTGGTGACCCACGAGTATGCTCAGGATGTATGATATGTTCCAACACATGTAGTATGCACTACTTCAAAGTGATTAGCCCTGCACGAGCTCGTAATAGAGTTGTGAGAATTGAGCCAGCTCTCGATTTTCCTCTCTTCTGTCGAAATTGTGAAGATTCACCATGTGTCAAAGCATGTCCAGAAGGGGCATTGATGCGTACATCAAAGGGAGTTGTGATAGTCAATAATCGAAAGTGCTTAGGTCATGGTGAATGTGTCAAGGCATGTCCATATTTTGCAATCCGCATTCATCCAGACACCGGGAAGGCATTCAAGTGCATCCAGTGTGGGGAGTGCGTGAATCGATGCCCTGCAGATGCGATATGGATGACAACTGAGAGGGAGCTATCTGAGAGAGATAAAGATGGGAGTATGATGGATCTATACGAACAGCACAGGGAAGAACTCTACGATAAGGAGGATTGGATATGATTTACGGAGTTGGTGGTCAAATTCTATGGGTAAATCTAACAAAGGGTTCTATCGAGAAAAAACCTCTAGATGAAGATATGATTAGAGATTACCTTCTGGGTGCGGGGTATCTTTCAAGAGTTCTATATGATAACATCCCCAAGGGAATTGACCCCCTCAGTGACAAGAATATCCTAGGAATCGCTACAGGACTTCTCACAGGCTCGATGTTTCCTCAAGCCTCAAGACATGTTGTTGCAGGCCTTTCACCTTTGACTGATGTCTGGGGTGAAAGCCATGCGGCTGGATTCTGGGGAGCGGAGCTGAAGTTTGCTGGTTATGATGCAATTGTTTTCACAGGAGCATCCTCAAGTCCAGTATATCTCAACATTATGGATGAAGATGTAGAGCTCCTAGATGCAGAGGATGCGGGAATCTGGGGAAAGGATGTGTTTGAAACTGATGACATCCTCAAGACCAAGCATGGAAAGCGGTGCAGAACACTTTCAATTGGACAGGCTGGTGAGAACCTAGTTAGATTTGCGGCTGTCATGAATGATAGAGATCGAGCATCAGCCCGTTCCGGATTGGGTGCAGTAATGGGCTCGAAGAAGATCAAGGCAGTTTCTGTACGGGGTACTGGAAAGCTCGAGGTTGCAGATTCTAAGAACTATCTGAAAGAGATTGATGTGCTACACAAGAGAATGATGGAGAATCCCTTTACTCCTGGAAGAATCAAATATGGTACCACAAGCCTTGTTGAACTGATGCAACACATTGGGAGACTACCAAG
>JAEOUL010000204.1 GCA_016839345.1 Candidatus Thorarchaeota archaeon | reverse complement strand
TGAGAAAACCTCTCTATCATGCTAATCCAGAAAAGATTCGTGAACTGAGTCGTGATGCGGATATCTGGAGAACTATGGCACATCTACATATCATGAAATAAGCCATCACGGCTGACTTTGGGATCTCAAGCAGCTACGTATTTCATTTCAGGGATTTCAAAATACAGAGTTTATGAACAACCATCAGAGAAACATTTCTTCAGAACTGCATGCATGACTGCACCTCGAGCCACATCCATATCAGGTATGCCGCTGATGAACTCGTCACATATTCTCATTGCTGGAAGACCTAGTGGAGCAGGAAGTCCACAGCCGTCATCATCACCAGATTCAACATCAACAGTCCGTATAGTCTGAGGGGGAAGACCAAAATCAGAAATGACGCTGTACGTGAGTTCCATAGCTGCATTACACAAGACACAATGTTCACTGGTGTAAAGTATGATGCAAGCGCATCGACCACACTCTGTTCTCTCTACTGTATAGGGCACATATGCTAGTTCTTGTCTTACTGTCATTCCCAATCATAGCAAAAATAGGAAAAAATGAATATAACCAGTCTGAGCAAACAAACCCGTATTAAAACGCAACAAATAGCCAAATAAATGCATTCTAGAGCAGGCAGTAGTTCATTATGAGAAAAAAGACCGCTCACTGGTACTCTGCCAATCTGCTCAGTTGTTGATGTTAAGCCACACCTTTACAAATGGCCATATCACACAGATATTACTGGCACAATATGTAAAATAACAGACCTATTTACATACCAGATCAAGAGCGGAAGTGAGGTCCATGTGTAAATCTATGGCATCTTCGATTCCGACTGATAATCGAACTGTTGATTCAGAGATATTCATCTCAGCCAAAGCCTCTGGTTCGAGGCCATAGTGAGTCGTCAATGCGGGGATGCTGGCTAGGCTCTCAACCCCGCCAAGTGATACTGCATTAAGAAAGATGCCGAGTGAGTCGACAAATGTCTTTGCGCCCTCCAGATCACAATCGATCTCCACAGACATCATGCCGCCAAAACCACTCATCTGTTTCTTAGCCACCTCATGATGTTGATGACTTGGTAGACCTGGATAGTGAACTTGTCTGATTCGGGTGTCCTGCTCTAGCTTCTCAGCAAGATACAACGCATTGGAGTTGTGTCGCTTCATCCTAACATCCAACGTCTTGATTCCACGATCAAGAAGGAAGGATGCGAACGGATCCATAGTCCCACCCAGGAGTTTCGCAGCACTGTGAACCTTGGCCATCAACTCCTTGGGACCAGAGATAGTACCAGCAATAATGTCGCTATGACCTCCGAGATATTTGGTCGCACTATGCATAACGAGATCAACACCCAATTTATGGGGTTGTTGATTTATTGGAGACCCAAATGTACTGTCAATCATACTTGTAAGGCCAGAAGCACGAGCAGCATCAGCTACCCCTTTGATGTCAATAATCTTCAGAGTAGGATTTGTTGGAGTTTCAAAGAATACAAGCTTGTACTTACTACCCGAATCTTGAACTCTGTCAATTAGTTCATCTGTGTCCACATAGTCAACCTCAATTCCATTGTTGGGCAATATCTCATTGAAGAGATGAACAGTCCCACCATAGATGGAGTCGCTCGAGAGAATTCTGTCACCACCCTTTACTAGGCCCAATACAGTTGAAGATATTGCAGCCATTCCAGAGGACAGAACTAAGGTCGCGTCAGTTCCTTCCAATGCACTGATCTTTTCCTCAACACTCTTAGTAGTTGGATTGGTCCATCGAGTGTAGACATGTCCTCCTGATTTGCCCTGAACAGCGTCAAGCATTTCTTGTTGATTCTCAAAAACAAATGTTGATGTCTGTGTTATTGGAATCACAGCTGGTCCTGAAGTTTGTGTGTGTGTACCTTGGACACAGAGAGTTGAAAGGCTTCTCTCCTTTTTCATAAATTGTGATCCTCCAAACATGTTGAATGTTCATAAGAAACTAGCAATAGCATATGAGATTAACTATATTAAACGTGATGAAATGGCAAACAAATTATGGTTCTTCAGGGATAATCAATCCAATTACAATGTAACCGAGTAGTCCTATGACAGTCAGTGTGAAGAGAAACATCAAGACGCGCACCAAAGTCGAATCCATGTTGTAATGTTTAGCAATCCCACCACAGACTCCCAGAATCATTCGATCTGTTTTGGACCGATAGAGACCAGAGCTGGGAGTGTGACTAGGAGTTGGTATTTCCGCCATTCTACCACAATGTGCGAGTAGGGATTTGGAGATATTAAACGTTTACAGAGTTCGCACATCGCTATGTACATAACTAAGGTAGTGAAAACGCATCAAAGAATGAATACCATAGATGTAATCAAGGCTCTCCCTAAGGTTGAGCTTCATGTCCACACGTTGGGATCAATCCAACCCTCGACCTTGCTTCAAATAATCAGAGATGAGGAATTTGACACGCAGTACAGGACTGTTGAAGACATTAAGAAGAGGTTCCATTATACAGACTTCTTACATTTCATCCAAGTATATACGGAGATAATTGGATACATCTCTGAAGAGAAGTATTTCGAACATATCACCTACGATATGCTTGAGAAGTGTTCAGAGTGCAATACTAGGTATGTGGAGGCTAGCTTCTCTCCGATAGACCATATTCAGTACAACCTAGACTTCCCAAAGATGCTGGAGGCGATTAATCGAGGTATCGATAGAGCCAGGGTATCGTTTGATATTGATGCTAACATCAGGATTGATCTTGTTCGAGGTTCTACGCAAGAAGAAACCATGGAGATTCTTGACCTCATTGATAGACATCCGAAGAACATTGTATCTATCGATATCGGGGGCGATGAAACAAGGTTTCCGCCCAAGCCATTTGCGGAAGCATACGAGAGAGCCCGTGAAATGGGACTGCATCTGGTTGCACACGCAGGGGAAGCGGCAGGACCTCAATCCATCTGGGATGCTCTCAGGTTTTTGAAAGTGGAACGAATCGGTCACGGTGTGTCTGCACGAGATGATCCGGAACTAATTGAATTTCTTAGAGAGAAACAGATTGGGATTGAAATGAACCCGATGAGTAATGTAAGAACAGGCGCAGTCAAGTCAATCCAACACCATCCAATTCGAGAATTCTTTGACAGAGGTCTTTTGGTGACTGTCAACAGTGATGACCCATCCTTGTTTCACACCGATTTGAACAACGAGTACATTCAGATTCACGAACACTTGGGATTCTCAATTCCTGAATTATTCCAGCTCTCAATGAACGGCGTTAAGACTTCATTCATTGATGAAGCTAAGAAGATGAAAATGAGAGAGACATTCTCGAAGGAATACAATGTGATAATGAATCAAACCGATCTTTAGACTCACTCATCATCGAGTACACGCCAGGCAAGATAGGTGCCGACTGTTTCCAAGGGATGCCATGTTTCTGCAATCTTGTCAACTTCCTTCTGGGTGGGCATCTTATCCAGACCATACAATTTCATTACACCCTTTCTGACTCCCAGGTCTCCAGAGGCGAGAACATCCAACCTCCCCAGAGAAAAGATCAGATACATCTGAACAGTCCATTCGCCAACACCCTTTATGTGTACAAACAGGTCTGCAATCTCTCTGGACGAGAGGTCTGAAAGTGATTCTATCTTGCGATACTTCCACAGAAACCCTCCTCGACTGAATGCCTCTGCAACATTGTGAATATAGGATGCCTTCTGTCTGGAGAAACCGACTGACCTTAATTCCTCCTGTGTTTTTGATAAGACTCTACCTGGAGTTAGTTTGCCAATCAGCTCAATGAACCGTTCGTAAATCGTACGTGCAGCTTTGTAAGCCAGTTGTTGGTATGCTATGGATCTCACAAGCATTTCAAAAGGAGGTTGAAGAGTCGGTTCAAGTTTCATTTTCGCGTTTCTTAATGCTGTTTCAAGTTCGGGCACTTGTTTTGAGAATTTGTTCAAGATCTGTTTTCTGAATATGTTAGCCATGGTTAAAATGATGGAGGGACTAATGGTATTAACTGTGCTTATCTCATCAATTCTGTATATGACGGACATCAATGCCTTTTTCTGACAATCAAGTTGGACTACTCATTTTGATTTCTTATACAAAACAATCACAATTATAGAAACTACTCCTCCACCCAGACTTATTCCCAAGACAAATGTCATCATTGGAAATAAATCATCCAGGGGCAGTGTTTCAGTTGTTGACGATGTGGTAGTCGAAGTTGTTTGTGTCGTGGTCGTCGTTGTCGGTGCTGGAGTCGTACTTGATTCGAGAACAGTTACCGTCAGATTTGCAGAGCAGAAGTTGTCGAACGGATCATACAACCTAACTTCAATTCCATAGATGCCAGATTGGAGGTCTGTCGCATTTCTTAGAATCCAGTTTTCATCGATAGTAAAATGAATAGTGTCATTCACCCACCCGTAATCTATGCTAGACGAATCCCAAGCCGCTAGCTGTAGTGTTAGAGAATCACCTTCTGTGATAATTTGGTCTGTTGGAGTAACCACCCAAACTGGTGGAGTCGTGTCTTGAGTTTCAGTTATCACTGTAATTGTGAATATACCTGAGAGAGTGTTTCCATAGGGATCTGATACAGTCGTGGTAAGGTGGTACAACACAGGCTGTTAAACCGTTGGCTTGTTTATTTGAAGCAGTTAACATCCGGAGTTATATCCAGTGTCATTTTTAGG
>JAEOUL010000074.1 GCA_016839345.1 Candidatus Thorarchaeota archaeon | reverse complement strand
CAATATCTGCTTCTAGATGATGAGGTGTTCAAGGGAGAGAACGGACATCTCTATGCAACATGTCCTCAGATCAAGAAACCCCATGACAGTGAACGGCTTTGGGAGGGGCTCGCAAACGGTGATGTACAGATTGTCGCCACTGACACCTGTACATTTGATACCAAACAGAAGGCTGCATGGAATGGTGATTTCAGGAAGATTCCATTTGGAATGCCTGGCGTTGAAATCATGGTGCCCCTGATGTACACCGAGGGGGTTGGGAAACGTGGATTTTCAGTCAATCATCTAATAGCTCTTGTCAGTACCAATCCAGCAAAGCTCTTTGGGATGTATCCTGAGAAGGGAACAATAGCCATTGGCAGTGATGCTGACTTGGTTGTTTTTGATCCTAAGAAAAAAGTCACAATTAAGGCTGAGAACCTACAGACCAACTGCGACTGGAGCCCATTTGAGGGTTGGGAACTTGAGGGATATCCCTCTACGACGATTTCGAGAGGAAAGATTGTTGCTGAAGATGGAAAATTCGTTGGCAAAGTTGGTCATGGTCGATTTCTAAAACGAAAGCCCTACGGAAAGCTATGAACTGCCATCTCGTCAACCTCATAAGCCGTCAATCGTAAACAAGTTCCATGCGATTTCCCAACCGCCGTGCCTATCATGTCATCTATGACGACTCGTTAACGGATGCAGTCCAGTATGCATCAGAGAACAATTGGACAAGTATTGTTCCAGATATTGGTGTACCCGCTTTCTCACCTGAGAGAATATCGTCAGAAGAACGAGCACAGCTACGAAATATGTCTCGTAATCTCTCAATAGGATGGGGATTTCACGCAGCGGGTGACAATGTCAGCCTCTTCTCAACATACCCGCCCGTGCGGGCTGGCGTTCTGCAGTACTTCAAACAGACCATTAACCTCGCTCGAGAGATAAGTACAGGACCGACTAATGTGGTCATCCATGCAGGAGCACCACCTCAGTTCAAGCAGGCAAGAAACCAACCAAGAAATTTCAGTGAAATCTATCGTGAGACGTATGCTCAAACTTTCCGTGAGAACTTGACAGAACTTATTGAACATGCATTTCCCCATGTCAAGATAGTGCTTGAGAATACCGGATGGACCCCCTTGATTAGAGATGTTGTTCGACAGATGCTCCCCACTGGACTAAAGCTGTGTTTTGATATTCCGAAGCTCTACGGTCCTGGCTTCAAGCTCATTGAGGAAGACTGGAATTTCATTCAAGAACACAGAGGATTTATCGAGGTCGTCCACATTCATGATATAGATCCAAAACTTGGCTCACATCAGGTAGTTGGAGAGGGTGTCATAGATTTTGAACGGTATCTTCGTTTTCTTGGTCAACTCCCAACAAAACCTCAGTATGTCTTTGAAGTGCGACCCCGTGAAGCTGCCAACGAAAGCCTATCGAACATAGGGCGGCTTTTAGAGATATTGAAATTAGACCTCTAGTCTGTTCTACATCTGCATTGAGAATATAACATAGAAGACTAGAGATATTATGAATAATATTACACAGATGACCAATGCTAGTACGGTTCTCATTTCCACGATTATCAATTCTCCCTCTCTTGAATAAGAGCATCCCTTATTTCACGAAACGCATCCAGTGTATCGCGATTGAATATTCTCTTTCGTTGTTCGGCCCTTCTAGCCAGTTCTGTCGGAAATGGAGTTCGACCAAATCCTCGAAGCTCTCTAAGAATGAAGTTTCGTAACTCTTCATGAAACTTTACACCCTCGATGTTCTCCTGCGCAGTACCTCCCCTCATCAGTCTCTGAAGAATTACACCGATTATACTTGCACCTTCTGCTGCTGAAGGCTTAGCTGCTGTTTCAATCTGAATTGTTCCAATCTTGAATAGTCTGTCAAAGACTCCTCGTCTTGTACGCAGGTTCGTCACTGTACGAAATGGTACATGTCTCCTTGTGATTTTGATGATGCCTTTCTTCACATATATTTCAGGGCTCACATCGCCCTCCCAACTAGCTAGTGAGTAGTCAATACGTTTGACATAGACATAGGTGTAAACAATCCAGAGCGCAAAGATAATTGATGTAATGGTCCAATAGTACTGAGAAATGGTTCCCCATCCAAGTATAACGAAGACCTCTGTAAAAACAACCCACTCTATCATGAATTCTGCAAACCCTGGGTCACTCATAAGGGTCACAAACCCCCAAAGAGTCGTCCATATGATAATCAGAACAATGAACACACGTAACCACTTCTTATAGAGAAAGGCGTTATCCGGATGGAACACTCTCCCGCTGGTTACCTGTTCCATTGGTGGCTTTATCACACGCCCTTCATCCTGAGTCATCTGATGTGTCCTCACTCTCTGTCCTTTCTCAGCAAGTCGCGTATCTCTCGAAGGACCAACAGAATTTCGTCCTCAATACTACCCTGTTCAATTGCGACTACATCCTCTTCTGGAAATACTACTTCTGTACCAGTCACGTAGGGGTCCTTGAACTTCCTGAGTTCTAGGAGGATGAAGTCCCTCAATTCCTCATAGAATGTCAAGCCCTCCAGTTTCTCCTCCGCCGACTGGAATGAACCCGCGGACCCACTCGCAGTTTCGACCTCGATTGAGCCAATTCCAAACAAGCGGTCGAAGGGTCCCGCCACGCTTTGTATGTTCGTAATCGTACGGAAGGGGACATGCTTTCTTGTTATGTTGATGATTCCTTTCTTAACGTAAATCTCAGGCATTGTCTTACCAGATTTAGCCACCACTGAGTATTCAAAGGACCGAATGTAGATTGGGTACACGATCAAGTAAGGTATCAGGATACAACCCGTGATGAGCCAAAACCAGAAGTTCAGCGGCCACCAGATGAACTCCAATGTGGATGCCAAATAGCCGGGGTCCCCCATAATTGCTTCAACAAGCCAGAAGACGAAGAGCATGGCACCGATGATTATAACCCATAACATGATCGCAGTAAAAATTCCTAGAAACCAGTTCTTGTTACGAAAGTACTTTGATGGTTTGAAGACCTTTCCTGTGGCTATCTCTTCCATTGGGGGCTTGATCACTTTACCTCTGCCTGACATTTATTCATCAATCCTTCTCTAGTTTGTTGTCAATTTTTTCTAACACATTCCTTATCTCACGGAGTGTTATGAGTATCTCGTCATCAAGACTATCGCTTAATCGTGGGACTGGTTCATCCCTCGGATGAACAAATTCTGTTCCAGTGACATAAGGGTCTCTAAACCGTCTCAGCTCATGAAGAATGAAATCTCGCACCTCTTCATAGAAAGTGATACCCTCGAGTTTCTCTTCAGGACTTCTACCACCTTGAGCACCACCAGAATATCCTGCTGTTTCAATTTCAACTGTACCTATTCCAAATAACCGATCTACTGGACCCGCTCTACTGGCTATGTTAGTGATTGTTCTAAATGGCACATGTTTCTTGGTCACATTGATCAATCCCTTCTT
>JAEOUL010000023.1 GCA_016839345.1 Candidatus Thorarchaeota archaeon | reverse complement strand
TATAATGAACGTATACAACATCCAAGGAAGCATAGACATGATTATCAGAACTTCGATCAATCCAAGGTCTGCAGTCATTTTTGACGTTTCTACGATGAGGGTCCAAACAGCTGCTAGAGTGCTCAAAACAAGTCCTATAAGCCCCAGTAGCATTATCAGGAGTCCGATACCCTTCCTACCCAATCTCATTTGATTCGTGTTTGGCATCAAGCCCAATAAACCTTAGCTGTTTTGTCCGGTTAGCTTATCTTGATGATTCTATTACATGAATGATATGAAAATCGGAATTCTCACCAGTGGTGGTGATAGCCCGGGAATGAATGCGGCTATCAGGGCTATCACGAGAGTAGGTATCAGTAGAGGATATGAGATGTGGGGGATAATGGGCGGACTGCAAGGTCTTCTCGATCGACTCTTTGTTCGAATGGAGGCTAGGTCTGTGGCCAATATCATACACAGAGGAGGCACATATCTCACAACTGGAAGATCCAAGGAATTTCGTACTGAGGAGGGACAGAAGAAAGCTGCAAGGATTCTAGACGAAGAGGAATTTGGTGCCCTGATAGCGATTGGTGGAAATGGTACTATGCAGGGGATGGATAAACTACAGAAGTTCTGGAGTGGACAGATTATTGGTCTTCCTGGCACCATTGATAATGATGTGTATGGCACTGATTACAGCATCGGATTTGATACCGCTGTGAACAATGCAATTGAAGCCGTAGATAAGATACGTGATACTGCACAGGCTTTTGATAGATTCTTTCTCATCGAAGTGATGGGACGGCATTCTGGCGCAATTGCTCTTGATGTAGGTATCTCATGTGGTGCAGAAGCCATCCTTGTGCCAGAAACAAAGACTGACTTGAAGAAAATCGCGGAGGACATTGTGGCAGGTAGAAAGAGAGGGAAGAATTTCGCGTTCATCATTGTTGCAGAAGGAGATGAAGAAGGTGACGCAATGGAGATTAGCAAGAAACTATCCAAGCTAGTTGGAGAAGAATGCAGAGTGTCCGTTTTGGGTTATATTCAAAGAGGCGGCAATCCAACTCGACAGGATCGAATCTTAGCAACAAAACTTGGAGGATTTGCGATTGAATGCATCGCCAAGGGAGAAACCGGAGTGCTTCTTGGCGTGATAAAGGAAGAGCTTGCTATGACTCCGTTTGCGGATACTACCAAGACTAAAGGTCTCGATAATTCCCTACTGGAATTGGTCGAAGAACTATCTATTTAGCAAAAGTTGGAGACCCTAGATGGGTCTCCTCTATGCTCATAGCGATATAGGTATCTAATCAAAAACACCATGGATTTTGAGTTTGAGGAGTCTACTTACAGTTAGGTCCTCAATTCCCATTTTTTGCATACGTTTTACAAAGTCGATGTCTACTCCATGAATATGCATCTCGATGAGTTCCCTTGCCCTGAGTCCTTCAAAACCAAGTTCCTTCATGTCATCGATATAACTAGGGTCCACTCCATGAATCTTCATATCTGTCGCCAGACTAAGATTGAGCTCAACACCGCGTTTTTGGAATGCTTCAATGAACGCCGCGTCTACATTGTGAATACTGAGTTGTACGATTCTTCTTGGACTGACATCATCAAAACCCATTTCCTGAAGTCTTCTTACATCATCGATATCCACACCGTGAATTCTCATTTCTGTAAGAACTCGAGGAGATAGATTCTCAAATCCAAGCTCCGCCATCTTGCGAATGAAATCTAGTGTTACATTATGAATTGTCATATCCACAATATTTCTTGGAGACAAATCATACCCCGACTCAATCAGTCCTTTGACAAATTGAGGATCCACATCATGGATCTTGAATTCGACCAAACGATTTGGTGAGATACCTACAAGACCTGCGTCTGCTAATTCTTGAATGTAGTCCAAATCAACAGCGTGTATCTGCATTTTGACAAGTTGCCCGATAGGTATGTCTGTATACCCTGCTTCATTCAATCCTTCTATGTATTAGGGAGTAACATCATGAATTCTTAATTGAGTCAATTGCCCTGAGAGAATGTCCTCATACCCCAATTCTCTCATCCGCTTGACAAATTCTCCATTCACACTATGAATACTGAATTTGACTAGCTGATTAGGGACTAGGTCTGAGTAGCCAGCATCCTGGAATGATTTGATGAAGTCTGGAGTGACTGAGTGAATTCGCATCTTCACCAACTGATTGGTTGAAATGTCTTCGTACCCCAGTTCCTGTAGACTCCTAATGTAGTCAGGAGTTGCTCCATGAATACCCATCTTTGCCAGCATATTGATCGGTACTGCTTCGTATCCTAGCTCCTGAAGACCTCTGACAAAATCTGGAGCGACACCGTTCATTATGAGAAGCGCAAGATTTGTTTCTGATAGGTCTGAGTACCCGAGGTCTGCCATACCTGTAAGGTATTCATTACTTGCATGCTTTGCGATTAGATTCGCAAGTTCTCTGCGAGTTATGTTATCGCGACCGATTGCATCCAGTTCTGATAGAAATTCGGGATTAAGACTCGGAAGAGAATTGCCCAAGATTCTCTCCATCTCTCGTTCACCGATACCTCCAACATAACGGATACCCCATTCATCTGATGAGAGTTCTTCCCCGTCAATCTCATCAAGAAGCCTTTGACCTTCTTCCACTGAGATTTCACCGGTAGAGATTTTCTCTAAAATTTCTTTTTTCTTTTCTTTCACATGTTGCACCTCTTGCTTAGAATATCTCATTTACGAAGTTCGAATGCCTTCAGTTGCGCTTCCAAAGGTGCATCTGCGAGGTACAGTATGCATTCTGTGGAATCTATCCATGAGATACTGATTCTGTGTCATGAAACTCATTTAATTATGCTTATCAACGCGCTAATGGGGAGAAGATACTCAATTTTTCTTCTTCTTTCCCCTACCCATTAGCTTAGGCACATACTTGATGAGAACTAAGGCAACTACTAGGATTATGATTCCAGTGGTGAAGATTGTTGAAAACGTAGAACTCAGAAAGGTGACCTGCTGCGTACCGACATAAGTTCCTCCTAGATCGTCCCAACCATATAGAGTGATGTTAGTTTCTCCAGAAGGATAATCGTCTGTTACAAATTGCCAGCTTATTGTGTTTGATGAAACTGAGTGTACTTCGACACCATTGAAATATACAATTAACCCAATTACTTCATCCGGAGCTGTTGCAGATAAGGTAAAGGTTCCTTGAATGCTACTACCTAGTCCAGTACCAAAATTCCTGGTAAGGGTAAATGTTAGAGTATGTTGAGCCATGACACTGGTTGGTGATGCCATAACCAGAGCTAGAACAAGTACACCAAGTCCGAAAAGTGCTGAGCCTCTCTTCATAGTTGATTCAAGCCTGCTTTTCCACATGGAAGTATTAAGGATTCTGGACAATCATTCTAGAGAAACAGCACAATACCACTTCCAGAGAACATCTGAAGAACCATGCGTATATAGAGCCGCCTGTGGTGCTGTATGATTTGACCGTACTACATCATCAAAGAGGACCAAGCCTGGAATACTGATTGATAGCCTTTCTATTGTACCATCTGCAAAAATAATCGCAAAGTAAGCAGGTGATGGAGAATCAATCGGTTTTCTCTCATAGTAAAGAAACGTGAAATTTACTTCACGAAAGAGTACAGAATAGGATTCATTCTGCCAGAGTTCATAAGGTCCTGAAGTGTACCAGATTTCATCGGAATCAGGTAGAGTTCCTCTATCAATCAATTCTGGTAGGAAGAAAAGACCCAGCATGAGAAAACCAATGAAAAAAGCACCGAATGCAAATGAATGCTTTCTCCTCATATTCAATTCAACCCCTCCATGCAACGATGAGAAGTAATATCATTTCAGATTAGCGCACATATATGTGGAAAGGGATGGTTTTTATCTGAGCTTTATTCCGATTTCGCACAGCAAGTGGTGCAATGAAATGTCTTGGTTGAAGGGCACAAACAAAATTGATACATTTAGAATGGTTGCAAACGAGATATTACAGAGGGTTTCTCATTTTGCATCAGTAGATGGAATCCTCTATCTGGGTGGCTTAGTACGAGGCTATGCAGATGCTTATTCAGATGTAGATGTTGTTGTTCTGCTAAATAATGAGGACCCCTTCACGCGAGATTTTCTGCCTTCCATTTCCGCGACTCTTGAAGACAAATCAAACCTAGAGATTGATATTGAAGTCTACCTGCTAGAAGATTATGCCTCAAAAGAATGGGAAGAATATACCAAGTGGGATTTGGCACATTCTGAGATTGCTTTTGACAGACATGGACGAACTGGAGCAATGCTCAAAGAGAAATTGCGGATGACTGATGACGATTGGAAACTAAGGCTTTCTAAGTCGATGATTTACTTCTCATGGTATTGTCATCCTTCAGAGGATTATATTCCAACAATGTCAGATATGTGGATAAAGCGAGGAGATGAATTATCCGCCCAATATGCAGTGACTTACAGTATCGAGTTATTATTAGAGATGGTATACACATTGAATCGTTCGTATTTGCCTGCC
>JAEOUL010000203.1 GCA_016839345.1 Candidatus Thorarchaeota archaeon | reverse complement strand
TAGTAGTTGTCGTAGGTGTAGTCACTTGATAGCTAAATGTACTTGACTCAGCAGAGTATCCAAGAGTATCATTGGCATAGAATTTGTATTGAACAGTTGTACCAGATGGGTGCGCAGGAATTGTTGCGTCATACGACACTCCATTCCATGTCATGGTGACGTTTGTCCATATCATACCGTTGTAATATGATAGAATCACTGTATCAACTGCAGTTTCATCCATCACACTGACTGTGACTAACACAGATTCCGTAGCATCTGGTGCTTGAGGTGTTCGTGAATGTGCTCCAAAATCTGGAGGTTCGGTGTCATCAAGAGCAATAGCCACAGATGCATTTACATCAAGCTTGCCCCATCCCCAATCATTGTTGGGTATAGCTCCGGTGAACCCATCACTCCTTGCTGTTGACTCGATTATTGTTTTGACTTGATCACCAATAGAGGAATCTGCTTGCAGCATGAGTGCAACACAACCTGCAACGTGAGGACCAGCAGCACTTGTGCCACTGAACAACCGGTAACTACCAAACTGCTTGAAGAATGGCAGAGTTCCACCATTATTGAACCAAGTTTCCCATGTTGAGTTGAAGGCATAAGTGGTTATGATATCACTCCCTGGTGCTGCAATAGTCTGTTTTATCATATTATCAATCCTAGGTCCTCTTGAGGAGTAAGTAGCAAGCTCACCCACTATACCATATCGTGTGTTGTAACTAGACACACTGATTGCACGGTCTGCTGTAGACGGCCAGGTTATTTGGTAATCATTTGTGAAGTCACTCGTCCATATTGCACCTCCAGACCAACTGCTCCTATCATCAGAGATGTAAGCATGGAAGATTACAGAATCAGGACTTGTGACATTGAGCTGATGCCAAGGAGGACTTACGATTTCTGGAACATCTCCAGATATACGGATTCCCAGCATACTTGTCCCACGAGACGAAGTGGAGATGAAAGAATTAACAACGAAATTAGTTGTCCCAGTTTCATGTTTAAAGTTCAAATATCCAACCCCAGGATGAAGGTAGATTGTGATTGTATAGTTTGAGAATTCAGTTCTATCCAGAACAAGACTAAAGTTGCATGTCTGAAAGTCAATGGCTTCTACAGATAGAACTGTGATGTACACGTTTGTGATGTCTAGAGGCTCACCACTTGGAACTGCAAAATCAACTTCATAGGGAATATTAGGAAGCGGATTGAACATACTGTGTTTTTGACTTCCACCAAGGTTCCCACTTGGTGAAATGACAGGTATTCCATCAGCCACCAGTTCATCAATCATCTCTTCGGCAAGTGAACTTCCATCCAGATAGTGGTATGTCCATGAACCAATCTCTGTCAGGATCACATCAGCATCATTTGCACTTGCGTATGCTAGTCCTTCTTCTATAGTGAGTGTTGTATTTTCATCACCAATTACACGAATCATCATGAGCTCGGCATCAGGAGCTACTCCGAGCCATTTTCGAAAGCCAATTTGGCCTCCTAGTAGTATTCCAGCTACAGCGGTTCCATGACCCCCACCGGCACTCATGTTGTCTAGGTGTGTACTTACTGTCAGATTCTGGTCACGATCCCAAACTTGTAATGAAGGAGATGAAGGATCACCATCCATCTCCACAATGTATTTGGTCTTTGGAGTTCCCAGCAGGACCAATTCCTCATAACCATCTAATAACCCGTTGTCTGAGGTATCATTGACCACAAAGAATAGTTCTCCCACATCCGGGATTGCATTCTGTATTAAATTGTCAACCCATAACCATTCAGTCCGAACATCGAAGACTCCATTTTGGTCTATATCTAATGCATAGAGTGTTTCATTGGGTTCAAGGGCATAGTCTCTGTTGAAGTCTACAGCGTCAGTACCATTTAGGAACCCAGTACTAGTTGCATTGACATACCAGTGTGAACCACCATCAGCAAACCACAGCTCAGGATGTCGCCAGTCAACACCCGAGTCAAGATCAGCAATGAGAATCCCTTCGCCCGTTATGTTACTACCGAAATCGTCGAGTACATTCAAAACATCATCTGCATTAATCTCAGGGATAGAGATGTCTCGTGGTGACTGGAGAAATTGTGCTGTTGTTTGTGTGGCAATATCGTCGACAACACCCATATTGACAAGGGCTTCTAAACTGTCTGGACCACCCTCTACCAGATAATATGGTCCAACATGGCTGTTCTTTTGATTACCAAGACTGAACTCAATATCTAACTCAGAGATAATATTGATCAAATCACTTGAAAGACCATTATCAAATTTCGCAACGATTGGAATCTGATCGCCAAATACCATAGCCAGAGCTGCAAAATCCAATAGTATTGGTTTTTTTTCTACAATCAATGGCTCATTATAAGAAATAAAATTGTAGAGAGTAGGCACACTTGATAGAACTAGACACAGCGCTAGGAGCGTGCTAATGGTTTTCCTCTGCAAAGATTCATCCTCCTTGGATACTAAATGGCGATTGGATTGAACCCCACGAAGCCAATCTCCCTGTTAACCCTTAACATACATGTGTTTCCCTATTAACTTTCGTAGAGATGTTTGTGATTCTCTCAGAGCACATTTATCTCGTCTTCATCATCATCTCCCACAGATTCATCTTCTACCTTTTCGAATCTGTGCTTTCCGATATGCAATACATTTGTTGGACTAAAGAATCCGGGTTCCTCATCATCTCTACTGATTTTCTGACCTTCATATAATGAAGTACCCACGCTTACGAGATAAGATACTGTGATGCAGATTACAAGTGGGATAATAAGATCGAAAGAGTGACTCATTTCTAACATCATCACAGTGGTTGCAACAGGAGTGTTAGTAGTTGCTGCAAGAACAGCACCCATTCCTAGAACGATGAAAGCAGGGATATTGTGAGGGAAGAAAATCTCGCCAAACAATGAACCTAACATAGCACCTACAAAAAGAGAGGATGCTAATACTCCTCCCGAAACCTTTCCAGCTACAACAAATGATGACGCAAACAACTTCCCAAATAATAGAAGAATGATAACCAAGATAGGTTCGGGGTGTGTTGCCAAAGCGTTAATCACTTCATAACCCATGCCCGCAATTGTGAGAGATGGGTTTACAAATAATGAAATTACGAAGATAACCGCACAAGCAAGCAATGATCCAACCAAGGGATCAACCCAGTCTGGGAATTTGAGTACAAAGAAGTTCCGAGTTGCCATTAGACTTACAGCGAATAGAATGGAAACGAGCCCAGCGATAATACCGAGGAACACCAACAATGGAACTTCCAAGAGTGAAATCTGGAGGGATGCAGTAAATGTGAATAGAGGACCTGCACCATTTTGTGTTATTAGTGGGTAAAAACCACTAAAGACTACAAATGAGGTTATTGCCGCAATAGCGGTAGGTACAAAATAACCCAACCTTGCATCTCTTCTATATGGAGCTTCAGTAGCAAAGAGTGCACCGCCAAGTGGTGCTTTGTAAATCCCTGCTGTAGCAGCTGCAGAACCCATCATTAGGAATACTCTTAGATTTGCATCATCCTCGAATCCAAGCTTGCGACCAATTGTGTTACCTACTCCTGCACCAATGAGCACAGCAGGACCTTCTCGTCCAACAGGATTTCCAGACCCAATGGAAACTGATGTTGCAACTAATTTGGTAATTGTTGTCCCTTTCTTGATTGAACGTGGTTTATGAGTAAGCTCAATTGCCTCAGAGATTCCACTTCCTTGAATCTCAGTTCGTCCTAATTTGATGAGTATCCCTGAGAATATTCCACCAATAAGAGGTGCTATGAAAATCGGAAAGCCAGAGAACAGAAATATCATCGAATCAATCATGAGTTGAAAAGCAACCATGAAAAGACCACATACAACTCCAATCAGAATTGATGCAGGAATATAAAGTCGATAGAAACGAGAGAAGTGTGATATGTGAAACAAATCCTTTAGTGGTTGTACATTTGTTGATTTTTTCTCATATTCAGAATCAGGCAACTTCTTCACTCTTTTCTCGTTTAGATAACCAAATACTATGTTTTACGCAGAGTCCATCAAACTTATCTCTTTGTGCTATGTTGCTGTTTAGGCGACACTTCCTTGACTGGTAGCAAAGACTCAAAGAAGAGCAAAGAATCAGAGTTAACAATTGAGGAAGTGCAAGATAGACTTGATGAGATATCTGAACGTCTTGCAAGACTTGAGGATCTAATTGAACGGGTGGGTCCTGGAATAGAAGAAGTACGTACATCAGCTAAGGTCATTAGAGAGGGATTCGAATTTTATGATGGACTGGTTCGGCTCATGAGCAAGTTCACTAAAGCAGAGAGATTAGAATCAAGGTTTGGAGATCTAAAAAAGGATGACATTAGCTGGCGGATTATTCAGATCCTCGATAAATCTCGTCCTTTGAATATAAGTCAATTGACAGCATCTGTAAGAGCAGAAAGAGGAACTGCGTCAAGACGAATTGTCCGGGAGCGTGTTAATGAACTCGTCAGTCGTGGCATATTACAAGTAATTGAGGATGAAGATGAAAGGGCTCGATACTTTGCTCTAGTTGAAGAATGATAAACCTCAGTGGTCACTTTTAACCAGTTTTCCTATATCTAGTGACCAGACTATAATTTACTTGGTGAACAATTAAATGAGTGATAATTACAATGATGATGAACCGAAAAAGAAGAGAAGAAGGAGCTCTGATGAAGCAGATGAACTGAAAGCTGTAGCTGAAGCTTTACCGGAGCTTTTCGCTGCAATCAATGAATCAGTCCCGAAACTGATATCCGGCTTGATTGGCAGCATATACAGTCCTGAGGCAGCGGGTAATATAGCTGCAGGAATAGGGAAGTTCTATAGAAATCTACTTGAGGAAGGAATCCCCGAGGATGTAGCTCTAGACATGACAAAGAAATTCGTAGGTGCTCTTGACTTCGGCAAAATCATGAACATGGTTTCTGATGAAGCATCAATAAGTCATAGCAGAAAGAAAAAACGCGACGAATTTGATAATGAGGAGTATGAGTAGAAATGGGTTTTGCCAGATCTATTGTTTCCATAACTGGGACTGCAATAGGTAGTGGATCAAAACTCTTGGTTAAGGTATGGCTTTCACTTCGCAAAGCAAAGAATCAAGTCAAGATAGGTGCCAAGACCTTCTACAATACTCTTGTCAAAGCAGGGATACCGAAAGAAGAGGCAAGAGAGATTGCTATCGCTTATGCAAAACCCGCTTGGGAGATACTAAGTATTGGGGGCATCTTTAGGGTAATCAGAGAGATTGATGGTCTAGAGGATATTCCGAATCTGCCTTTTGAGTAGTGAAACAGAGTTCTAGATTAGTTGTTCAAGCTATTTCACAACCAACACGGGAACCTCAGAACCAAGAACAACGCGTTCTGCAGAACTACCAACTCCACCTCTGAGTGAACCTGCCATCCCATGTGATCCAATTACGATAAGGTCTACTCCAATCTCCTTAGCTTGTTGCATAATCCTATCTGAAGGAGAACCTTTCTCTAGAATAAGTTCCACTTCGAGATTATAATCTTGAGCAGCTCCTTTGTATCCATCTAAGAGCTTTTTCCCTGCTGTTTCGTATTTGACCAGAACCTCTTCAGGATTAGCATCAGACATGAGTGAGAACTGCTTCACAACTGAGGTGGGTATTACATGAACAATGAATACCTTCGATTTTGTCATCTCAGCTACTTCAAAAGCAACGGTGGCTGCACGAGCAGACCCCTCACTTCCATCTACTGCAAGCATTACCTTGTTGGCTCTGCAAAAAATGTGACCGGGTGCACAATATCTGATTTTTTCCATATTGTTCTCTGTGTATATTCACTATAATTAACTTTGGGTTGGACGTATGTGCTAAGATTTAACTGGTAGATAGCACAATTGCAGTGTAGTAATATGCAGATTACTTCGGAGGTGTGTTTGTTTGACGCGTATTGATCTTTACGAATATCATGAAAAACAAGAATATCCGAGCAGGAAAGGTGCTATAGCAGGACTATTGATTGTGTTTGGTGCTTTTATCGTATTAGGCATATATTCACTTATGGAACTCTGGTCTGTGTATCAGACAGATATTACAAATCTAATCCAGGCAGTATCACCACTTCTTGCGGATAATCTTTGGCTAGTAGGTGCAGCACTAGGTGCATTACTAATATTGAGTGTCATCATGGCTATGGGAGCCTCTGTCGCGGCAAAACGATTAGGTGGAACTCTCATATACATAGGAGCTCTGTTCATGAATCTCCTTACTTGGGCTGTACCAATATTCCTCATAGTGACTGGTGCTTTGCCATTGTCAATGTTAGGGACTGCTTGGCCTATTTTGATACCAGGTTTCTTTACGCTTTTCATTACTCTCTTACTTTTCACTATATTCAAAGATAGAGTGAGAAGAGCGGGGGAGATAATCAAATTAACTGGCCAAGTCACGCTTGATGAGAAAGGAACATTTGTACCACCATTCCTTACAATGATCTTCACGCTTGTTTCGGCATTATTCTTTGCTGGAATCATGCTCGTGGTCATTCCCGATGGTATGAACATCCTTCTTGGAAATGTTGACATAACCCTTGAGAATGGATGGCCTTTTGCAATAGGTGTGGTAGTCTATCTATTCGTTACTATCTTCTTCTACAACTTTTCCTATTCAACAACTTCTGCAATTACCTACATTTACATGCGTGGAAGAGACCCAACCCTAGGAGATGGTGTTAAAGCCTCTCTTGGTGTAGTTGGAGGACTCATTGTCCTGAGTATTATGAGTGTGATTGTAACAATAATCCGAATGATTATCCAAGCTGTCGCACGAAAATCACAAAGTGCATTGGGTCGAGGTGTAGGTTATGCTGCAGAAGGAGTCATTGGATGGATTTGGGCACTCATAAATTACTTTACAATTCCAGCTATGGTTGCAGAGGAACTCAGTGCAACAGAGGGTATCAAGAGGAGTGCTGGTCTTGTCCGTAAGAACTTTGTTGATGTCATGATCAAAGAAACTGCTGTCAGATGGGGTTTTGGAGTATTGGCATTCATGTTCTTTATTGGGTTTGCCATTGGCGGAGCTCTCTTTGGTTGGTTATACTCAGGAGGCGATATCATGCTCACAATACTGATTACGGTAGTATTCACAGTATTCGCTGCCATTCCAAGTGCAATTGTATTAAGGACATTTGATATTGTCTATGTGACTCTTCTCTATGTCTTCATTAGACGAAAAGAAGGTGATTATGAGAGAACTGTTATTCCTAGCTCAATGGAGAGGGAATTAGAGGGCGCCTATAACAGAGCTCAGGATCAAAGATAGTTTATTCATTTGTTGTGTGATGGCTTGGTCCATCACACATCCTTCATTTTTTACACGAATAACGTGTCTAGTGAAACGAGTTTGATCTTGGTAGTACATCCATCGCTTTGTCAGCCGCGCTCTTATTGATTGATCTAAGTACAATTATGACGAGGGCTGTTCCAATGAAGTAAATCAGAATTATTTCAAAATCTGTGGATTGGTAGAATGTTCTCAAAATCCAGATGAGAAAAAGCAATCCCATCTGAGAAATGCAAATGATAGTTTCAAACTGTTTACTCATACCGGTACCTGGTTTTTTCTTCTTAGTTCTTGGCACACACCATCGCCTAGTTTGGAAATTACATCCACTCGAATGCCTTGTTCCATGTTACACTTGAACCCGAATAAGGATTCATATAGACAGTTTTAAAGAACTCTGGAAGAACATTTTTCTTTGAGGCTCGTAGAAAGGTCGGATACACAAATTCTGTTCTTCCGATGAAGTATGTGAAGATATAGGGTGCAAAGATGTTAACCTTTCCATCCTTTGTGGTAGGAGAAATGAATGCAATTCCTGACTCTGCGGACTCTTTAGTTCTATAACCTCTTTCCATCAAGTAACTAACAGCTTCCTCTACAGATCCACCTTCATCATTGAGAATAATGGCGGCGTTGATTTGTGTCATTCTACGGAGTGGTTCTAGTGCGTTGAGAACAATAATTCGAGGGTCTTTTTCTGAAACTCCGAGAAAATCCTTTGCACTATCAGCAGTACCTTCAGAAATTACACAACGGCCAGTATGTAATGGGACTATTGATAGCTCAAGGTTCCCAGATTTTAAAAATGCCTTCTCACGCCATAGATTCGACACATGATGTTCGTATTCGTGATATATTGTAGTCTGTAATGTGTCTCTGTTGAATTTTTTTTCAATATTGAATTGGTTTAATGACTTGAAACCTCCCAGATACCAGTTATATCCACTCCAAGGTTCATCTCTGACAGCCTCATATTGAACACCATTATCAGGAACTGAAGCTCCCATAAGATTGTAAATCTTGCTTCTAAACTCCTGGCCTATCTCTAATGATCGTGTTTGAAATTCTTCTTCAAGTAGAATTTTAAGATCTTCCCCCGTGATCTCTCCCTCTTTTCCAAATCTCTCAATCTTATCATGAAGATCACTTCCTGGAAATTCAGCCATTGCTTGAGTAACCAGTTCGACACTTTTGTCAATCTCTTTCTCTGAATACTTTTTCATCTTGATGTTAAATAGACCCTCAACTAGCTCTGCATAAGAGAGGTCTTTTCCATCAAGCCAGTCAACAACCACATTCAAAGAATGAAGCTCACCCATCATGTACTCAAGACGAATAGGATCATCTACCTCATCTCTCAATGTATCAAATGTTTGATGTATATCTCGAACTAATTCTCTAGGAGTCTTTTCTTTATTCTGTGTCTTGGGATGAAACTCTTCGGGTCCAAAATATGCGTCTACAATACTTACACCAGTCAGTTTCTCTGTGAAATTTCCAACCTCACCACAGATCTTCAAAAACATCTCTGCCGCATTCATTATAACCGAATTTTTAACTGTCAAGCCAACCTAAAGCGTTTACTTTTCGAGTCTTTACCTTTCGAGTTTATTGATTATTAGTTATCTGAATCCTCCAGAAACACAGGCACTATGACATGCACTGTGGCAAGCACTGTGACATACACAGGCACTATGACATGCACTATGACATGCGCTATGACATGCATCATGAGAAACACAGGCACTATGACATGCATCGTGAGATACACACCTGCTTGTACTCTCAATAAGCGGCTTCAACGGTTCTGCGATAATATTCCCTACTCCTTGAAGCACACTCCCAATTGTATTTGTCACATTGGTCATTATCTGCCCTGTCGTTGCAGCTACATCTCCAACCACTTGACCAACACCTGCAATTGTATTTCCAGTCGCATCTGCGAGTTGAGAGAACCAGTCAGGTACACGAGGAGCAGTTATTGCAGGTCCTGGTCTGTCGAATACATCACCTATGTGATCATGCCGATGATGCATGAATAGCCAGTACCAAGCCCAACCACCACCATGATACTGTCTATTGAAGTAATAGTCCATACGCCCATCGATAGTAGGATAGCTCTCAAGCTCTTCCCAAGCTCCTTCGACCATTCCATCATGGTTTGTCTTGGTTGCTTCAAAGTCAGCACTCCAAGCTTTCTCTTGGACCTTGTCAGCAAGTTCCTCCAGCATGTCATCGATCTTGTCGGGATCAAGTTCACCATCGATTATTGAAGCAAGAAACATATCTTCGTAATATGTTAGGTCTTGGAACTGAAGACCTGTCACTGAGAGTTTGAGTGGTTCTGTTGATAAGACTCTAACAGCTCCTTTTCTTACACAGGACATTAGAATCATAGACACAAGTTTCTGTCTCGTTGTGTTGACAAAGAATGCAGACTCTATTGGATCCAGCTCTGCTACTGTACCAGGCTCACCAAACGTCTGTATAGCAATCTCAGGACTCTGGTAGACATATGTCGTATCATCAGCATCCCACTTTGCACCGTAGGATCGTGTGACTCTCTTATATCCGTAATAGACGGTACCGAGTGCGAAAAGAACTGCAAAACCGCCAATCAGGTAATTTGGGTTAATTAGAGGTGGAATATATTCCCGAACATAGATGTCTGTAGTGAAGTAAAGCCACTCTGAAGAATTGAGGTTTGACGCACTTACTCGAAATGAGATTGTCAGAATCTGTGGAGTATTAGCTGGTACTATTGAATATACTTGATACCATCTTTCACCACCAACCAGATTACCAACATAAGTTATCACCGAACCGGAAGTCAAGGTTAGGTTTTCAGGAAGTGCCAATGTTATAGTTACATCTTCAATCTCAGCATCGCCAAAATTAAACACAGAAATCTGAAGATCAAACTGTGTTTCTGCATCAGCATTAACATAGCTAACTGCGCTATAACCTAAAGCTCCTGCTTCAAGAAACGGCTCATAGAAACTCCAATTTGTATAGTGCCAAATACGAAAGTGGTCTTCTGCATTCAGATTTGAGTGTTCGAGGCTGACTGTGAAATATCGTGTTGGTGCTCCAGCATCATAGGGATATGCGAGTAGATTCTCAACATCAAATGAGTAGAACGATCCATCATCCCAGAGACCTTGATTACTATCGACAACATACCCAGCGTATTCCGCACCATCTGTTGTAACTCCATGTGATGGTTCAATCCACGAGGAATTCATGACAATTGGGTAGATTACCTGAACTGCCTCATGGTCAATTGGTATTTCCCATTGAACTGGAGCCCAGTTGAATACGCCTAGGTTGCCATAAGTTTCGGATGTGGTCAACTCGATTATACGATTTGTACTGAAGTAGCCAAAGACAACAAGGACTTGTTCGCCTTCCGGGGTTATGGGAACCCAATCTAGACCATAACCGTTTGAACGGAAACTGACTATGAGATCATATCTATCTCCACCCCATTCAACATATGCGCGATTAGTATCGTAGATTGATGTTTCCTGAATACCAAGCAAATCAAATCCCGATAGACCTCCCGCAGCTGCTGTAAACGTCATCCAATATGTAACATTGATTCGTCCATTGGGCATAACTACTACATCAACATATACACTGTCTAGATTTGGATCAGCACTTGGTATATTACTAGCAAAACAAATGGGAACAGCTGAGAAAATCAATAATCCGATCAATAGTAAGTTTGTCAGCCTTCTCTTCACATCAGAACCCTCTTGCCAAATACTCAGTCTTTGCAGTAAGCACCGGAATTCAATTAGTCGCCTCTTTGTGCACGCAGGACATCCGCCTGTGCAATGGTTAGATTCGATAGGTCAGCTTTTGCAGCAGCCCATTCAATAAGGTCTGGGAACTCCATTATCATGCCACCCCAGATAAGATGATAGACTCGCTTTAGAATGACACTTGCATCAGATTCTTTCCCAACGTATTCAAAGAAGCATTTGATAACAGCAGGTGTTTGCTCTGTCAGTTTCTCAGGCACTTCAGTTCCGAAACCTGCGAATGAAACTTCAAGTTCTTTTAAAACATCCATTCGCTCTCGAATACCAGAAGCAATCACTGGTAGGTCGATATCATAGGCACTGAAATGCATGATCAATTTTTTCTTTGTAATCGTTCCATATGGTAAATTTATCTCACTAGTGCTCATTGAACACACTCCATGTCCATGTTACTCATATCTCAAGATTGGGGACTGATAAGCCTTTCATCTCCAACCGAAGCCTTAAGATGATGAGAGAAAACCTCGAAACTAATGACCTCACCTCATTCAATCCCTAAATACAACTATACAATGGAGGATCTAAAATGGATCCCTGGTTTCATTGAAGAAGTTAGAGACTTTTTCTTTGTGAGACCTCAAGACAACCTACTCATTCTTAGACCAAACAAGACAATGCATCTGAATGAAACAGGGATGCGAATGCTCAAGAAGCTACTAGATAATGAACTGCTAGAAGACATTATCGGATACTTTGTGGAAGCAGGAGGAGAAAAGCAGGATGTTTTGAATGACCTAGCAGCATTCGTTGATGATCTCCGAAATATGACCATTGGAAATCAAAATATCTACAGCTATAAGACAGCCAAGATTGTACCTTTTGGAGAAGGTGAGATTAAGTATCCAGTTCTCAGTGAAATTGCACTCACATATAGGTGCAATAACAAATGCAGATTCTGTTATGCATACTCACCCTATAGAGAGTCAGGTGAGATGACCACTGATGAAGTTAAGCGTGTCATTGACATCATTGTGGATGATGCTCATGTACCAAGCTTGTCATTCACCGGTGGAGAACCAACACTTAGAGAGGATTTGTTTGAACTCATTGCTTATGCGAGAAAAAGAGGGCTTCGTGTTAATCTAATCACTAATGGAATTCGTTGTCATGACAAGGAGTTTGTTCAGAAGCTCGTTGACGTCGGATTGAATAGCGCTCAGGTTTCAATTGAAGGACCTGACGCAGAAACTCATGACTATATTGTTGGGATTCCTGGAGCCTTTGACAAGACAGTTCAAGGAATTAAAAATCTGAGAGAAACTGATATCTATACACACTGCAACACAACAATCTGCCGTCCAAACCTAGACAAGTTAGAAGCACTTGTTGATTTCGATGCTGACGAGCTTGGACTAACATACTTTAGTATGAATATGGTGATATATACAGGTACTGCTGCAAAGCTTAGAGAGGAACTTCAAATCAAATACCAAGAGATCAAAGATGTAGTGAAGCTGGTCAAGAAACGTGCTAACAAGAAAGGGATTCATTTTGTATGGTATGCTCCTACGCCTGTCTGTCTATTCAATCCAATTGCCCATGGACTTGGCGCTAAGAGCTGTGCCTGCTGCGACGGGTTGCTCTCAGTTGATGCAGAGGGCGGGTTGCTTCCATGCTCGAGTTTCAGTGAACCAGTAGGAAATCTTTTGCATGAGGGTTTCGAGCAGGTCTGGTATAATCGTGCATCTCGTTTCTGGAGAGCCAAGGATTTTGCGCCAGAAGGGTGTAAAGCGTGTGACCACTTTGACTACTGCTATGGAGCTTGTCCACTCTATTGGGATGTCCAGGGATTTGATGAGATAAAGGAATTTTGGCCTAAGAGGAGTAGAGTGCGAGAGAGAGTCGATGAGGTTCGCTTGAATTTGAGACGACGAATCCGTGGGGACCAGCATGGTATAACATAAGACTAGAGGTCTTTCAAAGAAGAAGATAATTCTTAGTAGATCTTGGCGTTGGGTGATTGCGTTCGAATCATCCCAAATCACTCCACTCTAACTGCTGATCTGAATAATCACTAGTTCATTGTCAGAGTGAGTCAGATGTTGATAAGTGGAAAACCTGTGGGCAATGTATAGAGAACTAGTTGAAAACCAAGAGGTGCTTTTATAGAATAATCTGGCAGTCAAGTATTGGAGGGTATCCATTGAGTAGTGAGGAAGTTCAGCTTGATGTATTGAGATTAATTGAGGATGCTGAAGAAGGAGTACCTCAAATCTATGGGAATATGGCTGTGACTGGATTGAGTGATACAAATGCAGAGTTATCCAATGGAATCATTTCAACCCAGATAGCCCTTGAAGTTGGAAATATGCATGTAGAGGAAACAGGAAGTGTTCCAAGCTTGCACTTTAATGCAGAGCAACCAACTCTGATTCGATGTGGAGAAGGTGTGCTTGGAGGAGGATTACAAGACCGAATTATTGCCGAAAGTGAAGTTATTGAAGGGAACCGTTCTCTGAGAGTATTCTGCATTGAAGCAGGACGGTGGGCTCCAAAGGCAGGAGATTGGTTACACACAAACACACCTATCTCCATGAGAAGGGCGATACTGGAGGGTCGTGACCAACAATATGTTTGGAGCGAGGTTCAAAGAGTTCTCAATTCATGGGGGGTTCACTCAGGCACAAATGCACTTGGCGAACTCTACGTAAATCATGGTTTCGAATTTGAACGACTAGCGAGTCGATTCTGTTGGTCCGACGATGATGTAGGAATGATTGTAACAATTGATGGGAAGGTTCAAGGAGTAGAGTTCTTTGGAGACAAGATGGGTCTTAGAAGGGATTACGCTTCAATCCTGAAAGAGAGTTATGCGCCAATTGCATTACAGACTGCTGGGGAAAAATCAATGTTTTATGAGGATGTACATGAGGGAATCAATAAATTCCTCTCTGACCTACATTCGGGAAAACTCCATGCTCAGATTGTACGACATAACGATAAACTAGCCTATGCATGTGCAGTCTGATACTTCACTTCAGTCTATTTACAATTGGATTTCCACAGTATGGACAGGTTTCTTCTTCACCGGGTAGGACTGGAGCATCAAGCTGTCCATCACAATTCGGACATACAGTCACTGCTTTAGGTAATTGTGAAACTGCTTCCTGAGTGTAGACCACTCTTGAATTCTCATCAATAACTCCTCTGAACTTTCCTTTCTTTGATAGTTCCTTCAAGGCATCCACAATTTGCTCATCGGTGGACTCTGTCACTCGATTAATCTGGTCGAATGTCATCCTTCGTTGAGCATAGAGAAGGTGTAACAGACTCTCTTTCAAAGAAACTGCCTTTGGGCTCACTATTTCGTAAGCTCCTCGATCAAGGTAGACCAGAGGAAGTCGACGTATAGCTAATTTCTCTGCTGCATCAGCTGCCACTTGTGGTTCAACTCCTAATTTTCTTGCTGCATCGAGTACACTAATCCGTCCCTCTTTTTGGACAAGAGGGATCAGGTCTCCAGAAACATCACCAATACGTGCCTCACGTGTACCTTTTGCAAGTAGCCATAATCCAATCACAAGTTCTGGAAGGGCTATTATTGCCCAAGCAACTAATCCAGACATAATTGCCACAATTAACTCTGGATTCCCAGATGTAACTGTGTATTGACATACTAGATATGTCATTGCCATTGAAACTATCACGAGAATGAAACCTACAAGTTGCAAAATACGTGGATGCACGACTCTCTCTCCTCAGTTATGGCGGAAACATAACTCCAATTATAGGTTCCGACTCCAGAAATGTCTCGTACTACTCGACAAAGAGAGGTTTTTTTACAAATATCTAGTAAAAGTAGTCCAATCTTCATCTAACACACTCGAGGCGTTAGCGACGGATAAGTTATATATAGACAGACAGAACGTAAATGAAGTACAGACCCTGAAGGACGTGTAAACTCTAAATGGTTTTAGAAAAAGAGGGTGCGACCTCAGCAATCATTCTTCACCTAACACCCGGAGAACCAGTCGTGTTCCCGGCTGAATTTGTGGCGGACATCGGGGAGAAGGCAGGGTTAGTGGTGATGCACCACAAAGACCGCGTCGTGAAGATCTTCCCAGTCGCTAATGAGGACATATATCTGCTCAGGATTGAAATCAGTGATCTTTCTCGGAATTTCCTGAAGCAGTTGAACTTTGCATTCAACGATGCAAAGCTGAGCGACATCATCTTCACAACAGGTGTATGCTTGCGCGGCGAACGCTGTTATTATGAGTGCTACTTCATTCCAGACCAACTGGTAGTGACACTCAACGAACTCGAAGACAGCCTGAAGAAGATCCCTGGAGTATCCAGAGTGGTCCTCAGAAAGGTTGCCTAGACTGAGCCCAAAGGCCGTTTAGGACGGTCTGGAGAGTAGGTCTAGCCCGACGAACGTCCAGAGATGTCGTATATGGAGCCTCAGCAGCAAGCTTGAGGCTCATTATCTTTTCATTATTCATCTAAGTGTGAAGTCTATAAAAGCTCAAGCCCTTCATTTCGTAACTCTCTATAGTTACGTAGATTACTTGGTATGTAGGCATCGAGAAACACATTGAGAATGCTTTCGGGATTACGTTCAATCCCATAGCTCCTGAAATACTTGAGTACATTTTTGATGTCACGACGAAGCATGAGCTCGATCTTATTCATATCAGACCACTTATTGACGACCTCACCTTGAGGAATATCAATAATCCATGGTTTGCTGTTCCACCAGAGAATATTATATCCACTCAGATCGCCATGAACATAGTTTGCTTTGCTGTACATCAGGAGATACTGGTTGAGAATCTCGTTCAGCACATCCTCAGGATTCTCAAGTTCAACTTCGCGAAGCTGGGGTGCAGGATACTCCCCATCACCAATGAACCGCATGGTGAGGTAGTTGGCAACCCTCGAGATTGGAGTAGGAACCCTAACTCCAGCTCGGTAGCATGATTGAAGAATGTCAAACTCCTGAACTGCGATGTCTTCGACTAGTCCTAGAATCCATCTTGTCTTCTTACCACTGGACTCACGGATATACCCCTTGCCCATTGACAATTTATGTGGTGTTGACCACAGTCGATATGCTTTGAGAATAATCGGATGATTGTTCCAAGTAGCATGAAAGATGGAAGCCTCTTTTCCCGCACTCACGGGGTAGAGCACATCATGAGCCAATCCATAGCGGATGGCATCCTCACGGATATCTTTGAATTTAGGTTCCTCAATTATCGCCTTTCCACATGAACCACCTCGAAGTGCATCTCGTTTCTGATCGATTGCACTCCCCTTTGATAGGGGATTGAACTTATCGACACGACTCATGCTTGTGTGACCTCCTCGGTGTAGTACCTCTGATTACGTGGAACATACTCTGACAGAAAGACATCGAGAATGTCATCCGGTTTTCTTCGTATGCCGTACTTCTTGAAGTAGGATAGGACATTTACAATATCACGTCTGAGTAATGACACGATGTTCTTCATATCTGACCAAGGTCCAACCTTACAAGCCTGGGGCATGTCTATAATCCAAGGATTTCCTTGCCACCAGAGGATATTGTATGCGCTGAGGTCTCCGTGCACGTATCGTACATCACGATACATGATAAGATAGTCTTCTAGTATCTGATCCAGAATCACGTCTGGTTCCTCTAGAAGGACATTCCTAAGCTGCGGCGCAGGTTCTGTTCCATCTCCAATGAATCTCATCGTGAGATAGTTACCTACTCTGCCAATGGGAGTGGGGACATTCATTCTTGCTTTGAAACAGGACATGAGTAGGTCAAACTCCTTCGCAGCTAGAACCTGCATCCTTCCTGGAGCGAAGAATCCTTTCTTTTTCTTTGCCTGTGAAGTATTCCAGAATCTGAATGCTTTGAGAATGATTGGATGATCTTTCCAATAAGCCAGATAGATCGATGCTTCCTTCCCGGCATTCAGTTGATACAGTACTTCTGTGGCTAGCCCAAATTTGATAGCATCCTGCTTGACTTCGTCTAGAGTGATTTCATTGATTTGGACTGTCCATCCTCTCTTGTTTCCACGCTGAGCTTCTCTCTTGATAGAGAGCGCACTGGGCTTCTTGGGATTTAGCTTCTCCACTACTCCAGCCATTCAAGCCACCTCATATGTGGAGAATCTGCATCCATGGCATATACCTGGGATGCTGTCCAAGAGAGGAGCTTTACTCTTCTCTAGACTCTGCTTGTCCGAACGTTTGCATCTTTGGCTCGTATTGTATGAACCATTTTCTTTGTGATTATTAGTATACAATTCTTGTTTCACTCTCATCGGCTGAGCGACACGCATCTACTTTCGTAGCACAATAAAACCGCAAGAAGTTGTAACCTACAACAAACGTTGTGCTTCAATGAAATTCATACACGATGCGTAGAATGAATGAATGAGCACAGAAGCAACGAAAAACAGTTAGTCTTTCTCAACGTTGGTGCAGGAAACTACTACATATTCTACTCTGATTACAATCATTTGTTCATTGCACCTCCGTTAACCAATACTCCGCGCTCATTATGAGAGGTATATAGACTTTCCGGTTTACTTGAGAATAATTGGCTAGCCGTGAGGGAAGCATTTATCTCGCGAACATTCCGCCGTTTCACGTTTTCCGCATGAGTGTTCAGCGATTAGCCATGAAAAGTGGATGATGAAACAAGATGGCAAACCCCAGTAACCCATTGATCGTACAGTCAGACAAGTCAGTTCTTCTTGAAGTAGATAATCCGCTATATGAGGATGCACGAGACTCACTAGCTCGTTTTGCAGAGCTTGTCAAAAGTCCAGAGTATGTTCATACCTATCGTGTGACTCCTCTGAGCCTATGGAATGCAGCTGCAATGGGAATGACTCCAGACGAGGTCATAGCAGCTCTAGAGGAGTTTGCAAAGTATCCGATACCGGGGAACATTGCAAGAGAGATTGTTGACTATATGTCCAGATATGGACAGCTATCGCTGTACAAAGATGGGCCTGACCTCCTTCTGCTATGTGAAGAAGAGGATTTAGCAGAGGAGATATGGGCAAACAAGAAAGTGAGAGAATACCTCATTGAACGTGTTGATGAGGTCACACTACGAGTTGATCCAGATCAAAGGGGTTTCCTCAAACATGCCCTAATTGAGATTGGGCATCCAGTCGAGGATATTGCTGGATATGTAGAGGGCGAACATCTGCCATTTGAAATCCGAGATGTGACTCTGGAGGGTAAGCCATGGGGACTCCGTAGTTATCAGGAAGATGCAGTTGCGATTTTTCATGCGGGAGGAGGTGTGAGGGGAGGATCGGGTGTTGTCGTACTACCGTGTGGTGCTGGAAAGACAATGGTTGGAATTGGTGCGATGCACAAACTCCAAACATCTACAATTATTCTGTGTCCTAATGTTGTGGCTGTCAGGCAATGGATTGCAGAACTTCTAGACAAGACCACATTGAAACCAGAGGATATTGGTGAATATACTGGAGACAACAAAGAGATTCGTCCGATTACAGTAGCCACTTACCAGATACTAACATGGCGGAAATCAAGGGAGGATAAATTTCCCCACTTTCAAATATTTGAAGCAAGGAACTGGGGACTCATCATCTATGATGAGGTGCATCTACTTCCCGCTCCAGTGTTTAGAGTAACTGCCACAATTCAAGCAACAAGGAGACTTGGATTAACAGCAACCCTAGTTCGTGAAGATGAGAAAGAGGAAGATGTCTTTAGTCTAATCGGACCAAAGCGGTTCGACATGCCTTGGAAACAATTGGAGGATCAAGGTTGGATTGCGACCGCCATTTGTTATGAGATAAGACTTGACCTTCCTGACGATCTACGAAGACCCTATGCATTGGCTGAAGACAGAAAGAAATACAGAATTGCAGCAGAGAATCCTTTGAAGATTGATATCATCAATGAGCTGCTCAAACATCATGAAAATGATAACATCTTAGTCATCGGCATGTACTTGGACCAGCTGAAATTGATAGCTGATGACGTCGGTGCACCATTAATCACTGGGAAGACCCACAATGATGAAAGACAGCGTCTTTATGAAGCGTTCAGAGAGGGAGAGGAGAAAATCTTGATCGTGTCCAAGGTAGCAAACTTCGCTCTTGATCTCCCTGATGCAAATGTAGCAATCCAAGTTTCTGGAACATTCGGATCCCGTCAGGAGGAAGCTCAACGTTTGGGTAGGATTCTACGGCCGAAAACTGATGGGAGTTTTGCGCGTTTCTACTCACTCATAACAAAGGATACACGAGATATGGATTTTGCAGCGAAGCGTCAACTGTTCCTCACTGAGCAGGGATATCAATACGTTATTGCCTCAGCAAATGAGAAGGTTTGGGAAACTCCTCCTGAGGACTTCTTTAGATAGAAAGTAGTTCCTTTAGACGCGATATCTTTGACCGTGTGTAACCAATAACTGCCAATCTAGTTTCTGCGTTATCAAAAGTTGGTTCAATAAGACCAGACTCTATTGACTGAAGACGCTCAAGAGACCAGAGAATGACAAATGACACTGCGAGTGGTCTAAAACTGTTAACTTGATTCATTTCTTCAGGATTGAGTATTAAAGAGAGTACATCGATAGAACAGCTCTCAGGAGTTTCTAGTAGATAAGCTAGGTCATAGTAATTGAATCCGTAGGCACAGGCATCAAAATCCAGCAAGATAGCTCTATCAGACTGAAACACAATATTAGGAGTCCAGAGGTCACCATGCATGATTGTTGATGACCAATCCTCCAGACTTCCAAAATGTGATTCTGCCAATGGATAAACATCTTCAAACGAGTCAATTAGTTTACGAACCGCTTGCGATTCTTTTGAGAACCCTTCGTGATTTTCAATTCGTGCATGATGAGATTTCAAGAAATCAATTGGGGATTTGAATTTTCGAAGATTAGGTGGTTTGTTGCTTTGGAGAATTTGCAGGCTATCTCCAAGTAATTTTACTTCCAAGTTTGAAAAATGTTGAACCGAGTCATGTATTGTTCCATGAATGAAGTCAAAGACAATGAAAGGGGTTCGCAAATCATCATTGAGATGTCCCATGGACAGAGGCATAGCTGTTAGTCCTAGTGCTCCAAAGAACCTACTGATTTCATTGAGGTGATAGTAATGATCTTTATCAAAGGGAGGAATTGACATTGGCAGTTTAAGAACAAAATCATTTCCATCATGTTGTCCTTGAATATTGACGTTTGACCATCCACCGAGGCTTTCATTAAATAAAGTCACATCACTGTCGAAGATGTCTGATGATTCTACAAGTAATTTTTCTAGTTCTGAAAGTGTATGACTTTGGACCTTGGAGATTTGATGTTTCATCATTTCGAGGACTCTCCTCACAGTAACTTCTAAAAGGCTGTCGGATGCCACTCAAACCATGAATGGAAGAGACCTCCTCTTCATTCTCACCCACCTTTTCAGGAAGAAAGGAAATCCTGTTCAAGTTGAGGATGCCATTGAGTTCATTTGTTTCAGGTGCCGGTATGGAAGACCTAGTCAGGTTAGGAGAATGTTAACAATGGCACTGCAAAGGAAATTGATATCGAGAGAAGAGGATTCAATCAAAGCGGAGTTCCTCTATGATCGTCAAATACTATCACCCAACCTTGAAGAAATAATGAGGGACAAGCTGGATGTTGGGAGAGATCTAGAACCTATGAGCTAGGATTTTCGGCAGCAATTTCTTGCAGAGAAGCTAGTAGTGCAGTTAGATGGATAAAAGCATTCTTTCCGTGCAACAGGCGATAATCAATCTTAGCAACTCTATCCAGAACTGTTGTCATTGTATCTGAATCAAAGGGACGTTTCACAAGATCACGTTCTATTTCAAGACAAACTTCTTGCGGAGAGTACCCATCAACAGCCATTAATTTGAGAATTTCTTTTCGTGCGGCTTTGTAATGGCCACTAAGTGCTTTTGACACAACATCACGCACTCTTTTGACGAGTTGGGTTTCTGAATACTCATAGACAACGTCTTCAGTCACTGAATCACTTGCGTTGGCGACAACCTGTAGAAGATTGATTGCATGACGAAGGTCACCTCCAGATTCTCGAGCGATTGTTACAAGCGCTCCGTCATCTATTGTTACGTTCTCTTTTGAAGCAATTTTACGAATGAATTCCTGAGTGACCTCTTCAGAGGGAGTTGGGAACTTGAGTACAAGCGACCTGGAGAGGATTGCAGGACTCCATCCAGATACTGTTGGTGTGACGAGAATGAATCTACACGCATCACTATACAATTCCATAGTTCTACGTAATGCCTGTTGCATACTATAGGTCAATGCATCAGCTTCATCAAGTACTAGGATCTTCACCTTATCATCGACAACAGTGCTAGTAGATGCAAAAAATCGAATTGCTTCCTGAAGCAACTGACCTCGAGTCGGTTCTCCGGAACGGCCTCTAGCTTTACGTGCAGCTTTTGCTTCCCGGTAAACAATAGACATGTACTCATCCAATTCAGATCGTTCATCACGTTTGAGCTTTGCAAGGTCTTGAACTGACCTCTTCGCTTTTGTGACTGGTACATCCCAAACATCACGGATGTTTAGCATTTTGTAATTGGCGCCAAAACTTTCTGAGAGAATCTCTCTCGAGAAAATCTCAGCAGCTGAAGTCTTTCCAGTTCCAGCAGGCCCATAGAAAATCATGTTAGGGAAAATGTCGGATTCGGCCAGGGATTTCAGATGTTTTATGGTATTCTCTTTACCAATAAAGTCGTTCCAATCTTTGGGCCTATATTTCACACTCCAAAGAACTGGTTCCAAGTTTTAGCACCTAACCACGGGTCATCTCAAGCGTACATAAGCCTGTTTCTTTTCTGGAAAACCAATGAATTAATGCGTCAAAACATATCCAATTGCAAGTTTTGACGTAACCAAAAGTTACTTAATTGGTCAAAAGCTGGGCGCTTGTTTGCAAATCTCAGTTTCATGGTTTGGTAATGAGAATGGCACGAGAAACATTGGAAAAAGAACTTGAACATGTCCTTAGAGAGGACTTGCTTGCTGCATGTCAACGATGGGAGATTGATGTCACAGGAATGGACAGTGGAGCATCTCTTATCAAGATGCTTGCGGAGAAGATGCGAACTCACGAATCCCGTGAAAAGATATTTGCTTCTTTTACTCAGCTTGAAAGAGACTTACTTGGAATTCTTACACTCAGTGGAGGTGCAATGAGCTACGACAGACTCAAACCATTCAGAAAAATCTACAGCTACGGACAGCTGAACCAGACAGAAAGAGATCTGCGGAAGAAGGGTTTAATTATCAGACGTATGATGTCAAGATTGACGGAATTTGGTAGAGAGGTTGCTGAATTCAAAGTTCTAGATTTCTTTCTACCCTATCTGAGAGAGTTTTTTTCAGCCAAACCAGAACCCCAGTCTGAAAAACCAAAGAAAGTCAAGAACATTGTAGATGAACGCGATAGTCTTCTAATTGATATGTTATTGCTTGTATCCTACATTGCAAAGAAAGAGGTTCATATGACAAGCTCATGGGAGTTTCCGAGACGGGAGATTGATCATATTAAGGAATCCATGTCCAAGCCAAACGATGAACGATTTGAATTGGTTCAGAAGTTAGGTCGAAAGGTTGGAGCCTACTCAATAGGTGAGGAGGATAGAGTAATGCCAGGAAAAGTGAATGCTCTATTTCATGGCAATCATTATCAAGTGGCAAAACGGCTTCTTATGTCACAACTTGGAAGATCTCGAGCCATATGGGCCACCCCAGATCAACCAACTGAGTATACTCTGAATCTCGCTATTTGTAGACTTAGAGAGAGCACGACAGACGACTGGATCAGTATTGAGGAATTACGAGATTGGATTCGTAGTGAATTGTACATCGACAACCAGCAACTCAAGTGGATTCAAGTTGATAATGATCGAGTTCAGCTCTCTATGGAAACTCCAATTCTCCTAGGGATTGTTGAAGCTGCATATCGCGGGAAGAAGCTCCTAGGAATCAGACTCACGGATGTGGGAGAGAGTGTATTAAAGGGCAAACCACAACCTAAACCTGAAACGAAAGAGAGCTTCTTTGTTCTACCTAATTTTGAGTTAACAGTCTTCACTAGTGAGATGGAGTTTCAGAATCTGTATCGACTCATGCTCATCACTGAACCTGTTCGTACTGATGTTGTAAGTACATTCAAACTCACTGACAAATCAGTCTTTCAAGCAATTGAAATTGGTCTCCGGGAAGATGACATTCTAGGATTTCTAGAGAAGGAGAGTAGTAAACCTGTTCCAAGAAATGTTGTCAGATCAATAACAGATTGGACATCACAGACCACTTTTACAACAGTAGAAAATGTCACTCTTTTTGAAACTGAGAATGAGAAAGACTTGGAGAAACTGATGCTCATCCCTGAATTTACACGATCCATTATCCGAAAGATTGGTCCTACTGCGGTTATTGTTTCAGGAGACATGGATGAATTCAGTGACAATCTCAGAAAACACAAATGCATGGTAAGAAGAAAAAGTCAGGATGAAGGACCTGAAAAATCAAAAGGCAGTTCAATAGCTGAGCAGTTCCTATTGTATGATGAAGAACAAACAATTGAAGATGTACCAGACCTTTGTGCAGACTGTCCAGCGCTACAATCTTGTAACAAGATAATCAGAAGGAAGGGTAGAGTACAGAGGAGCGTATAGAACTGTCACGGATTTTACCAGAAGGGCTAGCAGGACATTTCTTTGGTGTTGGTAGCCTAGGTGAACCCAATCCAGATATTCCAGTTGATTATGTAAAGAAGATTGCACTTCCATATACTTACTCAATTACTTCACTTCGTGAAGAAGATATGATACGACAGTTCGCTGCTCTTGTTGACGATTATGAAGAACAGGGAGATTTCATTCTTGATATTGACCTTCAGACATATCATGAGATTACCAGTGACGATCAGCCCCTGATTCTTGACAAAGAGCATGGGCATAGCCTATATCTAATGATGGATGGAACTATGTATCGAAACTTCAAGACTCAACAAACAGCACCAGCAACTATGTGTTTTAGCACACGAGATATTGGAGGAAAACAGCACATCACAAAGAAGATGTTCCATTTCTTCCAACGCCTGATGACACGGATTGCAGCAGGCCAGGTCGATCATCTAAGTAAATCATGTGAGAATATTATTTTGTGTCAAGACGACCCAGGTTTGGGATATGTCATTGAAATAATCGGAAGAAATCAGATTCCAGGATTATCTGTAAGAGAGGTTATTGAAAGGACTGATAGAATATTTCCTGAAGGAGTCATACCTGCGTTTCATTATTGCGACGATTGGCGACAGGTCAAAGTAGACGAGTGGTATCCTCTCTGGGAGAGTAGAACCAAGATCGCTCACATTGATTTGATAAGATATCCACCAGAGCTGAATCAGAAACAATCCGAGAAAGTGAATGCGTTCTTGAAAAGAGGGGGAGGACTTATTCTTGGAATACTACCTAATGTTGATGATGGATATTCAGAGCCACTTCTCAAAACTCTCGAAACAAACCTGGAACGAAGCTTCAAACAATTTTATGAGAGTGATGTCGACATTGAGAAATTAAGAGATAGTTCAATGATTTCAACTCAATGTGGTCTCTATGGAGCAAGCCCTGCTTTATGCAGGGAAATTCATGAAAACAGTCTGCAATTTCAAAACATCTTCTACCGAATTCTGGATAGAATCCAGTAAGTCCGTTATGCGCACAAATTATGAGAAGGGCCATGGGAACAGTCGTGGTGGAATATGAGGAGGAATAAATCCCGGGAAAATGATATTCATCAATGGGAGCATTGGTGAAAAAACAGTTGCAAATAACAACAACAATGCAAATGACATTGTATGAATTGCTGTGACATAGGTGTAGTATGGTCTAATATAAGAGTAGAAGGCAAAGGCAGGAATAGAAAGTGCAACCATTGCCATAATCTCAACTGAATCAAAGAAGAATGGCATTGAAATTGGCCATAGGAAATAGAACAGACCAGTGATTTTCTCACTGGATGTTTCATGGTGAGCAATCTTATGGATTCCATCAACACCCTGGGATAGGAAGAACACAGGAATCAGGAGCCACCATTGTAGACCGACAAAGAACATTGGACCTGCATAGAACAGTAGGTCTCCAACACTCTCCACTCTCTCCCAGAAAGGATTTCTGCTGATGAATTCAGTCATCTCGGTCATGTAGTAGCCAAGCATCTGAAAGGCTACCAAAACAGGCAGTAAAAAGAATGAGATAACAATCATGATAACAGCTACCCTCGG
>JAEOUL010000022.1 GCA_016839345.1 Candidatus Thorarchaeota archaeon | reverse complement strand
TGTCCTGGCTTTATGTGTAGATCCACATCACTAAGTATGTATCCGTCTCCACCATAGCTGAAAGAGATGTTATTGAAATCTATCTCTCCTCTGAACTCAGTGATCTCCACTGGGTCCTTCGGATCCATTACTTCTTCAATTGCATCCAGAATGTAAAACGTTCTCTCACCTGATGCTGATGCTCGTTGATACATTCCTACACCCCAGCTCAGAAATCTAGCAGGAAGAACAAGCATTCCAATCATTGAAATGAAACCAACGAATTGACCATATGTGAGTGTTCCACTGATATAGCTAAACCCGCCGATATAGATTAGGGCGCCTATAGCCACACTGATCAATGAGGGGAGCATTGGTTGGAAAAATGATTCGAGTTTACTTGCACGAACACGGAGGTCTAGGAACCCTCTGTTTTCTTTTTCAACTCGTTCAGCTTCCCTATCTTCAGTTGCATGCGCTCTCACAACCTTATGACCAACTACATTCTCCGCGAGAACAGAGCTTAGAACGCCATATTGTTTTCTTGCTGCAAAGAATATGGGACGTACCTTCCTTGCAAAAGAATAGATGAAAATGAGCATGACTGGAATCCAGATTAGCATGTAAGTTGTAAGCATTGGATTAACAGTCCACATGACAATATAGGTTCCAGAAAGCTGAGCAAATCCAATTAGAAGCACTCGGTACCCCCAATATAGAAATTCCCTCATTGTGCTAACATCAGTTGTGACTCGTGCTAATAGCTGTCCAGTTTCATTTTGGTCGAAAAATGAAAGGTCCTTTTCCATCAAACTATGATAGAGCTCCTCTCGTAGTGTAAAGATGACGTGCTGTGAAAGTATTGCAGCACCATAACGACCTAGCATGTCAAAAAGTGCATAGAAAAGCCCAAGGCCAATAAAGAGGAATATGTACTCTAGCAACAGATCAAGTTGGGATCCAATGATTACTTGGTCTACAATTTCGATAAGAACGAGTGGTGTTAGAAGATTGAATATGGTACCAATAACAGCAGACGTGAGGAAGCCAAAGAAGAGGAATTTCCTTCTAAAGGCATAGCCTGTGAGTCTTCTGATATGTCCCATTTTCTAAAAGCACCGACCTATGTGCCATTACATCAACATGATAAGAGTTACTAAGATTGCACATGTCTGAGAATGATCTATTGTCAAACTCTACTAGCAACTATCCGCAAGTTTTGCACCGAGGCGCTGACACTCTTCCAGAACTGATTCTCCGGGGTAGTCTTTTGCTTTTATAGGCTGATCAATGACAATCTTTGCATGAAGTTCCTGCAGTCGGTCATTAATCTCGTCTGGAGCTTCACCACTCCATCCGTAGGAACCATATGCTGCTGCAGGTAATCCCTTTAGATCTGGGAGTTCTGCAAGTATCTGCTTGACTTTTGGAAGTACTCTTTTCATTCTTGTTGAACTTCCTATGGCTATGGCGCACAGATCACTAATACCATTGAAATCTTTGGCATCAATGACCATGCATTCTGCTCCTACCTCAGTTGCACCTTTACAGATAGCCTCTGCCATGGCTTTAGTCCTACCACGAGTACTCTCGTAGATAACTCCAACTTTCATCTTGATTCCTCTCGATAGTTACTGTCTTAGAACAAAAGAGTATCGAAAGGGGATTTTACACACTATACCACTTTGCTGATAAGGCAGCAATTCTTTCTTGGTGTTTGCAATGGTTGATGAAACGAGAAAGAAAGCGGGAAAAATCTGTAAAATCCTTATCAAAGTATATGGGGACGAAGTGAGTGAGAGAAGACTTCCTCCAATTGATGAATTGGTCATGACCATTCTCAGTCAGCATACCAACGATGTCAATATGTTTCGTGCCTTTGAGAGTTTGAAAGAGACCTACTCTACATGGGAGGAGGTATTAGCTGCTCCGCAAGACGAACTTGCAATCAGCATTCGCTCATCTGGCATGTACAATCTAAAAGCCAAACGAATACAGGCAACCCTCCGAGAGATTCAGGAACGAGTTGGAAAGTTGGACCTCTCTCTTCTTGAAACGATGGACATTCCACAAGCAAAAGAGTGGCTTACTTCTCTTCATGGTGTGGGACCAAAAACTGCAGCCATCGTTTTATTATTCTCATTTGGTCTTCCAGTTTTACCAGTTGACACTCATGTTTGGAGAGTCACTAAACGCTTAGGTATTATTGATGAAAAAGTATCTCGCGAGAAGGCACACGTCCTATTAGAACAAATAATACCACGAAATTGTATCTCCTCGCTAAACAAGAACCTTGTTCGACACGGACGAGAAATCTGCAAAGCGCAGAATCCAAGTTGTGAAGAGTGCGTCTTGAGTGATGAATGTCTGTATTTTTCAGAATTAAATACGACTTGATACAATCAACGTTAAACTGCTTAGAAGATTGTTTTAGACCTATCACCTATATATCACTTTAAAAGAGACATTAACATTCCTAAAACAAACGACTATTCAAATCTATGTCCGGAGTGATAGAATGCAAGCACTTTACATACCAGAATTACTGTTGTTGTTGGGTATAGCGTTAGTACTTGCATATTTCGGTGCTGAGATCATGACGAGATTCGGAATCCCAAAGATTCTTGGTTTCATGATAGCTGGTCTATTTCTTGGAACAATAGGGCTCTTTAATGATACAACCCGAGAATTACTATTTCCACTTGTTAATCTCGCTCTTGGATTGATTGGATATAATATTGGTCTTGAGATACGAAAAGAGGTTTTCACTGGTCAAACTCGTCGGATGGGTGCGATTCTAATTCTTGAATCAATTCTGACATTCGTAATAGTCACATTATTGACTGGGTATATACTTGGTGCGTGGCACATTGCAATCGTGTTCGGAGCTCTTGCAAGTGCAACTGATCCTGCATCAACAGTAATGGTGATTTGGGAGCGTAAGTGCAAAGGTGATCTCACTGATACTCTGATGTTCATCTTGGCTCTTGATGATGTCATTGCTATTCTATTAGCAGATGGCGCTATCGCTATTGCCATTCTATTCTATTCTACTCCAGGTTCTGTGACAATTTTAGGTGCAATAGGGTCTCTTGTCATTGATATTGCTGCATCGTCTGCTATCGGAGCAATCCTTGGATTTGTAATGGTCTATTTTGTCAATCGTGAAGATGATAGACGTGAAATACTAGAATTCGAACTCGGAATGATAATCCTGATTGTTGGCCTAATGTCGTGGCTACATATGAGTGCAATTTTGTCGTGTATGGTATTCGGTTTTATTGTTGGCAACTTTGTGACACCTGAGAAGGACCCAGTAAGTCATACATTGAAAGTCATAATGTCCCCGATTGTTATGATTTTCTTTGTTATAGTGGGGGCTTCAATCGATCTTGGCGTTATAGCGAATCTATCTGTTGTACTCCTAGCAATTGCATATGTTGGAGGCCGTACATTTGCCAAATACTTTGGAGCAAGAACAGGAGCTCAGATTACTCACACTCCTGATTTGACCACAAAATATCTTGGACTCTGCCTTATGTCACAAGCTGGCGTGGCTGTAGGTCTTTCTTTAGTGGTTGAACAGAATTTCCTTACCCTTGGTAGTGCTGAAGCGATTTTCTATGGGACCTTGATTCTGAATGTAATTGCATTAACGACAATGATTCTCCAGGTATTTGGTCCAGTTGCGGCTAGCGAAGGACTGAAGCGTGCTGGAGAATATCCAGACGATATCTGTGAGACCGACGAATTATTCAAGATAGAGTCCCCAGAAAGCAATACTGAGCCTGTAGAGGATATGACCGGAGATAGCTGACGGATATCTTATCAAGTAATGTGCTTTTATCCGTTTTATGTCAGATTCAGAATGCATACGAGATGAACCTTGGCACATTCTTTGCCGTGTAGTGAAACAGGAAGGAAATTGTGCAGCAGGACACAAAGTTGGAGATGAAGTCCTCTTCACTGGGGATGAAGTAAGAGGAAAGATCTGTATCAGTGCACTATACTCAATGCTACCCAAGATCTACGCTATGATGTACAATGCTAAGTTCCCATGGTTGAGAGACCAATGTATGGCAACACATGCCTGCCCAGATGCCTTCAATCCATTGATGTACGAATTACATAGAGTTCCTGCAGAGTGACACTAATCGGTCTCTCTCTCTAATACATCGGCATACGGGTCTTCATCTGGGTCCATTAGGGGAGCAAATGCTCCTTCGAGGTCCTCTAGAATTGCATCCTTTTCTGGTCGATTTGACATGACCGGAGCGATTCGACCATACCATCCACAGTCTATGCAATATAACGCAGGTTGAAATGATCCTGGAAACACTCCTAGGTCATGAGCCGAAGTTAATCTGACTAGTCGTGGGCTTTTACAAATAGGACAGACAGGAATGTCCACCTCAAATCCTTTCTTCTTCCACTCATCAAGTGCCTGTTGGACTGCCATCAGTCTTCTGAGTTGACGTAATTCTTCCAGCGAAAGTTGTCCTGAGAGTGGTCTTGATTCCATAGTAATCAACATATTCAGTTGAAAGAGTGAATTTACATCTTGTGATTGGGAATAGGATGTACCATCTTCTAAACTGATATCAAAGCTAACCATTTCCGAGTTACGTGAAAGTGAACACTAAAAGGAAGATTTGTTACATTTAGATGTTAGTCCTGGAGGGATTTGTATGAAAGATTACGACCTATTCAAATTAGCCGCTGCTTCAACACGAAAGTGGAGGGACATGGAAATCCATCTAATTGATGAAACGGGACATGATGATCTCTCATATCGTCCAAAGACAGGGATGGCATCATTGGGTTGGGTTCTTGCTCATCAAGCTGCTGTATTTGATTTTTCACTCAATATGCTCATCAAAGTAGGCCCTCCAAAAAGACCCGACCTCTTCAAACTCTACACTCCTGGTACTGCAGGAGATTGGGCTGGAACCTCTAGAGAGGAGATTAAGGAATACTATGACTCGGGCGAACATGAATTATTAGAATATGTTAGAACAGCTACTGAGGATGACCTTGAGAATATAATCCAAAAAGGAAAAGCCCCATCTTTCTTTGTTGGAATGACAGTTAGGGAGGTAATTACTAGTACATTCACCCACATTGATTATCATACAGGTCATCTGACATCAATTCGTAAAGAGCTACAACCCCTGGAATGATTAGAGATTTCTTAGACAACCTTCAGCATATTGTTTAGCTTTGACAATATTCTCTCTCTGTCGATGTGATACTTCTATGGTGAGTGGACCACTATAACCCGAATTATGTAGAATCTTGACTGTTTTATGCAAGTCAATCTTTCCTTCTCCTGGATTTAGATAGTGTCTTCTTCCATCTTCTCCTAGGAGATTTCCATCACTATCCCGAAAGTGAATATTGACTAGACGGTCTCCAAAGGCAGTTGTTAACCAGTTGATGTCGGTTCCATTAAGATGCATGAATTCCATGTCGACAGTAACTCCTAGTGATCTGTTATTATGTTTCTGAATTTCATCCAGAATATACAGATCAACACCTTTGATGTAGGGGACATTTTCGAAAGTAAGCATACAATCAACATTCTCTGCTTCGTTGAGGAGTACATTGTACCTCTCAATCCATCTGCTACTTGTGAGATGATCTTGTTCTGGTAGGTGTAGTACCGCAACCTTGAGGCCTAAATCTTCTATGAATGAGAATACTGAAAAAACTGTATCATCAAATTGCTTATCGTCAAAAGAGGTCAGGAACTTAGGTAAGTGAATTGAATAAGGTCGAAGCAACAGGTCATCCAAACGTTCATTTCGTGTTCAATTCTTGGTGGAATAAAATCATCTTCTTCACCGGAGAAGATTCTAGCAAATATGATCCGATCGCTGGTTTATGTAAAAGAGGCAGG
>JAEOUL010000073.1 GCA_016839345.1 Candidatus Thorarchaeota archaeon | reverse complement strand
TCATCGGTCTGTGGTTTATGACCTTCTTTCCAAGCTTGAATGAAAAGGTCATGGATATCGATTCCTGGGAGTGCATCTGAGCCAACGAATGTTCTCTTGTAGGTTTCACTCACTCCATCCCAAACAAGTTCGTAGGGAATTGTGTTAATTGTAACATTGACAGTAGCGCCAGCTATCGGGGTTCCGCCTACTCTCTTGTAAGCGACAGAGAGCTCGGTAGATTCAACATATGTTATATCATTAGTATTGGACCATTGAATCGTTAGTATCTCTGTGTCATGAATCAGCGATACGTCTATTTGTAAACTTCGATTCTGAATGGCATATCCTGTCGCGTACACAATGACATCGTAAAGCCCAAAATTCTTCCCTGTAGTGAGAACTGTGGCAGTCCATGTTCCATTGGTTAGATCCGTCAGAGTTTGATTTGCTGCACCATCAAAGGAATAGACCACATTGGCGTAGGTTCCATTGAGACCTTGCGGAGTAAAGATGTCATCTAGTTTTACCCTAATATCGAAACTGCTCTCTGTAAATGCACCAATGTTGTATGAGTCTGCAGTCATAGATGTGGGATAGATGAGAACTATGGTCTTAGTTAGATAGCCCGCTTCTGTCCCGTTGCTCCAATATGTTTCAATTGTGTACTCCCCATTCATTGCTAATGGTTCACTTATATTCCAGAAATAGTGAACCAGACCATTTGTCACTGACTTGTCTGATGGAGTCCAGAAAGACTCCCCTGAATACCATATTTCCAAGTTTACTGTACCTGATGTTATAGGGTCTGAATCTGGCTCTTGTAGTGTTGAGTTAATGTCAATATTCGAAGTCATTAGCGATTGAGATACAACCTCAGTATCATCAATAGTAGTGAAGGTTTTCAGCGTCTTCATTAGATTTTCTGATGTTAGCTCTAAAGTCCATGTGTCATTGTACAACTGAGAACATGTGATGATTGTTCCCGTTGTTGAATATGTGGTGTGGTTGAGCGTTGGATGCGTGCTGTTATAGAAACCCTCTGAATTCCAAGATGCTGGTATTGAGATGTTCAATAAGTTCGATTGAGCAACTGCTGGATATTCAATGGATGTTTCAACACTCCATTCAACATCCGCACCACTGTTTGGAACATACCAACTAGTGGTTGATGAAACTGATTTCTGATACCACATTGTCATGTTATAGTCTACATTCACAGACAGATTGGTTTCAAAATTGATCATTGTAATATTCTCTGCATCTGTGAATACCCAACTTGTGCCTTGAAGGTCAGATGAGTTTCCCTTCATTGCCACTTGATTTGGTAAAGAGAATGTTAGAGCTGAATTTGTAGTCTTATTCCAAGGAGTGTAGGTATAGTTCAACTCAGCTTCGTGTTCATTTCCAATGCCATATGTGAACCAAGCTGGATAGTCTCTTATTCGTCCTCCAGTTTCTAACCTTAGGACTGGTTGTGCATTCCAGTATATTTGGTTGAATATCCATTTTTCTTCAGCGACACTATACATACCCTGCATTCCAGTTCCATCTATGACTACGAAATATGGAGTACTTGCATTTAGTATCGCATTATCTGATGAGCAATCATGCGTTACTAATGTGTCTGAAGTTGTTTGTATGAAAGGAGATATCCATCCTGTTGTATTTGTTTGCGGGTCCGAAAAATCACTTCTTACAACGAGATGTGCAATTCCAAGAGACATGCTGTAATAGGATGGCGCTATGTAACTAATAGAATAGTTCTCTAATATTCCATCATATGGTTGATTGTAGAATTCTTGATACAATGCGTCAGTTGTGAGATGAGTGCCTGTATCATTTCTTATCCTTATGTATGTACTCGGATTTACATTAAGAGATACATATTCTCTTACAGATGTTATTGAGTTAACATCAATCTCTACTCTATACAAACTCCATCCCGGTATCAGATAATTTGAAAGGTCTAGCGATCCTGAATGGACATTTGTGCTGGTGAATGAATTCATTATTTGCAAACTACGACTGTTGATTTCTCTTGATGCAAATACAATAGCTGCTCTTGCATCACCTGTGCCTGCTGCTGATGAAACAGAAATCAACTCTTCAGGTCCTTGCTGAGGGTATGATATACTCTCAATCGATTCTGATGGGCCATCTGTGATTGGAGGCATTGTAAGGATAGCCACCATTATGACTAAGAGTACAAGGACACGCTTCATGGGAACACACTCTGTAACAGACAGCGGATTATCTAACAAACTCATTCGGCTATCCTAAACTTATTTCCTCTTATTTGAAAAAGAGAGCTACTACGTACCCTTCTCGAAAAACCGTCGAGCCTGTCACATTTATGTATAGTACGAAGGACCCGCGTCAGTTGTGTCCTCGGATTTAGCACCCAATTGACCAGTTGTTTCATTTAGAAGAGCAATCACCATGTCTATCGCTCCATGTAATTTGCGCATAGTCCTCCAGAGAAGGTCTTCAGTGAATGCGTCATCATAGATTCTATCGGAGATAACAAAACCTGGTCCAGGGGGCTGTGGACCCGGCTGCCCAGGCCTCGGTTGAATAAAACCCATGGTGAGTCCTTCTTGAAAACTGAACTTCATTGCATCCATTTGAAATCCACGCATCTTCTCGACTGAGAGCAGCTTCTGATGTTGCGGAGAGATCATGACCTGTGACTCAATCTGTAGATACCTCTGGTCATTCGGCCGAACCACAGTGAAGAAGAATCGATGGAATTTCACCTTGAAGATGAACTCTGCACGTGGATTCGTGATTGTTTCCACCTTGGTCCCTTCACGTGAGAACCAATCGCGAACTGCTTTCTTTATGAGGTCTGTTTGGTCCACCAAGTGCTCCTCCAGCTGATGTACACTGATTGTCACCCTCACTTAACGCTTGTGTTCTTCATTTCACTCATCGAATCGTTGAATTTTATCATAACCCAATGTAGCGATGTCCGCATAGCAAGTTATCTGAGACCTCACTGTCTTGATCAATTCAGTGTTGCCCTCGATGGTTATCAATCGCTGCTCTGAATTTCGTTTTCCAAGTACAACTCCCCAAGGGTCAACCACCTGACTATGACCAAAGTATGTTTTTCCATCGAATCCAAAACCAATCCTGTTGGTCGCAGCTACATAGAGTTGGTTCTCTATTGCTCTTGCTCTTACTAGTGTGTTCCAGTGTTCGCTTCGTGGGTCTGGAAAGGCTGCAGGGACAAGCACTAGTTCTGCGCCTTCAAGAGCAAGTTTTCTTGTGACCTCTGGGAATCTGATATCATAGCATATCTGGACCCCGACCTTAATTCCGGAGCAATCGAATATGGCTACATAATCCCCTCCCTTGAAGACATCACGTTCCTCCTGAAATGGGTGAATCTTCCTATATGTTCCTGAAACCTCTCCATCTGGTCTGGCTGCAACCAATGTGTTATAGAACATGCCGTTGCTCTTCTCGATCCCTGTCCCAACAGTGTATGCTTCATACTTTCTTGCAATAAATGTCAAGAACTCTGTTGTGGGTCCTGGAATGCCCGGACCCATCTTCTGATAGTCCTCATGTCGAAATCCAATAGCAAAGAGTTCTGGAAACTGGATGAATCGAATTCCTCTTCCCGGTCTGTACGCTTCAAGTAATCTCTGTGCAGTCATAAAATTGTGTTCGCGATTTCCCTCCACGCAGGGCATCTGAACTAAGGTCATAGAGAACTCCATAAACACCCACTCAATCATAGTTGAGGTGCAACATCAGTTCAGCAATCTATCAGATAAGGCAACCGAATCAGGATTAAACCCGTATCATAACGCTTAATTGTTTGTCCGCCGGACGAGCTAATATCGGCTCGCACTGGATGTGTTTCCATTGGTGAACGAGGTTAATACTGAGCCAACGGGCAAGAAGGACATG
>JAEOUL010000202.1 GCA_016839345.1 Candidatus Thorarchaeota archaeon | reverse complement strand
TGGAGATTTCACATCCAGATATTGACAGTGCCTTAGAGATGTATCTTGGTTCAGATGATTTCAGCTATAAAACAAGAGAAACTGAGGGAGTAACTGAACATCTACTGATGCGTTTGAAGAAAGGTGTCTGGAAAATTCATTTCATAATCGATGACAAGGAAGTCAAGACCTTTGAAGATGACGAGAAAGCCACGTTTCTTATTCATCAAGTCTTGATGGACCGGGCACTCAAAAGAAGATTGATTGGCACACTCTTGTCCTTTTTCGTGATTGCAGTTCCTGTAATTCTCTATTCAATCATATTTCTTGGAATTGAGGTACAGGATGACTTACAGAAGTTTCTGATAGCAGCTGGAGTTACTTTGGCCTTCATACCAATATGCTGTATCTTGATGAGTTCTGCTGAGAGGTCTGTCGATAAGCAAGTCTATGCCACTCGATCAAACCTTGTTGAAGTTTTGCAGAAGATGATAGATCTCACCGATGAACCCTACGTGAAAAGGGCAATCAAGAAGAGACTACAGCGTCTACATGGTTCTATAGACATGGTATAATTAGGACCTGTCTGAATCCATACACAATCACCTAAACTAGATTATGCAGTAATGCTCAAACTCGTTTCCACTTGTCTCTGTTGGCTACACTAATTATCATGAAAACTACTCCAAGAACCAGAAGACCTGCCATGATAGGATTATTGATCATTAGAGCCGCACCTGCTCCAATGAAGATCATTCCAATCATAAACAATACCTCGTAAATTAAGTTTGAGTCAGATTCTTCATTTTCACTCATTTCTCTCCCTAAAGATTGAAGCCGCCTAATGATGATTTATGCTCTTCTGTGTTGATTGGACTCAAACTTCACTGATATCATTCAAGAACCCGATAGTACGAGCAAACAGATTGTTTTTGTATCTATCATCGCTCATGATTGCATGGGGCGCTCCTTCAACAATCTCTATCTCTTTCTTCTCAGATGACAGCCCTTCGAAGATTCTTTGAGCGCTGTCCTGTGAAACTCCATCATCAGCAGTTCCCTGAATGACTAGAGCTGGACATATCACATCCTCGAGAGATCTCTTCAGAAGCTTCAGCGCACCGTGCACAATCAGACCGATACTTCCTGGAATCCAATCATAACCAACCCATCCCTTCTCTTCCAACCCTCTTGGTGCGGTTGACTCATGTCGTTCTGGAATAGCTCTGCGAATGAGTGGGATTCTACTAAAGATTGGGAGTAGAGGAAACAATCTACTCTGGACACCATATGGAGCCGCCCAAGTTGTAAGTCCCGCGACTTCACTCCGGGTTGAGGCGGTGAGTAGGGAAAGGACTCCCCCTACACTATGTCCAACTATGAACACTTGCTGACATGTTTCTAAGAGACGATCAAAACCCGAGTGAGCATCCAAGAGCCAATCATCCAGAGTGACATCAAGAAGGTCCTCTGGTTTAGTTCCGAAGCCGGTGAGTGAAGGCAACCAAACAGTCATTCCTGACCTCTCATTCAAAATATTTGCAAACTCCTTCAAGTCCCAAGCCGTTCCTCCCCCGGCTCCATGGAGTAGAAGACATCCTCTTTGGTTGCCTTCGATAAAAAGAGGTTCGGCTCCGGGGAGATAAGTGGTCATGATTCTTCTCCACCGCTGTGTTGCTGTTTGAGTGCCTCAAAGTCTGGGTCTATGTCAACATATCGCAGGAGGAACGCGGCTATCAGGAGGAATGGTGCAAACACAGGTCCCCACCACATGAGGCCCAATAGCTCATCTCCACTAAGGATAACTGACAGCTGCATGAGTCCTCCCAGAAGAACGCTTGAGGCTGCCTGAAACATGTTCAGAGGAACACCAATGAAACCTGTGTATATCCCTGATCGACTCTTTCCGGTTATAATCTCGTCAACCTGAGCTATGTCCGCAGGAACAACATAGCTCATGAGATAATAGATTGACATCCCCGCTCCAATAGGGACAAAGAAGAGCACTGCCGCCAAGGTGTATCCAATTACAGATCCGATGTTTCTGAGGATAGCAGAAAGTGGTGTGAACACAGCAAGCAACACCAGTCCGATAATGAGAGACCTCCTCTTTCCCAGCTTGCGAATCCCTGTCAGCCAGAGATAGAAGAACAGTATTGTGGATCCTAGCATTGCGAGAGCTGCTGGTGCCAGTGCCCCAATGGAATCAAGGAACATCACTTGTTGGAGGAAACCTACTAGAGACTGGTTTATTGCTATGAGAGTGAATGACAGGAAGCCCACAACTAGAGTCCATCCGACAAAGGTGCGATTTCCTACAGCAACTGTGGTTTCTTCACGCAGACTGCGCTCGATGGGTGCAATGCCTGGTTTTGCTCGTATGATAATCATCGATGGAAGCATGAAGATGAGTGCGATAAAACAGAACAGCAAGAGAAGATTGAGACCAGTCGGACTCAGCTGCTCTGGAGGTCCTGCTATAAACAACAGAGGGGTCATGAAACCCAAAATACCACCAGCTGAGTCTGCTGCGAAGTTGAAGGTATTCATGAATCCTGACACCAAGGGTCTCTCAGTTTCATCTGTGATCTCTGGTAACCAAGCTTGATGCGCAGTCATCACAAATGCGTAGAAGAATTTGAAGAGGCACAAGAGGACAATGTAGTAGGTGAAGAGAGTTAGTTCAAGAGCTGCGTTTGAAGTGTCAAGGAACCAGTTGGGTACAAACAGCAAAAAGGCTGTGATTACGATGCCTGGTGTGCCTATAATAACAAATGGCCTCCTCCGCCCCCACCTGCTGTCTAGCGTATCACTATAATACCCTGTGAACCAGTGGGTAAGTCCGATGACAATATATGATGCAGCCAATGAAATACCATTCAGGAACCAATTGAGTCGAAAGCTTGTACCATAGACATAGAACACTGTCATGGTGATCATTGTCATCAAGAACGAGGGACCAAATCGTCCTATGGAATATCCTAACTTCTTCGGAAGAGAAAGCATGAGTATCGATAATGCTCTGTAATAGCCCACTATTTAGCTTAATGGCTGGTTGTGGATTACCCGAAATAAGACAGGACAGTCTGCAGATGCTTGCCTGCCTTTTCCTTATTCGACAATACTGCTTGTGCTAACTGGCTCTGACCAAGGGTTGCGTGAACTGATGGAATTGTATCCTGTCTAAAGACTGATCTTATCGAGCTCACAAGTTCATTATCGTATGGAGGTCTGAGATAGGTTGAAGCTAGGCGAATGTAGTCTATTAGTTTCTGTTTTGCTCTTTGTTCCCTGCGGGTCCAGTAGTAACCATAACTGCTCCTGCTTCGATTCTGCCATCTTTCAACCTCTTTTCTCAGCTTTGTGATTCGAGTTCCAAAATACTGTTGAACAGACTCCATTGAACCAACTCCCGAGATACTCAACATCTTGATGAGCGCATTTCTAGAGGGTCTGTCATATCCTATCCTCTTGATTATACCAGTCGCTTTTGTTTTGATAGCTTCTCTACCTTGAGAACCAAGGTCTGTCAACGCCATGACACTTGCGCGTACCACAGGTCTACTCTGGTCCAAGAGATATGGAGATATCAGCTGAACCAATCCTGTTGCCTCTTGCTTTGAGAGAGCATAGATTGCAGCGGCTTTCACCATATTACCGCCATCATTGAGTAAGTCGATGAGGGTTTCTCTGCATTGAGGAGCGAATATTCCCCCAATAGCTTTTACTGTTGCTTCGCCCTCTTTGGTCATGTATCGTCTGCCCTGAAGCTTGGCTTTCTCTCCCAGTATGTCAATGGATGAGTCATGACCTACTCTTCCTAATGCATCAATGATTGACATCCTTACCCTGCTACTCTCTTCGACAGCCAAGCGATGGTGAAGGAATGGAAGTGTTCTCGAGTCCTCAGTATAACCCAGGTCCTTTGCGGCTCTTCCTCGATTTCCAGGCACCTTGTATAGGGCAAGACGTACTGCATTGGCAAGAATCTTTGCTGTTGTTCTGGTACATTTGTCTTTGAATACTCGACTGCTTCCCAGAGTGCGATATCTTTTGTCCATGTTCACCTCTTGAGCAAACTCTTTTGTGAGTTGCTTCAAGGCTATGGCTGCGTTATCAGTAATTTTCTCATCAAGCCAAGTCCTTCGACGCCAGCGGTAGTATCCATAGTTAGATGTGTTTTCATGAGGTTTGGACCCCTCAATCATGAGTATTGAGAAACCATAGAATGTTCCGAGTACATCAATTCTGTCTGGATTTTTCTCAAGTTGAGCGAGTTCTCGTTTGCGTACTTCAATGACATCCTTGACTAAAATCACATAGGGTGACATCGTCATAGCCTCAATGTCCATGAAGTAGGTGTGCCTATTCTCTATCTGTTCCTTCAGGATATTCATTGCACGATCGCGTGAATTAGCTATGATTTGCGAAAATGAGTCCCCCTCAATCGATGAAAACTCCTTGAAGACATCAGAGTCAGTCCCACCTACTGCCTCCAGCTTCAGGAGGTTTACCACTGCATCTCGTGCTTTTCCCTTTGAAGGTGTGCTTTTGATAATGGTCAGGAATCTTTTCCAATCATCTGTTTCGATATACTCGTTGGCTCGTTTCTCTAATTCAGGATACTGTCTCCTTGTAACTAGTTTTGCAATCGATGCCTTAACCATCATAACTCCCTAGATTCGTCAGGTATGTGGGTATATTAACCACACAAATACCGACTTCAGGTTCTCCTGCGTAGGATGAAAGCTACTATAATCACCGCAGCACCGATTGGAATTGTTACTGCAAGTAGTATTGGATCAAACACAAATCCGTTCGGTGTTGTTGGCGTTGTTAAACCTGATTCCCCTTCCATGTCTGTCCAGACATTGTTCTCATACGAGTATGCCCATGTATCATCGAAAGGATCCTCAAAGTCGAAAAACCCACCGAACAGGATTGCTACATTGTTATTCGAATCAAAAGCAATTCCTGTGTTTATCCTTCCTTCAGGAGCATCATTTGGATAACGTTGTGACCAAGTGTTCATTAGGGCGTCATAAACCCAAGTGTGGTCAATTCCGACATCTACAAGCGTTCCTCCGAACAGAATGCACTTCTGATTTATTGAATCATATGTCATTGATGCCCATTTCAGTGCCTCGGGAGTTCCAATCGGTGTCAACTCAGTCCAATTGTTAGTGGATGTTGTGTATATCCAAGTGTCGTCTTGGTAATCTTGGTCTACTGTACTCCCACCTGTCAAAACCACCTTATTGATGGACTCGTCATAGACCATGACATGTCCGTACCTTGGAATAGGCCTTGTCACTGGAAAGAGCTCTGTCCACTGACGACTACTGCAGTCAAACTCCCAGAGGTCATCTGAGTCTCCTCCATTCCCGTCAAAACCTCCAAAGAGAATCACGACATTCTCCTGGGGATCATATGCCATAGCATGTGAGTCTCGGAATCCTGGACTGGTCGATGTTATAACTCGTGACCATGTCTGAGTTTCGCAGTCAAACGACCATGTTTCCGTAGAAGAGTCACCCCCATAGAAAATGATCTCATTTGTTTCATTACAAAAGACCATTGCCATATTATCGTCAGCAGGTGGGGATGTGGTCAGCACAAGGTCAGTCCAAGAGTTTTCAGTGTATGAATAGACCCATGTGTCTCTAAGAAAATGATACCCTCCTTCCATACTCGCTCCCCCAAAAAGAACAACGACATCATTATGAGGGTCAAATGCCATTGCATGTCCTCTTCTCGGTTCAGGTTTGATTGTGATATCAGAGCAGACATATTCTGCATCAGACAGATTGAGAGTCTGGAAAGCGAGAACAATAACTACGAATAACACGAAAAGAGCTCTGTGTTTCAATAAAATCACTCCTAACCACCTGTTGTGGTGTTTGCAGACGAAAAGCTCCTCCTTATAGGCTTACATTCTTACGCAAATGCTTCAATAGAATGGGCTGACCTATGTCTTCAATTTCAACAAGGTTCTGCATTATGAAATTACATCTTGGTCTTGGAGTTTCATGGCACCAGTCCGTGAGAACTTTACTCCTATAACTTGCCGAAATCTCTTAGCACTCTAATGACATCGACAGACGTCATACCTGTGTACTCATCTCCCTCACTTGAAACCCAACTACCGTCAGGTTCTTGCATTCCTTCTAACGCAATAATAGTTCGTGACACGAGGTTATCTGTATCATCCAGTCCAATATCTCTCAAACACCGTAACAACCAGGCGAGATCTGTCGCATCATGTTTTCCCTGATCGAATTGTTCTCGTACACCCGACAAAAGATTCCTGAAGACCTCAGAATCCGGTCCTGGATGGTAGTTGAACATCACTAGTGCATCCCAGCTTGCATATAGATATCCCTTCACTAGACCTGATGGTCCGACATGTTGCATCAGAAACTCTGCGGGACAACCCTTAGATCCAGGTGGTTCAGCTCGACCAAAACGGATGAAACAATGGGCACAACCTGCTGTCAACCAGGTTCGCGTGTTAATCTCGCCGGGAACCATGAACGGAGGAGGTTCGAAACCTCTTATTCTTTCAATCTCATCCCATCCTCCATCCTCAAGTTGATGCTCTAGGAGGAAATCGAATGTCTTGTCAACAATCGTTCCACCTCGAAGCGAGAGGTCATCAAGCCAACCAACAATATTCAAGGTCGTCGTGATGCTGCTCACATCTTGCTCCCAAAAGGCAAAGCCACCATCAGACTTTCTCATTTTTTCTATCTGGTTGAGGATTGACCGACTAGGCGTTCGATTCTTAAGGATGGCTCCTAATCGCGCGGTCAGTATATCATCCTCCAGACCTTCCACAAATGCTGAAGCTCTTTCGAGGTCAATCAAGGATGCACACACTACCTTTGTACAGAACTAGTTTGTGACTGTTCTACACTTGCTTCGAAATTAAGGTTGTTAGAATAGTTAGAACATATGTTCCAAGGATATTATGACTCCTCCACTTTGTGCGTAGACAACTAGAAACATATATACAGCATCTGGGCCCCGCCCGAGAAATGATGACCTCTGCAAACATTGATTTTGATATAATCGAGGTGACTCCTCGAACAATACAAGCCAACTACAAACCTTACTACAGTGTGAATGCAGGTGCCATTGCACTAAATGACTTCATCATCATTATTGACACTCTGATATACCCTCGGCAAGCAAAAAGACTCAGAGAGCATGTTGAAGCCAAATTTGGACTGCCTGTGAAGTATCTCTTTATCACACACTTTCACGGAGACCACCACTATGGTTCTGTTGCCTTCAAGGATGTCGAGATTTTCGGTTCAAATGCCCTGATTGATAGAATGAAGAGAAGAATGAGAGAGGGGTGGAAACAGGAAGACTTCGACAAGTGGAAGGAGGACGAGCCAGAGTTCGCCGAGTATATCGATGAGGTCGAGATCATCCTACCATCTGTTGGGTTTGAGAAAGAGCGAATCATCACCAACGACGATCTGCAGGTGGAATTCTATCATACAGGAGGACACAGTAGTGGTCAGGCACATGCGTACTTTAGCAATGAGAAGGTGGTATTCACTGGAGATGATTTGGCGACAAAACAATGGCCCTACATCTTTGAGCCCTGTGGTGACCAAGAAAAGTGGATGCAAGCCTTTGAGCGCATCTTGAGCCTAGACGTTGACGCGGTTGTTCCTGGTCATGGGGAGCTCGTTGGGACTGACCACGTCCAAGAGCAGTTGGACTACCTGAGGATTCTGAAACGTGCAGTCTTGAAAACAATCTCAGAGGGAAAAGGTCCTGAGGATATAGAGATACCCGAGTTCTATGAACCCGCAGACGATTGGCAGTTTCCTAGAGCCAGAGAGTTTCTACACTCCTATTATTCAGAAAGCAAATAGTTACGCAATATCTTTCCCTCACCCTTTGAAATTGATATTTCAACAGAACTGGAACACGTATTCTGGCAATGTGATGAATCTTCCAAGTTCTCCGAAATGGTGGAAGCCTCTTATATGCTCAGGAGTCTTTCTGTTCACTAGGATGTCATTGGAGATACATACAGAGGGATCTTGCATCGGGGAAAGTGGTAGGTGGTCCTATAGAGTTGATTATAGACATAGTACCTCAAATGTTGAAACTATACATTCTGATCATGGTGAGGCAACTGGAACAACGGATATACAGATGAAGTTGATGGCTATCTTAAACTCATTGATGTTTGTTAGATCGATTGTTTCTAAGGAACTCATCATCATCAAGTCTGATTGTCCGCTTTGTATCAAGTGTATAACTCGAGAGTTCGATTGTACAAATGATGATGCATTCAGAAGGGACAAGGTGACCCGAGGATTTGTGCAGTATCTTCAGGAGATTTGGTGGAAAATGAGTGGACTGAATGTGCGGTTCGAGAATAGTACTGACCCTGTCCATAAGAGAGGATGAGAAAAGATGAACTGTCTTCCAAAGTCTAATCAAACTTCGATATATTATCCTAGAGAAAGAGAATGGATATATTTCCTCACACCTAATCTAACCTGAGAAGGGAACTTGATGGATAACAAAGATTCACTCCGAATCTATATTGCAGTAGATCCCAAAAAGGTTGCAAGATGCAAATGGTGTGGGACGACCGAAAGCAAAGATTGGACAGGTTCCAATATGAGTGGGATTTATTGTTCAGATGAATGCAAATTTGCAGATCAAGCTAACTGCACCATTCTTCTTTTTCTCTTTGCTATACCATTTGCATTAGCAATATCTGAACTAGTTGGATTGCTTTTCTTTTGTGTCCTCATCTCTCCAATACTGATTTGCGGTGCGATTGGTCAGTATCACCGAAGGACTATACCAAAAGGTTCACGGAGAGATGATGTTCCCATTGATACTACAATGCTACAGGCTGTGTCATCTGCTGTCTTATGTCCAAAGTGCGATGCCAATATAGATGTGAGAAAGGTGGGTGAGGATAGGGTGTACACTTGCGACTACTGCGGTGCCTCTGGTACTATTGAGGTCATCAAGACCGATAAGGGATAGGTTGTTGCATGTTTAAGTACCTAGCATATCGTCACGTAATGAGTATGTAAAGGGGGTTTTCATCAACCTCTGAGGCACTAATTCTTGTGTAGATGAAAAACATCATCTAACCAGTCGAACATCACCTGATTCCCACGTGCTCTATTGTCAAGCTGGCAGTGATCATCCGATCCATCTTGTTCAAGTGTAAAGATGTGCAGTTTCTTCTTCTCTGATGAGATCAATGATAGAAACTCCTTGGCCTGCTGTTCAAATACCTCGCCTTCTCCACCTCCCACCAGTGCCAGTGCTGGACAGGTGATTCTATGCAGGTCTTTCTTGATGTCCCACTCCTGCCTCATTGAACGTGCACGTGAAATGGCATCCTCATCCTTGATGAGATCAACTAACGACTCATGATCAAAGCCCAATGCCCATAACGAGTACATTGTCATTGCCTTGGTGATTGGCCTTCGGTCAAGCCTACGTTTGAGAGCCCAATTGAGGAGGAATGTAGGTATCTTCTTTACAATGCCTCCCCAGAACTGGTCTGAAGCTCCAAGGTCAATCTGCACTGGGTTTGGGATGATGGCCTTGATACGATCATCATACATCGCGACTCTTACAGTAATGTAACCTCCAAAACTATAGCCTGTCATGGCAATCCGCTCATCGACTCCAGGCAATGTTTTCAAAAAGTCAATCGCATGTTTGTAGGGAACTTCATAGTCAGCTCTCTTGACACATTCGCGATAGAGGTGGACAGCTCCCCGATGTCCAGGGTGCTCGAAAGCGAAGAAGTTGTAGCCCCTTCTCACCGCAGCTCTTCCTGCCCAAAAAACAAGCTCCTCTAATGAAGAATCGTTCCCCCCGGCGACAATCAATGTAGGACGTGTTGAGTCTGAGTCATCCGGTCGCCAGAAATATGCAGGGAGTTTCTTGTCTTCAAAGGAAACCATGTGACTCTCGATGGGTGGACTGAACAGGAGACAAGCTTTCCTGAAACTGTCTACACTATGTTCCCACAGTTCATGGAACCTTGGATGCGAAGGGAGAGTACCATACTCTGCAGTTCGGTAATAGTTTGACGCTCGCATGTATGACTCCCTAGCACTAATATTGTGTCCTTTTGAGAGTGATTCATCACCCAGCTCTTCCACTCTAGCTGCAAGTGAGGACCACTCCTCTATCCAACTCTCACCATTCTCCTCGTCAATTCTGCTTGCTGCATAGAGACATTCGGCAATCTCAGCTGCCTTCTCATTCATGAACTCAAGTGTTCTCTTGAACACCCAGTTCATCTCTTTTTCTTTAAAGACTTCAAAACTTGTTGATGATCTTCCTACATCGAATGACATTGTGTTCACAGAATAAATGAGTAATTACTCACTTATAAACTCGAAGAACTGAGCAAACACTCAGTAACGAATGCTTTATAGGAGGCTCGTAGCATTGTAGGCTGACTCAATGTGACAGGGACATCAAAGAAGTTCAGACGTGACAAGAAGTCAAAGATAGACTCAGTCGTTCAGGCCACAGTAGCCCTGATTGAGGAGAAAGGGTATTCGGGCTTTAGTGTCAACGAGATTCCTGAACGAACCAATCTGTCCATCGGGACTGTCTACAGGTATTTCCCCAACGGAAAGAGTGACATCCTGCACGAGATAATCACAAGGAACAATCAGGCTCTCATGGAGATGATCTTTCAAGAAGGGTCCGAAGAGGAAACCTTCAACGACTTCTGGAAACGTGTCATAGCCAGCTATATCCGCGGGCATCGTGAAGGTCTGTTCAGTCTGACTGCAATGGAATACAGCTTTGGTGCAGAACCTCAGTTCAAAGAGGTCTTGGCACCGGTGGTTGCAGAGGCCTTCAAGAGACTGGTTGGACAGATTCGCAACTTCGGAGCATTTCCAAAGCTGTCTGAGAAGACCCTCTTTGAGAGAGTAACTCTTGTATTTGGTTTCTTGGGCTTACTTGCCAAGGCACCTCCGACTACTTCGCTCTTCAAGAGTGACGAACAGCTTGTGGACTATCTGATGGAACTATCTCGACTCACCTTCGAGATGGGACCATAGAGTTGCTATTCTTGAATTGTTCTCTGTCAGGGATGAGTCATGTACGCATACAGGAACAGGATTGAGAAGATCACTGTCAGGGAGAGATAGAGCCCTACAGCCATGATAGGTAGGGTTGTATGAACTGCCATCATCCAGACGAACGCCACAGTAGCAAACAGACCCCAGATTATGTCGCCTATCACGACAATCTTCACTTCACTCCAGTCGGTCGCTCTGTACCCAAACAGTGAGGTAAATCCCCATCCCAAGAACATGGCGCCTAATATCCTCCCTGCCACTGGGTCGAGGAAAGGCCACTCAGTCATTGTGGTAACATACTCGGGACTTAGAAAGAAAACAATCCCGAAGATCAAGCAAACGATGAAGTGGATCAGGAATATGTATTTCAGCATGTTAGATATCGTCAATCACGAACACCTCTCTACCTCGATCACGGTCAATCGAAGTGCTGTTAGAGAGGTTCCGGGTCCGCTAAATGTCTTGGCAAAAATAGCATATGCTCACTATTGACTCCGTCCATATACGACAATCTGCCACTTGTCTATCTCTCGATAAAAAATTCGCACAAACCCATTCCTGCGAACAATGTCCTCAACCTCCTCTGTGGGATGCACAAAGTAACGAAATGAACTTCGATGAAGACGATAGGTAAGATTCTCCAATACACCGAGAGACCTAACCCACCAATTATTCAACGGATACACCAAGCCGTACAGTTTTCTCGCCAACGTTGAGGACTTCTCTACAAGTTCTTCCACATCAGGGTAGCAGCAGATCACTCTGTCCAATGTCACAATGTCACACTGTGGGATATCTGCGGCCAAGTCCACGAAGTTCCCATATTGATGTTTTATACTCTCCACATGTCCCTGACGCTGTGCCTCCTCCTTTGCCGCTTCGATATATGCTGACGATGCTTCTACATTGATGCAGCTGCTCACTCCAGCTCTCAGTAACTCATGTTGGATGGCACCCACTCCTCCGCCAATGTCAAGAAGGGTCATATCAGATACGCCCTCTGCAAGGAGGGCATCAATCAGCACTTGAGTCGTCTTCTCTGGCCCATCATTACGATACAGTTGAAGCTCTTTGGCAACATAGTTCTGATTGAAGTGCTCTTCAACACTTGCGCATCGTCTGCAGCTCATGACCAATCATCTTCTAATACATTGATTTCATTCTGGGACGAACCTATTGGTCTATGGAACCAAGACACTCATATAAAACTCAATTCAATAATGTCGAAGACTTTTTGACACCACTGTGTTCCCATCGTTCATAGAGGTGCAAACTCCTTGCCTGATGATAGAATCAATATCTGGTATAGCATCGAGGATTTTAGATCGTCTGAGTCCTATGAAGATGTGGTCTGGCAGAAATATGGGATTCTTCATGCCCCTGTTGAAGCAATGCAACTTGTCAAAGAAACCAATGACGAATTCAAGATCAAACTGCCGTTCTTTCTTGAGAAATACACCATGATTCAGTCTAAGACATATGCAGATGTGATCAATAATAATCCAATAAAGGACATCAAGGAAATCATAAGGCTTGCATTTGGTGGCGATTTGGATCCAAAGGACTGTTTTGAGAAGCTCAAGGGGTTGAGGTACTCTGGGGTCTTCTTCACCTCTTCCATGATGGCCCTAGCTTATGGAGGTCAGTTCATCATCTACAGCGATGGCTTGATGGATGCCTTGGAGTATTTGTTCCCATGGTTGATGCGTAGGATTCCCTCTGTTTCTGACTACGATTCATACCTCGATTTTCAGCACCTCTGTGAAGCAATTGCAGAATCCTATGGATTCGAGTCATTGCCTGAACTCCATTCTTTCCTCTGGAGGGGCCAGGACTCAAACTGGGAATTCAGGTGAGGAGTTAATCGATTTGGCGAAGTGAGCTTATGCTCTAATCTTTCAGGTTGTTGTTAACACGTCGCCAGACAACAATTTGCCACATGCCTTTTTCTTTATAGAAACATCGCTCAAACCCCTTCTTTTGGACGATTTCTTCAACCACCTTAGTTGGATGCACGAAGAAATGAAAAGAACTTCGACGAAGACGATATGAAAGATTATACCATTTACCAAGAAACTTAGCTTTCCAATTATTCAGAGGATATATCAAGCCATACAATCTTTTTGCCAACTCTGAGGACTTCTCCACGAGTCCCTCTACATCGTGGTAGCAGCAGATTACGCCGTCCAACGTTACAATATCACATTGAGGGATGTTTGCAGCCAGATTGACGAAGTCTCCATACAGAAACTCCATCCTCCCTGCAAGTTCTTGGCGCTCTGCTTCCTCCTTTGCCGCTTCGATGTATGCTGTCGAGGCTTCCACATTGATGCAGCTACTAACACCTGCTACCAACAGCTCATATGGGATGTCACCTATTCCCCCACCAATGTCAAGAAGTGTCATCTCAGAAACGTTCTCAGCAATGAGAGCATCGATTAACAACTGAGTTACCTCTGTAGGACCTTTATCACGATATCGTTGGAGCTCTTTGGTGACCTTCTTCTGATCGAATTGCTGCTCAATCCCTACACATTGTTTGCAACTCATGGGTTCTCCTCTCAGGACATGTTATCCTCCCTACGTCCAGTTTCAGGGATTGTAATAATCAGTATGGTCGCAATCACCATCACCACAACCAGGTATACAATCGAGTAGAAGTACGACTCTCCCACTCTCAGGGTTTCCAGTAGAATCGTGCCCAGAAAACCACCAAGATTACCAAACCAGAACGCAAGACCTGTGCTGGCTCCTGCCAGCTCTGGACCCACTGTTTTAAACTCCTCAAGCATTGAGAGTGCAATGGGCATGACGGATATCAGGAAGAATCCAAGAATCGCAGATGATACATAGGTCAGCTCAGTGATGGTACTTGTACCAACCAACCATGTCGAGATGATACCCACTGTCAGGGAAACCATAAGGAAGGGTTTTCGCCTCTGCACCTTGTCTGAGATTGCAGGAACAACGATGGCTCCGATGATACCAAACACCATGAGCAGCATCATGACGATGACTGGGCTTCCTAGACCTGCTGTAACGGGGATTCCAAGGCTGAGGAGGAGCTCCTCAACTATCGCTGTGAGACCGATGAAGATTCCGAAGCCTGCGAAGAATCCAAGTGAGATGAACCAGACGTTTCTGTCCTTCAACATACCTCTGACGCTGGGGGTGACCTCTGCTAGCACATCAATATCTGGAGGCTGGGGTGGTTTGTCACGTGCCACTGCGAAAAATGCGACAGTCAGAATTGTGGCTAGAATGGTGTCCAAGTAGAGGATTGACTCAACGTTAGCCTGCGCCAACGCAACTGTGAAACCGGGGTCTCCATAGAGCGGTGCGGTCCACAGTATCAGACTCAGGGCTGTTCCTAGGAGCATTCCAAGCAGCATGAACAGT
>JAEOUL010000201.1 GCA_016839345.1 Candidatus Thorarchaeota archaeon | reverse complement strand
TTTTCTTGCAGAAATCACACCCTTTGCATGGAAACACCACCAAGTCACGTAGCATAATTTTCTCAACCATGGCTCCATTTTCAGATGCTCCGGCCAGAATTTCATCAATGATTATTTCCGTATTGCCACCACGACGTGGACTCCCAACAATGGCAAGAACTTGTGAGTTTTCGCTTGTCATTTTAACATCACTACGTGGCGATGGGCGAAATTTAATTTCTATTGTATTTTCAGCCGTCATATGCCTGTACTAATTCGATTTCTCATTCTAGCCGACATCTGTTGGCTGAGGAGATAAATTCGCATATAGTGGGGCGTTCTCATGTCAAAAGTTGAAGGTAGAGATTGGATTTACTATATGTTGCTTGTTTTGGCCACGTTTTTTTGGGGAGGTAGTTGGGTATCAGCAAAGATACTTGTAACAATTGCACCCCCCATGACAATCGGATTCTTTCGATTTTTTCTGGCAAGCATTCTTTTTGTACCGATTCTCTTTAGGAGAAAAAGTAGAGAATCACTCAGTATTCAAAAATCAGACATAAAGATGATTCTGAAATTAGGTCTTACAGGAGTCTTTGGATACGGCGTCTTGTTTCTTATTGGGGTGAAACTCACAACAGCAGCTCAAGGTGCAATAATAGCAGGCGTTAATCCAGCCACAGTAAGCATCATTGCCCATTTGCAGCATAATGAATATCTTGAACAACGCTGGCAATATCTTGGTTTTGTTGTTTCATTCATCGGAGTTATTTTTGTTATAGGTGTGCAAAATCTAATTCATTTGCGAGCAGACTATCTGATTGGTAACATGATTATAGTTTGTTCGATGATTCTATGGGGATTCTATTCGTCTTTTGCAAAGACAGCGATGAAAACACTCACTGCTATCGAGGCAACTGCAGGAGGTGTAATGATTGGTGCTCTTCTCTTTGGGATTTTTGCTCTTGCAGAAGGTTTCTGGACTCTTCCTGTCATGTATGATGTTGTCTTCTGGATTAATATTCTCTATATGGGAGGTCTGGTCACTCTTGTTAGTTTCATTATCTATTTCAAAAGCATAGATGCCTTGGGTGCAACACGATCAGGTGTATTCATCAATCTGGTTCCTGTGTTTGGAACATTGATGTCAGTGCTAATACTGAATGAATCGTTACTCTGGACTTTTGCCCTAGGCCTGATTTTAGTAATTGCTGGAATTACATTCATCAGTTACAAGCGTGAAAATTGCGGGTAGATGCGACTTGATATTATAGAAAAGTGGAGATTACATATCGAGTATATCGAGTTTCTCAGCTAGTTTAATGATGGGTAAATGAACAGTCATTGGTTCAGAACCTTCAAGGTTGTCTACCCAGTTCAGCTCTTCTTTTGGTCGGGCTTTGTAAGCTAGGAAACTACCCCCCGGTGGACCATCACCTTCTACGTGAACCCAGAGAGGAAGTCCATAATGCTCAAAGTAACCATGGTTTGATATCAATGTCCCATAGATATGCTTACCATTGTATTCAAAATATAACATGCTTGCAGGACGGTCTCTCTGAGACCATGAAACCAGCATTCTAGCAAGGTCTGTCATAGAAGCAATTTTGAGGTTGACAGGAGGTTGAATATCATCCCTAGTCATTTTCTTGCACCTAGTCGCCGTCTTGCTCATAGACTTATAAGACCGAGCATTAGGGGCAAAAGCATTCTAGGAGGGTAGTAAACTCCTAAGCTTGTCTGCAAGTGAACCTACAACCTTTCTGTTTGAACCGATTACAACCACAGGAATCGAGATGTTTGACTCACTGATGCCCACTGTGAATGCAGCTCTAAGCCCATCTTTTCTGAAGCACACGAATGTGAAATCACCTTCATGGAGAAGTTCATCCAAGACCATACCTGCAGATAAAATTCCAGAAGTCACATCTTCGATTGCCTCGGTGGGGTCGTCACCTTCTCGTTGAGAGAGAAGGGTTTCTCTGACATCAGTTTCAGATGTGAAAAGGAATTCGTGAGACGCACGACTATAGAGGACCTGTCTTGTCATAGCTTTCCCTAGTAAAAGTGCAGACAGGGGACCAAATCGTCGTATCCGAATCTGGTCTACATCAAGCTCAGTGATTGGGACACGTTCCAGATCCCATTCCATATCTGTTGATTTTAGTACAGGCGGAGGTTCCTCAACTCGAGGTGCAGGTTCATCAGTGATATCATACTCTTGCTTCTGTTGGTTGAAGAGTTCCTCAATATAGTCCTTCATCCAACCATCTAGAACCTTCCAGTCCTCTTTACTAAGCTTAAGTGGTGGTCGAGGGATATCTGGGAGATCCTCTACAAGTTCATCCTCTTCAACAACAAGCTCTTCCTCCACAACATCTGATTCGGGTCCTTCCTCAATATCCTCAGGAATGAGAAGCCGCACTGCTTCGAAAAGCCCCGATAGTCTATCAGTTCCACCATGTTGAGAAAGGCGGGGTCTCACCTGCATGATGAACCCCCGTTTGTTCTCTGTGTTCTGATCGAAAGCTAGAGCAACTCCACGAGGTAGACTGCTGATGAATACTTTATCCCTGAATTGTTCAGGCATAACTGCTGGTGCTCTCTGTTGCAGTGCCCTGATGTCATTGTCATGTGAGAGTGAATGTGAGATTATGATATCAGCCTGAGATATTGCATCATCTGAAACCGCAGATGGCTGTTGTGTGCAGAGAACTAGGCTGCAACCAAATCGTCTTCCAAGTTTCGCATAACCGACGATTGCATCCTTTGCTGGTGTATGACCTGATCTTGGAACTAATGTGTGTGCCTCATCAATGATCAACCAAGTAGGAGGCAGTTCCTCACGGGCGCTTGTGCCTTCGTCGGTCCAAGCCATTCTATAGGTGAGAACCTGGCGACAGAGCATATTTGTAAGAATTGCCAAAACGGATTCAGCATCAGAACCCAATGGTGCAACATCGATGATTGTTATCTGACCAGCAATAGCAAGATCTTGGGCACTAGTTCCTCCCGGATTGAACACGCCAAGTCGGTCAGCTCTCTTTAATCGTTGAATTAGCGCAGTTTTTGTTGCAGGTTTGTAAAGCTCAATGATTGTTGGATTGGTTTCGATACACTTGATCATGTCCTTGATACTGAAATCTCGCTTTAGTGAAACCTTCTCTCCTGTTTCTACTACGTATCCCTTTCGAATACTGTCAAGAACCTCTCCGATGAGATTCTCCATTGTTGTGCTGAGTGAACCTCCCTTCTCAAGCACATAGCCCCAGTCGGACACAGTCAGCTCACGGGGACCTATTGAGAGAGGAAAGAGTCTGTTCTTCTTCTTCACTTCATCAGGGAGACCGACATAGGTCCTACGAGGAATGTAGACGGAAATGGGGAATCCTTTGGCTTCAAGATTCCATTTGGACAGCATTTCTGTTTGCTCTTCATTTGGTTCGACCATCTGTCTGAATACATCAACAGTGTCAACAACAACAACAGCAACCTCAATCTCTCTTCTTTCCATGGCTAATGCTAATTCTTCAGCAATGATTCCAAGTGTATAGCTTTTGCCTGAGCCTCTCTTTCCTGCTACAAACATAACATGTGGACTCATCAGATCCAAGTTGACGGGCATTCCCATGAGTGAAGTTAAAATATCATCAGAGGCTTCAGAAATTCCACCAATCATACCAAGACCTCCAGTGTAGTACTTCCTATGAAATGACTCGGAGCGACCAAGTACAACTCCAACACTGAGATCAACAAGTAGGTCTAGGGGTTCTCCAACTCGTGGGTGGTAGGGTAGTGCTTTCTTTGATAGAAGGTCCACTGGTTTGTCAGCAATACGAGCGGCATCGATTTCATCTTCATCTGGCGTGGATGGCTTTCTCAAACGGGCACCTCTGGACGACTCAATTCTGACTTCGGATAAAGCTTTGTAGCGTCGCGCGTTTCGATTTATCGACAGGTTTGAGGGTCAGCAACACTCAAAACGTGAACTCAGCAGTGTCTCTTCATGCAAGACCAGATTCAAGATGGCAGTCACGTGTTCATATTCCTAGATGCAAAGAGAAACTGGATACGGAAAGTTGCAGCTGGAGAGGAGTTCCATTCAAACAAGGGAATCATTAGCTATGATGACCTGATTGGAAAGCCATTTGGGATAAGAATTGAGAGTCATTCAGGGATTATATTCCAGATCCACAGACCCAGTCCGACTGACATCCAGATTGCCATGGGAAGAAATACACAGATAGTCTATCCAAAGGATGCTGGGACCATCCTTGTTGAGGCAGGGATAGGCGCAGGATCTCGAGTTGTTGAGTCTGGTACTGGATCTGGTGCTCTTACAGGAATTCTCGCCAGAGCAGTTGGGCCTACTGGACATGTGTACACATATGAGGTCAGAGAGGACATGTTCAATGGTGCAAAGAAGAACTTAGAGAAGTATGGTCTCACTGAGAATGTCACCATGCATAATCAAGATATTTTGGAGGGAATTAAGGAAGAGAACCTAGATGCTGTTGTCCTAGACTTGGCCACACCTTGGGAACTCACTGATGAGGTTCACAGAGTTCTAAGACCAAGTAGGTACATTGCAAGTTACAGTCCTACGATAGAGCAGACCATGAAGACTTGCAAGGCTCTAGGTGAGAATGGCAAGTGGGGCATGATAAAGACACTTGAGGTCCTACAACGAGAGATAATGGTACGTGAGAATAAAACACGACCAACAACCTGGATGGTGGCGCATACAGGATACATGACATTTGCCCGGACAATGGCTTCTTTAGAAAAATAGATTGAGCAGCTAAAAAGATACCCTTATATAGATATAATGCGTTCATATGTTGATTGTTGATTATTGTTGACGGTTGTCGGATAAAGTGTCATACCATCATAAACGCAAATCTTGCTCGAAGGAAACTAGAGAAATTCTAGAAGAGATTCTCCATATGGACAAATCAGGATACACAATGATTGAGTTTGCTTCGATGTCAGCGAGGAAACCATCTGACAAGATACTGGACAATGGTACAACCAATCCTCTTCCTGGTAAGGAGGACTCCGGTACAACTGATCTAGATGATCTAGAATCTTACGAGCCAACCGAGAAGATAGAGTTCGAGGCAGCAGCTGTCAAAGATTGCCTCGAGAAGAAAA
>JAEOUL010000200.1 GCA_016839345.1 Candidatus Thorarchaeota archaeon | reverse complement strand
TTGCTAAACCAAACAATGTAATGCAATTCGCGAAAGTACCAAAAACAGGCATTGAGGTCATGAAAGGTCCAGCTCTTGATGGTCTCGATGATATGCTTAGAGCTCTTGTTACTGAATCAAATGCGAAAGATGCTGATGTTGTCAAGGTTATAATAGATTCCGGAGCAGAGATTCTTATCAACCTAATTCCTGGCTCAGCTGAGAAAGCCACCAAGTATTATGCCAATGCTGCTCTTGAAGCGGGTTGTGCATATATCAATGGTACTCCCATTCCTATTGCTTCAGATCTTGAATGGAGTAAGAAGTTCGAAGAAAAAGGACTACCACTAGTTGGAGACGACATACAGGACCAGCTTGGTTCTACAGTTCTTCATCGAAACATTCTCCAGCTCTTAGTTTCTAGAGGCGTAAAGGTTGACCAGAGCTACCAACTTGATATTGGTGGCGGGGCTGAGTCCTTGGATTCACACCATAGAGGAAGGCTTCGGAAAAGAGGTGTTAAGAGCGAGGCAGTGAGTCAGGACCTTCCATATGATGCACCTATTGTTGCTGGTTCAAGTGATTTTGTTGATTTCATGTCGAATTCCCGCGATTCCTACTTCTACATAAACGGACGCCAGTTTGGTGGAGCTCCTATCAAGATAGATATAAGAATGGAAGTGACTGATGGCCCAAACGCAGGACCTATTCTCATGGATGCAATTCGAGGTACAAAACTTGCCTTAAAGAGAGGTCTAAGTGGATCTCTAGAGTCAATCTCAGCCTATGGATTCAAAATGCCTCCGACACCCACGACGATGTATAGAGCTGAGCGATGGGTAGAGGAGTTCTTACTCGGAAAAAGAAAGCTGTGAGACTGGAATCAAAGGGTTCCATTATATGTTAAGGTCACATTCAGTCGTGCCTGATACATGCAACTAGGATAATCCACGTAGAATCTGACTACAAGCGGAACTCCGGTATCAAAGGCTGTCCACCCCTCCCATATGTATGTGGCGATGTTCGGAAATATTGAAAGCAACTTTCTAGACCCAAAATACATACTCTCATTCAATCTGAAACTTACACAATTAGTTACTGACCCAGCTTTATCAACATCAGGATAATCAATCACAGGAAACTCGTCAAGATAGAACCTGTCAATTAAAGTCCAATCACCCAGGGGTAAGATTGATTGAGAAAGCGGTTTTCCAATGTTAGTAGCAAATTCGTTTGGATATTCGTTAGGAAGATAAGTTCCGTTTGAGAAACGACAAGATATCTTGGACATTTCTACTACCTGGGACTGAAATGAAGAGCTTGATACAAATCCTGCTACATTGGGTAATTCAGTAATTTGAACAATCAGTTGTTCACCATCAAGACTGAGATAATTGGAGTAAGTGTATCCATAATAATCGACAGTTTCGTGATGTGAAACGTTTATGGAGTAGAGAAATTCATCTCCCACTGAAACTTCCCAGTAGAAAGGAGATTCAAAGGTTCCACTCAGAGAGAAAGCTAGAATACTAGCAGAACTAATCAGTATCGCAACAAGAACAAACACCTTTAATCGACGTCGTCCTGATATAATCCGCAAACTCCACACCATGATTCAGATGAACCTATGTATTCATGGCATTATTAATTCTATTCTTCGAACAGGAAAAAGATTGATCAATACTACTTGTGAGTCTTCTGATAATCATCAAGCAGAGCCTTGAGTTTGTCAAGCTTGGTGATTATCGAGAACTCTGTTTCCTCAGCAATCTCACTTAAAATCTCGTTAAACGAAATTACACTACGATAGTCCTCAATAAGACTCTCTTTGGCAGCCTTTGATCTAGCTTTCTTATCCCAGATGACTATCATGTTCTCTGGTTCAAAATTAACAACAATGCTTCGGTCCAAGTACATTACTTTTTTGCATTTTGGGCATTGAACTCGATTTGCTTTTCCAGACCTGAGGGATTTGATCATATCACGGTCTTCAGATAGGTCGATGTGATCAATCACACTGGCTTCGTAAACGTTCTTACACTTTGAACATTTCACTTCTGCAATACTTGTATTCGCCAAATTGGTCACCAGAATAGATATGAAACACATTGGCATGCACTTAAAAATTTCTGACAACACGAACTGAGGAGTCATATTTCATTCGGTTCTTTTGATTCTCCTCCTCCAACTAGAGAATCGGTATCGTCATTATTACTAATGATTTCTTCTTCAAGAATCTCTTGAAGCAAATCAGAATCTTTTCCCTCAGATCTTCTCTTGAATAGAATGCCCGTGATTATAGCAGTAAGTGCGATTGAAGCAACCACTATAGGAGCAGATTCGAAGTAATTTGCGGTTCTAAAACCGATGAGAGCACCAGCAAGGGTCACAATCACTTTGCCAATGAAGTAACTGATTGTGAACTTGATTGAGTTGTATTTCGTGAGACCTACGTATACTATGAGTGGATCATCTGGAACAGGAGAAGCGGCAGCTATGAAAAGCGCAAGAGCTCCCCATTTTTCAACCCGATTTCTCTCACTCTCAAGCATCTTTAACCGTTCCTCAGAGAGAATGACACGCGACCCTCGAACCACAGCATAGTGGATGAACTTGGCCATCGTGGCGGTAATGGCTACTATGAGTCCAATCTGAATCCAGCCTAGTTCTGGTACGAGGATAGCTGCAGCTCCTGCAAGAATCATGTTACTTGGGCTGAGAAATGGAATCATGTTGATTGTAAAACAGATGATGAATAGACCAAGGTACCCTTGTGTTATCATCTGTGTGATAATTACAAAGAGGTCTTGCATATGAAAGGCACCAATATTACAAATGTGTAGAGTAGGAATCAGTTTACACTGATACTTTATCAATCACTACTCTTTGTACACCATCAAGTACTCTCAATGAATCCTCGAGTTCTGACATATCAGAACTGAGTTGAGCTGGGTTGAAATAGCATTCGTAGAAACATCGTGTTCCTCTCAGGCATACTCCTGTAGAAAATAGGAGATCTACAAGCCCTGATTTCTTGAAGATTTGAGAAAGTTTCGTCAGAAAATCATTTGTAAGCTTTCCAATCTCAAGGCTGAGGAATAGAACCTCGTTGCTTTCGAGAGGAAATATCTTGATGAGTCGATCTTTGTGAACCAAAACCATAAGCCCTTGACCTGTTCCCATTGCATTCTTAAAAGCCGCAGGAAACTTTACGGTTTCACTATCATCAAATACAAGCACTCGTCCAGCAGTTGCTCCTTCATAGGTTTCGTCTGACATCAGCCTTTGTCTCCGTAGCGAAATCCTGTCTATGAAAACTCCTCAAACTCGAATATAAGTGAATCTCTACTGTTTGCCTAGAAGCTGCAAGAAGTGTGCTCCTTTTGAGGGACAGTCCAAAACAATTTCCTGAGAGAGAATGAGATTGAATGAAACTGTGAAAACACCGCGCAATACGATGAGAGATGTGTCAGACCTGAGAATTCAGTTTCAGTGTGAGTATAGACTTCATTTGAAACAGAAGCTAGGTGAATCTGTATCTGAAGCTGGTGTTACTGGTTCGATTTTACATGGACTCATCTCCAGTCAGATGGCATCACGAGAAGGTTGGAGAGGACATCGACTACTTCCATATCTCATCATAATGGTGTCATTGATTGCAGGTATTCTCTGGATCTTGTGGTGATACTCTTGGATGCTTTTGTCAACTTAGTGCTGATGGTAATCTTCATTGGAGGTATCCTCTTACTCCTTCTATCTCAACCGCGATCTGGTGTTTCTTCTGTGGGAATGAAGATGCAAAGAGCGATTCAGTCCCCTTGGAGTCTTTCCGAATTTCTTCACTTGAAACCTAGTCGATGGAAATTTGGCCAGTACTATTATTTCTCGGAAGAAACTGTACGGTCATTGGGATATCGATTCATTGGGAGGTTTGATAATGCAATCCTTCACTGGGAAGATGCTCCAGTGCTGGATCTTATCGTTGAACATAAATTTCCTGTGAAATACCTACCACAAAAGAGTAAGTCAGAGGATATCTTTCAAGCTGGATTGTATGCTTTGGCACTCCTAGAGAGAGGCGTTTCTTGCTCCTCGACCCGTCTTGTTAATATCTACTGTCTTCAGGACAGAGCACGAAGATGTATGGAAAATAACGCGTCAAGAGAGTGCTGGAGATGTAGTGATAGTAAAATCTACGTCAAACGATTCGATTCTAATAGAATAATCAAATCTCTCAAAAAAATGGATGAGGTCTGGTATAAAGGTCGGAAACCAAGACCTTCAACAGAACATGAAAAATGTATAGTTTGTCCCTATAGCATAGGAAAATGTAACTATTCAGCAGTGTAAATCATAAGACATACATTAACACAGACCTTTTTACATCAAGAACTGAAGAGAAGATTGCCATGGTTCATTCAATGACTCGACTCCTGACTCATGTCATGAGTGCAAAGAGAGACCTCAAGCGAGTTTATTATACAAGTCGGAATCAAGATTCCAAATTCGACGCTAAGGAACTGGTTGCAGCCACAATTACACTCCAGAAACTCCTCGAAGACTTGATTACAAAAAGAAGAAAAATTCGGTTAGCAAAGAAAGTTCTTGAGGATAAAAAAGCCGAGTTCATACTTCGTAAATGGGTGATTGGATTTCCGAAGAGAGTCAAGGATTATGTATCAAAATCCAAAAAATTGGAACAGCATCACTTACGTAAATATCAACAGACACTTCTTGCATTTATCAATGGAATCAGTGAAGAACTCACGAAATGGGTTGAAGACATTGAAACCCTGAGAGAGATACCACGCCCACCAAAAGCCTGAGCTATTCTTACCATCGAAGACGGGCAGCCATTCCACCAAATGATTTCAGCTGAGCGCCCGATTCAGTCTGATTGGAGAAGACAAGTAAATTGGTTCCATATGTACCAACTTCCTCATAGAGCTCATCCATCTGCTCTGCAAGATCTTCACTAACCATTATTGTATCAACTCGTCCTTCACGAAGTGAAGTCATGACCTCATCCCTACCATAAGTGACAGTGTTAAGACCTTTCATCAGATCTTCTATGAACTGATCCCATGTTTGACGCTCCGCATAAATCTCTGTTTCTCGGAGTATACGTGAGGCTTCCTTCATTGCCTGGTAGAGACCAGTTTCATCGATTATACTCACAGGAATAATGGTTTCAGCGACTTTTTCTCGCAATCGATAATCAAGATCACCCTTATCCAAAAACTCTTGGCAACGAATCGTGTTTCCGCCGAGAACGATAGCATCAACATTTTCTAAATTATCAACCAAGAGGTTATTCAGCATTCGGCCAACATACTTGAAAAACTCCATCATCTTCTCTTCACGAAGACGCATGTACCTTTTAGCACTCTGGCCACCAGCCCTAGTTTTGCCTATGATATAGAAATCCTCATCACGGACTAGCTCCATGTGTTTACCGCGGAGATAGCCAATTGTTACCTTACCACCCTCAATCAGAACGATAACAACAAGACTCTTGGGTTTTGTCATGTTCTCGAGTTCTTCAGTGACAAACTCTCTTCCACAGAGATAAATGAACTGAGATATGGGGGTTGGAGGAATTACTACATCCCGAATCTCAGTCTCACTCCCACTCTCTTCTTCAATACCGTAGAAGAAGGCGATGCCATTCTCAGGTATCTCCCCCATTTTTGTCAGCTCACTAAGCATGGCTGTAAGATTATCTGAAACATTTTTCCGATTTGCTTTGCTCTTGATGTTCTCAGCTCCTGCAAGCTCGGTCTTTACAAAGCTGATGACATCAGTTAGGTTCTTTGTAGGTGGAATATATAATGTGGTGAACGAACTGTGGCGTCCTTGGTAAGCCTTGAGCTTCTCTACCTTACGTCTAAGCTTGTGTCTCTCCGCGGACAAGTTATTCACCTTCACAGTTATACTGTTCACTGATTTCATCAAAAATCAGAGGCAGCATGATTCTGCCAACCTGAACTCCCGATTGAGTATATTTTAACATTGTGTAGCAACGATTATTTTGAACTTCAAAACCAGCATTTGGCGACACATTAAAAAGGTGAACACATGCTATCAAATCTAGCAGGATGGATTTGGATGGATTACTGCCAATTTACATAACACAACATTTGTTGTACATAATTAGAAAGTATACTAGGTGTCTATCCCTATCAATTCCAAGAATCTTAGGAGTTTTGATCAACACATGAGTGAACAGTTGACTGAAGGAGAGAAAACCGTACTTCAAGAATTACTCAATATAAATCAACGAGTTCCTACATCTCTACTAGCAGACAACCTTGAACAAGCTGAAGAACGAGTAAACTCTATCCTCAACTCCCTTGCAAGTCGGAATCTGGTTCAGATTCATTCGAGAGAAGCTGTGTCATATGAACTTACTAGTGAGGGGTTGGAATATGTGGAATCGGGTCTTCCTGAAGTTCGGCTCTTTAATGGATTAAAGGAGCTCGGTGGTGTAGCAATCCTTGAGGATGCTGTTGCTCGTGCAGGACTTGATTCAAAGTCAAAAGGTATAGCTATGAATTGGGCGCGAAAGACTGGATGGGTTCAGATATCCAAAGAAGAGGGTTCAACAGTTCTTAAGTCCATAGTAGATAGCGCTGAATCTGAAGTTGCTGATGTATTGGCACAAATCGCGGCTGGGAAGGAAACATTGCCTCAGACACTTTCATTATCATTGAAGCAAGCTCAAGAGAGGAAACTTGTTTCTGAAAGAGTGTCCAAGACTTTTGAAGCTGAAATCATAGGAACTGAAAAGGCAGAAATCGAGAAGCTACTTTCTATGGGTATTGAAGGAATAAGTAATCTCACTCCAGAAATACTAGCAAATGGAACTTGGAAAGACAAATCTTTCAGACCATACAATGTAGCCATTAGACCAGTATATGTGAACTATGGAAAGAAACACCCATATGCAGAATTCAATGACTGGCTCAGAGAGATAATGGTTGGACTAGGGTTCACAGAGTGGTTTGGACCCTATGTTGAAACTGAGTTCTGGGGGCATGATTCACTCTTTGTTCCCCAGGATCATGTTTCACGAGAAGTTCAAGACCAGTTCAGAATCACCGCACCTTACGACCATGGGCACATTATTGACAAGAAGTACTACAAAGCAGTGAAAGCTGTTCATGAGAACGGCGGAAATACTGGCTCATTGGGGTGGGATTGGCCATACGTTGAAGAGGTGGCCACAAGACTATGTCTACGTCCACATACGACACCTGTATCAATGAGATATCTGTATGAACATCGTGAGAGCCCTCAAAAGATGTTCATCATTGATCGCAATTTTCGGTCAGAAACTCTGAGTGCCACACATGCTCAAGAATTCAATCAATGTGAAGGTATAATCATGGACAAAGGTCTCACACTAAGAGATCTTCTTGGATACCTCACCTCTATCTGTAAGGCAGTAGGTATTGAGAAACTCAAATTCAAACCCGGGCAATTCCCGTTCACAGAGCCAAGTGTTGAAACGTTTGGAAAACATGAGAAATTAGGTTGGATAGAATTAGGAGGTTCAGGAATCTTCAGGCCAGAAGTCACTCACCCATTGGGAATTAAAGACACTGTCTTGGCTTGGGGGATTGGGTCGGGTAGATTATACATGGCAGCTATGGGGATTAATGACATCAGAGATCTCTTCTCTAGGGATTTGAATTGGCTTCGAAGAAGCCACTTTGTGAGGTGAAGAAAATGATAGTGGAATGTAGAATCAATGATCTTCTCTCGTTGATTGGCAAGAAACTTACTCTGGAGAAACTAGAGCAGACTCTATTTCTGATAAAAGCCGAAGTTGAGAAGATTGAAGGGAATATCATAGAGATAGAAGTAAATCCAGATCGTCAAGATATGCTCTCAACGGAAGGAATTGCGCGTGCAGTGAGGTCATTCATCCATCTCGAATCTGGATTGAAGAAATACCCTGTTAGGAAATCTGGAAAACAGATTATTGTCAAACCAGGATTGAGCAAAATTAGACCATTTATCTGTGGCTCAATCGTCAAGGGTGTAAGAGCAGATGATGAGCTGATAAAGGAATACATGCATCTTCAGGAAGCTCTTACTTCAACTCATGGGAGGAACCGGAGCAAGGCAAGTATTGGACTGTATGTCTTTGATGATATTGAGTTTCCTATCATCTATGGACCTGAAACTCCTGAATCAATCAAGTTCAAACCTCTAGGTTATGACTTTGAGATGAACGGTCCAACGATCATGAAAGACCATGAGAAAGGAATTGAGTTTGGCCACATAATCAAATCTAATAAAAAATGGCCGTTATTGTATGACTCTAATAGCGAGGTCCTTAGCTTACCACCAATCATCAATAGTAACGACCTAGGACGGATGACAACAGAAACACGAAATCTCTTTGTTGAGGTAACTGGAACACACCTACTTACTGTGCATCAAGCATTGAATATAATCACTGCCTCTCTCGCAGAAAGGGAAGGAAACATTGAGTCATTGACAGTTGTGTATCCTGATGGTTCAATAGATGAAACTCCTAATTTCACACCTAACAAGAAGTCGATTCCAATTGAGGAGATTAATACATTGGTGGGACTTACTCTCACCGGGACTGAGATTGTTAAAGCCTTGGAACGAATGGGATATGGTGCGAAAGCAACGGCAAAAGCAATTCAGATTCAGATTCCCAAGTATCGAATGGACATTCTTCACACGGTAGATGTCATTGAAGACATCGCAATAGGATATGGTTTTGATAGGCTTGACCCTGCAATGCCCCAGACAATGACATCTGGAATTCTCACACCCACTACTAGACTAAAGAATAAGGTTCGAGATCTCATGGTGGGGATGGGCTATCACGAAGTCATGAATTATATTATGACATCACCAGAGATTTTGAATGACAAGATGATTCGAGATGAGCCAATTGTAAGAACAGGTAATCCGAAGAGTCGAAACTATTCAGTCTTGAGAAATTCTCTCCTACCTGTCCTTCTTGATTTTGCATCTCAGAATCAGCATGCTGACTACCCTCAAAAAATATTCGAGGTTGGAGATATTGTGATTCCACAAGAGGAGATGGAAACACGCACCAATCAAATCCCCTCTGTGGGCGGCATAATGAGTGATGTAAGAGTGAACATCACGACAACAATGACTGAAATCGGATTCCTACTAAGAAACCTGGGTCTAGATTCCATGTTCAAGTTTGTGTCAAGAAAGAATCCAACTTTCATAGATGGCAGGTCTGCGCACATTTTGGTCAATAACAAGGAGATAGGTTTCTTCGGAGAGCTATCACCACAGGTTCTATCAAACTTTGGTATTGGGTATCCAGTAGTCGCTTTTTAGATATTCCTTCCAAGAACGAAGAGCTGGTAGAATAAAAAACGCAGAAAAGATATAAGACAAAGTCCATGAGAAATCAGGGTAGGTTCCAACTACGACCACCTGAGGTGCTCCCATTTGACTGAGAGAAGCAATACTTCAGAAACCATACAAGACGCGGATGTGTCTAATGGATTCGAAGGTTTCAAGTTTCGCATAGTCTTGTTAGGGGAAGCAGCTGTGGGCAAATCCTCACTTTTGCGGAGATATACTGAGAACGCCTTTGATGAAGAGTATAAACAAACAATAGGCACAACATTCGCTACAAAAGATGTTGATGTGAAAGATTCAGAAGGCGAGGTTCGGAAAGTTCGTCTAAATATATGGGATATGGGCGGCCAGTCAACATATCGAGAGTTGAGACGTCAGTTCATGAAAGGAGCGTCCGCAGCAATCATAGTCTATGACGTGACACGACCTGAAACATTCATGGCGATGAACAACTGGTTTGAGTCATTCAAAGAAGTATGTCCAGAATCACCTGTTCTAATCAGTGCGAACAAAGTGGATCTCGAAGCTGAACGAATGGTTCCTAGTGAACCAGGAAGAATGCTACGAGATTGGTTTCAAGCAGACTATTTCGAAACCTCGGCAAAGACAGGTAATGAGGTTGTCAACGTATTTTCTAGAACAGCTGAAGTTGTACTAACTAAGGCACTTACTGAGGTGAAGGATCCACTTAGATGATTGCTGTGATGAGGTGACATAGGTTTGAGAGTGCGTGACTTCATGACTCCGATGATTATAACCGCAGATACTGATACTCTTGTCAAGGATGCTGCAAAGCTAATGGCAGCAGAAGATATTGGAAGTTTAATTGTTACAAAATCGGATGTTCTTGTAGGTATAGTAACACGCCGTGAAGTGATTGGAGCTCACCTTCACTCTGAAGAGTCGTATCAAACACTTACCGTAGAAGACATCATGACAACTCCAGTTGTGACCATTGGGCCAGATGCCGATCTTGGTCAAGTAGTTGGGCTAATGAATCAGACTGGGAAAAGAAGGATTCCTGTTATTGAAGGAAATGATATCATTGGTCTTATAACAGCCACGGATATCATTAGGGTTTTAGCTACTTGGAAACTCTTGGCTGATGGAGCACCTGTAACAGATGATTAAGCAGGTTGGTATTTTGGAATCTCTGCTTTGATCTCTTTCTTTAATTTCAGAATATCTCGAGCTTGGAGTTCTTTTCGCTTCTGATAACCACTGACCAATCCTGCCCACCGGTCTATGTGAACCATAATCGGATCGCTTGGTACAATCTTCTCAATCTCAGCTCTAACTTCTACTATTGTGTCTAATACAGAACCTGCTTTACAGCCCATCTTTAGGGATCTGATAATAGAGTTCAGATGGCCTGCTATCTGCATAGCCCTATCAGCAGGAATTGAAGAGGGAGCTGCTGTTAGTTCAGGAGCTGGTTCAGGAGTAGGTTCAGGAGTAGGTTCAGGAGCTGGTTCAGGAGCTGGTGCAGGAGCTGGTGCAGGAGCTGGTGCAGCTTGAGGCTCGGGTGTAGGAGCTGGAGTTGGAGGTGGAGCAACGTCAGCTGCAGGTTTAGGTTTTGATGCAGGAGTTGGAGTAGGTGCGGGTGCTGAAGCGGGTATACTCTCAATAATCTTAATTATCTCCTTGTTAAGCTTCTCCATCGATTCTTGGACGAAGACACGAATTGCACCTACTTCTTGAACAACCATTGAAGCAAGTGCTTCCTGATTATCAGCTTCAGGCGCTGGTTGGGGGAGATTTCCGAGAGCTGTTAAAATCTCATCTTTTACACCACGCACCTCAGATTTTATCTCAGTCACGGTGCCAAGTATTGTAATCATTCGTTTCAGGGTTTCTCCCAGTTGATTAATACTCTCTTCGATTTTGCTCAACTTGTTAAGAAATTGCTCTGCCATGAGCCTTCACCACATCCAGAAATTCATCCGAATATAGAAAATGTACGGTATAAGGGTTATTTGTCCAGACTCATTCTGACCATTTAGTATCTAATAATACGTATGATATACTCAGATATTTTATATTCTGAACTTCGGCAGACATACTTGGCAGTGATACTTAGGATGGTTTAGCATGTCTACAGCTGAGATTTCGCATATGTTCAAACTTGTAGCCCTTGGAGATGGGGCTGTAGGTAAGACCAGCTGTATTAAACGCTATACGGAAGATAGTTTCAGTGAACGATACATTGCTACGATTGGAACAACCTTTGCGTTGAAGACTCTAGATGTCGTATTACCTAGTGGAAGCACTGTGAAAGCTCGAGTTGTGCTGTGGGATTTAGCTGGCCAACCAACATATAATGAGTTGAGACGTAGATACATGGCGGGTGCGTCGATGGCAATAATCGTCTACGATGTAACACGCCCACAAACGTTCTTGGATATTGGTGAATGGTACACCAAGTTTATCACTGTGTGTCCAAATGCCGTTGTAGCAGTGGTGGCTAACAAGATAGACCGTGAGGATCGATTAGTACCACCAGAAGCGGCTAATATGGTGACACAGTGGTTAGGTGTCCTGCATTATGAAACATCAGCAAAAACAGGTGAAAATATCAATCCCCTGTTTACAGACCTTGCAACAAGGGCGATTCTGAAACAGCAGGAATTTGGCCCACTCGATTCAATGCCAGGAACACAACCACCAAAGCCATTCAAACTTGGAGTCTGAGATGACTACTAGTATGGTTATGGATGGTTACGAAACTAGAATATGTGAAAAGAATTCTAGGACATATCATTCTTTTCCTTGTCAACTTCTCGGTACTCGTCGGAATTATCGAGAGTATGCAGTTTTACACTCAGTCTAGTCTTCCTCCACTTCCTATTCTCAATTCATTGCTTCTAGGCTATATGCTTGTTCACACATTCATACTCCTATCAATTCAACTTGGAGTTCAAGTATTAGAACTTATTAAAATTCGATTTCCAACATTCCTGCCATTATTCTATTTTCAGATTAGTGATCAAGAAACGATTACTGTGCCATTATTTGATCCTACAAAGAGTCGTTTAGCTGTCATAATTTTGATTCTCGTTATAACTGGAGCACCTGTTCTGTATCCAATTTTTGCTGTGTATGGATGGCTTCTTGTTTGGGGACATCTTACAATCATTGCATTAGACCCATCTACAATTATTCGCTACTTTGGTATTTTTCTAAACTATGTACCACCATTGATGATTGTGATTGTTGCTCTGATTGTTCTTTCAATTGTGATGATTGAACGAAGACATGTATAAGTCAGGACAAGAATCCCGGAAGGACAATTGTCTGAGACCGTTCAGGTCCAACTGATATGATAGCAATTTTTGAACTTGTTTCTTGTTCAATCAATGAAATATACTTCTTCAATTGCTCAGGAAGATCTTTGAACGAGGATAAATTATCAATCTGTGACCAACCTTCAATCTCTTCGTATACAGGGCTTACCTCAGAGTATTGTTGTGCATTAGCTGGCACGGTTGTGGTTTCAACTCCATCTATATCATAAGCAATGCAGATTTTCAATAAATCAAGACCTGTCAGAACATCAACTTTCGTTAGAGCAAGATAATTACAGCCATTGAGTCGCACTGCATATTTCAGTGCAACCATGTCGAGCCATCCACACCTTCGAGGTCGACCTGTGACAGTACCGTATTCTTTCCCGCGGTCGCGCATGTATTGTCCAACATTATCCTTGAGCTCAGTTGGAAATGGACCTGTACCCACTCTCGTAACATATGCCTTACAAATACCCAAAACTGCTTCTAACATCGAAAATGCGATTCCGGTACCAGTAGCAGCATTGGCTGAAACACAATTGGAACTTGTAACGAATGGATAGGTCCCATGGTCGATATCAAGGAGAGTTCCTTGTGCACCCTCAAAGAGAACTCTTTTTCCCGATTTCATTTCGGTTTCAAGATATGCTCCACAGTCTCCAACATATGAAAATAATTTCTGAACCATCAAGTGAAATTCATCAAGCGATGAGCGATCAAGGACAGTTTCGTAGATCTTCTCTATGTGAGTTTTGTGTGAGTTTTCTAGAAGTTTCCAGTGTGGATTCTTTTCAGAATGATAGAAATCACAGAATCTGACTCCCAACCTTGATGCTTTATCAGAATAACAAGGACCTATTCCTCGTTTTGTTGTACCAACTTTCTGTTTGCCCTTAGATGTTTCTTGTAAGCCATCAATCTGAATGTGAGAAGGAGTAATCAAAT
>JAEOUL010000072.1 GCA_016839345.1 Candidatus Thorarchaeota archaeon | reverse complement strand
CAGGATTCAAAGTAGTCCTTGCTCATCGCGATTTTGAATTTCTATGGTCTGGTCAGCTGGTATCAAACATTGGAACAGCCATTGCTTCACTAGCGTTGATGTTCTATGCTTTTGATTTGACGGGCTCTGCTATGGCGATGGCAATTCTTGCTATTGCCCAAACATTGCCTGTTGTTGCATTTGCAGGTCCAATTGGTGTCTACATTGATCGATGGAATCGTAAGAAGATCATGGTTGCGTCAGATGTTGTCCGTGCAATCGCAATTCTCCTCATCCCCTTAACACTATATTTTCCACCATATCTGCCCACTATCTACTGGGTCTATATTCTCACATTTCTCTATGCAACCGCTAATGCATGGTTCTTTCCCGCAAGGAGTGCTTCAATACCCAATCTCGTCGAAGGAGATGAATTAGTCGCAGCCAACTCTCTGTCTCAGATGACTTTTCAGGTTGTTCAATTAGTTGTCCCTCCTATTGGCGGAATACTTGTTGCACTCCTTGCTCCTGACTATTTCCTAGCATTTGCAATCAACTCTGCTGCCTTCATTTTCTCTGCAATAGCCCTTCAACGCATTGATACAAATCTCATTCCCAAGCGTGATGCTGATGAGAAAGAGTCACTGATGGCACAGATCAAAAAGGGTGCGTATTATGTCATTGGCAATTCGATTCTCTCATTCCTCTTTGTATTTGCAATGCTACTAGCTATTTCATCTGGTATCCTAAATGCACTTTTCATGCCTTATCTTGAAGGAGAGCTTGCCCTGGGTTCAGCACAGATTGGTCTAATCTTGAGTGCTGGAGCTGCATCTGGCGCAGCCACAGCGATATACTTCGGTCGAAAGAAAGAGCTTGATAGACCTCTCTATCTAATAGCTGCAGCAGGACTCCTAGCAGGAGTTGCAGTCTTTGCTCTTGTCCTTGCATTTGATCTTGTCACAGTCATGTTGTCCTGGGTAATGATTGGTGCTGTCGATGTCATCCTTAACATTCCATTAACTGTCCTCATGCAGGAGCTTGTAGAAGATGAGCTACGTGGTCGAGTATTCGCACTCCTCAATGTAGCCTTCACAGCAGTGCAAGTAATAGGAATGGGGATAGGAGGCGTCTGGGCTGAAACAGTTGCATCAACTGGTCCTCCAATGATTGGTGCTGCTCTCGCACTTACACTCGTTTCATTGCTTGGCTTCCTCGTAGTAGCCAAATTGAATCTCCACGCTGGCATACCAAAAGCCAATGATGCAGAGTCAGAAATTTCACAAGAACTAGTCATAGAGGTGCCCAGTTAAGAAATCAGGCACCTCTCTCTTTTTTTTAAGTGGTATCAATCTCAGATATAGTTGGTTTCCAGACCTCTTGTGTTTCAGGATCATAATGTAGCCTGCCCTTGGACACGAGGATAATCACATAGAGGAAATGTTTCAGAAATAGCTCAAACTCGTCATCCATTACAAGATCTACAAACTTGGTCCTTTTCCTTTCAGAAATTTTAGCAAGGAATCTCTCAAGGTCCTCTAAAAAGACCGAGTCTTCAGTATCTAGAGCATATCCATTAGGGAGTGAAGTTATCCTCGGCACCGAATCTTCAGGAGGTTCTCGTGACATTGCATCAATTAAAGATACAATGCGGATGAGTGAATCATTAAGTGAATCCTGTTCAAGATGTCCTATAACAACGGGTTGCCTTTCAACCACGAGCTTAGCAAGGTCCCTCATTGACAGGTCTTTGAGCCTGTTTACATATACTTCAGGGGCTCCCAAAATTCTAGCAAGCTCTTGTACGCGATTGACCTTCGAACTGAGAATCTCATTCAACATTTCATCAATGTCAATCCGCTTGTCAATCTTCGCTACCAGTTCTTGAAGGTCTTTGTAAGCCTTAGTCAATCTTAGCTCAAGTGGGTCAATCTCTCCGGCACGAACAGCTTGGACCATGTTGAAGACGCTTTCAGTAAGACTCTCATGTTTACTCATGTCGATTCACCTCCTATTGCGCCTTGAATTTGGGACTCTCGATGATTATTGAGGGTTCTACACCATTTGGTGAAACGACACCCAAGATTTTGTCGGCGTGTTTTAACAAGTGAGTACTCTTCGCTGGAGTGAGTAGGATGAATTGGCTACGTCTTGAAGCATCGTGAAATAGACGACTAACAAGTTCTGTGTTGGTGGCATCCAGAAATGTATCTACTTCATCCATGACATATACAGGGGCTGGATTGAACCTCTGCAATGCAAGTATCAGACCAATTGCTATTAACGATCGCTCTCCACCTGATCCGGCACTGATATCCCCAAAGCCTTCTGTCTTAATTCTTGATTTGAATTCCACTCCATATCTTCCATCTCGAAGTGCTAGCTCAAATCTTACACTTCCTGGGAATTGGACTCGTCCCAGAACCTCATTCACGCCCTTCTCCACGTTTCGAAGAGTTTCATTCATTCCATTATGATACTGTTCTCTGATGTTTCGTACTGCAGATTCAGCTTCTTCGAGTTCTTCACCCAACTCAGCCACACGTTCTACAAGTTCTCCGAGCCTACCTTTCAATTGATGCTCAGTATGTGCTACAGTTTCTGACACATCCTGATAATCATCGAGGATGTGCTTGAGCTTTACTAGATCACTTCTGACAAGATCAATAGCTCGTATGCTCTCAGGTTTGCTTCTTCCTTGAAGTTCCTGTTCAATCAATTCTAAATCGTATTCTAAGTTTGTCAACTGTCTCTTTGATTGAAGAACCTCAAGCTTGCGGTTCTTAATAAGGAGATTCAATTCGATAAGCTGTTCGCTCAAAGTCCGAGTTGTGTTTCTAACTTCTGCTAGTTCCTCTCTGATTTCTGCCTGCCACTTCTTTGTTTCCTCTCTACTCGTACGCATGAGTTCCATCTTTTCAAGAATGGACGATGCAGCATCTTTTGACTGCTTGATCTCTGCACGTAAGTCTGTAAGACTGTGAGATAGGACTTCAATGCTCTCTCTAATTCTCTTAAGCTCCTGTCGTTTCAGCTCCTCATCTCTCTCAGAGGCATGCGCCTTATTATCCACTTTCGTCAAATCACTCTGAAGTCGTCGATGTTTTGTCCTAATCGCTGAATCCTGTCCAACTAACCTGCTCCGTTCAGGAGGTTGTGTACTGTCAAGTTTCCTTAGATTTCTCTCTGAATTTCCATAGTCCTGTTGCAGAGCCTTCAACTCATCATCTATAGATACTATACGTTCCTCTAATTCTGGGATGCTTTCGTTAAGCTTACGTCGACGTTCCCATGTTGACCCCCATCGAGTCATCTGGCTGATGAGTTCCAACGTTTCTTCTCTCTCATTTGACAGCACCTCTAATCTTGTCATTATTTCTGTGACTTGCCTGCGTTCTACCGTGAGGTCCTTTTCCATCTTCGCTAATCGTGTTTGAAGAGGCGCAGTAGAAACCAATCCTGATGGTTCACTCTTAGGATGACTGACAATCTGTGTATCATTTGGTATTGTTACAAATCCATCAAGTGTGACAACTCTAAGATTGTACTTTGTAGAAAGTCGAGATGCTGTTTGAGAGTTCTTTACTAATACAAAATTGCCAAACACTTTGCCCAAGAGTGATTGAACCTCAGCATCAGTCGCAAGTTTCTCCCATAGCCAGTCATCAACACCACTTCCCTGAGGTAATTCTGGTTTATCTCGTTCTACATCTTCCTTCAAGAGGATTATCGGAGATGGGGCTTCTTCCTTGTTTCGTAGTTTGATTAATAGCTGGAAATCTGACTGATCTGCGGTGACAAATGCCAGTGGAAGGTTCCCAGAGAGTACTCCTTCTACAGCAGCCGATATCTCATCATCTGCATTGAATAGACTGATGAGAGGTCCCTTGACAGATTCTAAACCGTGCTCTATAATTGCATCACTCAGGTTCCTCACAGACTCAGGAATACGTTTAGAGGTTTCAGATAGTCTGATCTTGATGTTGTCAATATCTTTCTGGAGCTGGGCTACAAGACTTGTTTTTCTGAAACGATCCTCATTAAGAGATGCTATCTCTCGTTCAAGCTGAGATTTCTTTTGCTCAAGCTCTTTTGAGTCAGTCT
>JAEOUL010000199.1 GCA_016839345.1 Candidatus Thorarchaeota archaeon | reverse complement strand
CTCACAGCAGTTGATGGAATTGATCTTGACATTAAGTATGGGGAGATTTTTGGTCTTCTCGGACCAAATGGAGCTGGAAAGACAACAACAGTCAATATGCTTTCGACTATACTGGATCCTACTGAAGGCTACGCCATGGTGGCGGGGCTCGATGTTGTTGAGAACGCCAGTGAGGTTCGAAAGGTGATTGGCCTCTGTCCACAGCAACCAGCATACTTTCCATATCTCACTGGTCGAGAAAACATAGAGCTATTCGGACAACTTCATTCAGTTCCACAGGAACTACTTGATGAACGAATTGAGCTTTTTGCTCAAAGGGTTGGTATTCATGATGATATCGACCGACGCGCTAGTCATTATAGTGGCGGGATGGTACGGCGTATCAGCACAATCATGGCACTCATTCATAATCCATCTGTCGCTTTGCTTGATGAGCCCACTGTTGCAATGGACCCCGTGTCTCGAAGGTCTGTATGGGACTTCATCAAAGACCTGAGAAGCCAAAACAAGACAATTGTCCTTACAACACATTACATGGAAGAAGCGCAAGAACTCTCCGACAGAGTGGGCATAATCGATGAAGGCAGACTGATTGAAGTTGGACCGCCCCAAGATCTGATAGACAAATACCAGGTCAAAGACCTAGAAGAGGTCTTTGTCATGAGAACTGGCAAGAAACTGAGGGAGGCGGTCTAGATGGATTCACGCCGTGTTTTGACCTTGGTAAAGAAGAACATGAGGAAGTTCATCAGAGACCCAGGCACACTGTTCCTTTTGGTATTGTTCCCTGTTGTTCTTACAACCGTGTTTGGATTCGCATTCGGAGGCATTGGTGAATCCACTCCACAGAGCTTTGATATTGGAGTAGTCAACACAGATTACTCATCAGACCATCCAGAATGGGCTAGTGGATTCTTAACGAATCTCACTGAAACTGAAGGTATCATCATAGTAGAATATGCTGATAACGAAACCGGACAAGCTGAACTCCTCCAAGGGAACATAGACGCATTAATTGTGATTCCAACAGGTTTTGGTGACAGTTGTCAATCCTATTGGATATCCCCCCTTGATGGAAGCAGTTGGACAAACACATCCATCGGACTCTACCTTGATAGTGGATCGTTGGTAGCTACTGCTGCAGTTCCACCAATCGTCCAACAGGTCTTTCTTAGAACACTCTTCGGAGATGCACAGATAACACTAGATGTACCGGTTCAACTAACAAGTCCCCAGCTCATATCTGCAAGTTCATTCTCACAATGGGAATTTATGGTACCAGGTATGTTTGCATTCTCTGCAATCTTCATCACTGTAATCGTAGCACAGTCGATGACCGTGGAAAGAAGTGAGGGGATTCTTAGAAGAATGTCAACTACTCCTTTAACATCCTCCGATTACATGCTTAGTCAAACACTTTCCTACATGATAGTCGCAATCATTCAAGTTGTTATGATTTTTCTGACATCATACTTGATTGGTTATAGACCTGCCACAGGATTAATCGGGATTGGTTTTGCATTGCTGGTACTAGCAGTATTCTCCCTATCTTGTGTAGGCTTAGGGCTTATTGCAGCAACCTTCTCAAATTCAGCGGATGGAGCTACAGGTCTAGCATTCATGGTCGCTATGCCGCAGATGTTTCTTGGAACATTCATGCCTCTTGGTGGAATAGCTGATACAATTGCCTCGATTATGCCAAGCACATATGTGACCGATGCATTGACTACCCTATTTCTAAGGGGTGCAGTAGTCACAACTCTCTCGATATGGATTGACCTTGCCCTTGTTCTTGCGGCTGGCATCATAGTAGTTTTCGCTGGAATACTAGTCTTCGAGAAATGGGGCCGAGGTAAGTAGGATGAAACTCTGTGATTTGGTTGAGGGGTATGAGCTTTTATGCTCTACCTCTCAACTCGATCCTTTTTACTCCGAAACGGGTCGGACCATCTTATTACATGATGATGGACCTGTTAGAATCTATCTAACGAAGGAGCCTGACAAATGGGAGGAAATCGCCCTTGAGATTGATATCTTTATGGGCGTCGGTCGTACATCGGACTCAGCACCGTCTGAGTCAACTAACGACAGAGTCAGCAACGTTAGCATATCAAGATTTCAACTGATCGAATGCATCTCTTACATAGAATACATGATTCGTTTGGAAGAAGCCGGATTCAATCTGGAAGTTGTATTGGATGGATGCATATGGACTGCGCGATATTTACTCAGTAGTAAACCAGACTCCCAACTGTTTAGAATAATCGCACCTCCGATGTATGGAAATTTTGGTGAAGAATGATGATTGAGTATGAATTAAAATTAACAACAGGAGTTGAAGAAAATTGACAAATTTTGAAGTAAAACAAGAAGTTGGTGAAACAACAGTACAAAACTGGAACACCTATGAAAATAAATTGGCTTCAATATCAAGAAGAGCTTTTGCCCAGATGATAGACTTCGCGATTCTGGCCACAGTTTTCATATTGGTAACCTATATGGTGAAAGGTGTCTGGCTCATGATGCCAGGCGATCACCTGTGGATTATCTTTGATCCTATCTGTGGCATATTTTTGATTGCAATCTTTGCCTATTTCATAGGTATGGAAGGACTACTTGGATTCACCCTTGGAAAACTCATCACTAGCACTCGTGTCATCAGTGAGCAAGGCACTAGGATAACTATGCAGCAGTCCATAAAAAGAAACTTAGGTAGGTTAATTGATGGTATTTTAGTGTACGTCATTGGAATTTGGATTGCAAGAAAGTCTCCGCTTTTTCAAAGATACGGTGACAAGATTGCTCGTACAGTTGTTATTTGGTACAACAGATAGGAGTGAGGAGTCGAAGTCGAGAAATGTTCGTGCTAAAAGAATCAGACTACAGAACAATGGCTCTATTCTTTATTGTTAGCCTTGTTCTAGTCTTATTTTATTTACTAGCCTATCAAATAGGTCTAGTTAGTTCCATAGAGGAACTTAGTTGGGGGTTGCTTCATCGCACACTGATTCTGAATGCATTCTTGATGTTGATCGCAGTATATGGAGTTCTCGTCGTTATGAGGAAATTCCAATGGAGGGATTTTGGACTTATCTCCCGAAAACTTCCACTAGCATTTGTTGTGGGTTTAACCAGTTGGCTTCTTATTCAGATAATTGAAGTGATCGTCAGCTACATGTCTGTAGGAAGCATAGAACTTGACCCAAGATGGAGTACAGACAGTCTCACATTGATTGGATTACTCATAGGAATGCTATTTGGTACTGCCTTATATGAGGAGGTTGGCTATAGGGGATTCCTTCTGGTTCAGTTCTGGAAAAAGATGGAAGACAGAACAACAAACAGAGCACTACAGATATCGCTAGCCTTGATTGTATCTCAAACTCTTTTCACTCTGCTTCATGTCCCGTGGAAAGTTTTGAATCAAGGATGGACAGTGACAGTCCTCACTGATTTATTGTTCAGTGTTTTCTTGAACGGCATTATCTATGGTATACTCTATTTGAGGACTGAGAACCTTTTCTTCGTCATGTTTGTGCATGCCCTTGGAAATGCTCCAACTTCATTGTTCATCTCATATTTGGACCCCCCTAATATTCTGCTCTTGTTAGCGATCATCTGGGCAGTTATTTGGCCTCGTCTACGTAGATGGGAAAAAGAGGATGACATCACTGCCTATGATTCGATTTCAGAAAGGAATCAAACGAACCAATAATTACTCCTAGAAACAGCCTGATTCTCTGAATGTGGTCACATTGTGACCACAATTGCCAAAATAAGTGACCAGTCAAGAATACTCCGAACTCAAAGGTGAGATAAAATGAGT
>JAEOUL010000198.1 GCA_016839345.1 Candidatus Thorarchaeota archaeon | reverse complement strand
CTTGGAACCTATACTAAAACTCATCCCTCACAGCGACCGCAGTGACATCATGGCGGACCTGTTGGAGGCTAAGGGAATCCTTGTAGGAAGTGCTACTCTACATAATGACATTCTCCCAACTGTTGCCTCTGTTCTTTCTGATCTAGAAGTCTTGAAACCTGCTGGAAAGAAATGCGCTGCCTTCGGGTCCTATGGGTGGGGCGGAGGAGCAACGAATAAGATTCAGGAGTCTATGGAGAAGGGAAAGATGGACATAGTTATGGAACCCTTCACGGTGAAATGGGTGCCAGATGATGCAGAACTGGACCAAGCCTTCAATTTCGGAAAAGAGTTTGCGAAGAAGGTGAAATAGTCAAATCCTACGAATTACTTTAAAACTCACGCTGCGATGTCCAGCTCAAGCATAGCGGGTTGGGGGCTTAGTCAAACCATTTCTTTATTATCTCACCAAAGTATTCAACAAACAGAGGTCTTGACACCCCGGACCGTATCTCTAGACTCTCAAGTCTTCTAAACATGGGTGACGACGAAGGAATCCACATGTTTTTCACTACTTCCGACTCTATATTCCGTGGGGAGGTCTGTCATTGCAGAAACGATATCCGGTCGCGGCGCTGGCTGTACTGGTGTCTACAATTGTCACTCCATTTGCTGTAGTGAGCTTCTCGTTCATGTTCGAGGAATATGAAACTTGGTTGTACTTCGTCTGGGGCCGTTACAGTCTGTTGAACCAGCGAATCTGGTTCTACGGGTCAGGACCCAACCCTTTCACGATTTTTGCCCATCCAAATCCTACCCTCCTTATTCTAGTGGTTTTCTGGATTTCATGTGGTATTGTTCAGTCGGCCATTATCCTCTACTCGTCCAGAACTAGCCACCGGTCCCTAGTTGTATGGGTGGTCGCTGCTTTGGTTCTTTATGCTCAGTATGAATTCACCTTCTTTTTGATTGGTGGCGTAATTTTCGTTGCGTACCGGATAGACTACATTCTGCTTCTCCCTATCCCATCTATCCTGGCGATTGTGGCTCTCATGGTGCTTCATCAGATGCGAAAACAGTCAACTCGTCCTCTAGTTGATTCCAAAAACGCTAGCTCCTGCTAAAGTCCTACGAATAACTTTAAAACTCCCGCAGCCAAACCCCATTCCAAGCATAGCGGGTTGGGGCCTAAGGCCTTGACTCCTGCGATTGTTCAAACAAAAGTTTAAGTAAAAGCGGGTTGGGGAAGCCAGTCCTGTGCGGATTTGTCCGCACGTGGGTGAAGCCTATCCCGCGGGGCTCATATGAGCCTCGTAGCTCGGAGAAACCCCGAGATCGGAAGTTCAAATCTTCCACCCGCTACCACTTTTTCTATTCGGTCTTGTTCATCCGTGAGGTTACAAGTAGTCCAAAGATTAGAGAATAAATAACCGCGAATCCATAGGTAGGCAACAAAACTCCTAGAGGTACGCCCAGGTCAAAAAATAGTAACGACCAACTAAAGATAACAAAGAAGACTCCAAACGCACCTAGGATGACCACTATCGCCTGAGAAAACACACGTAACTCTGAGTTTCTATATATGTATCTGAGATAGAATCCTACAATGATCGAGGTTGCTATTGCTCCCACGTAAATTAACATAAATGTCAATGGCCAAGTCATATCATAAAGTTCGACATAATACATTTGTCAATAAAGAATACTGAAGACTGAGTTTAGTCTTATCATTCCAGTAACACTACCCGCTACCATCTTTCTTTCATCATTTCCTAAGCATAAAGCAGACAGCGAATGGTAGGACAAAAAGGAATGCAAAACCGATGTAGATAGGATCAACAAGAAGGACAAACACAGTGGATCCTGCTCCAAAGGCCAATAGAATCAACAATGCCAATCTTAGTAGGATTGACGACTCCGAAATCTTACCTTTATAACGATATAATGGTGGTGCAAGGAGTAAGCTTGCCACCACCGATCCAATGAGTATCGCAAGGATTGGAAAGCTTGGGTCAAAGAGTTGCATTTTCGAACATGATACATTCTTTGGTCTTAATTTAATCTTATCATTCCAGTAACACTACCCTCTACCACTTAAAAACAGACAATTTTCTTCATTTTCAAATGGGATTACCCGATACCGGAATCACCCTCTCCTTTTCTTATTTTGTACATTATTCCACTATCAATCTCATTAATTAATGACTCAATCTTATAGTGTGGCTCAATTTTATTGTGTGTCCTATGGTTAAGTGGAGGAGAGAATGTGATTAAGAAGAAGGTGAGTTTGCTCACACTAGCACTCGTTCTATGTTTAGTGCTTCCAACCATGTCTTCTGCTAAGCAGGTTGATTTCGTAATCAGTCAGGAGGAGGCATGGTCGGATGACTTTAATGATGGAAACATCGATGGATGGGATGTCCAAGGATTCAGCCCGGCTTACCCTCCATGGACGAAGATCCCTGGGAACATCACGGCTGATGACAAAACAATGCGTGCTTATGGTCCGTACTGGAATGAAGCATATCGGACAAGTAACGTGGCTTATGGCTCATGGGCTTTTGATGTCCATTGTGTAGACACTCCAATGGAACGTTGCTATATTGCATTTGTATCTGGAAGTCCAGTATTGGATCCTACGAATTTTTCTTCATATCCATTCGAGTATGGTATCATCCCAGTTACGGGTCTGTATGATCGTTGGAGCACTGGATTCCTCCTGTATCGTAGACCCTCAGTGAGTCCGTATTTAGTTTCATTGGGATTTTATGATTTGGAAGAGGTTTCTGGATGGTATCATATCGATATTACTCGAGATCCAAATGGGAATTTTGCGGTGTATTTTAACGGCACTTTGGAAATCACGGCTGAGAATTCGGATCACACAACAAGCGACCTGTTCACATTCACTGCTGAAGCCGGAATAGCACTCGACAACATAGTTGTTCAACCATATTCTGGACTGCTACCAACAACCATGACAATCCTCCTTGTTGTTGGAGGAGGAATTGCAGTGGTAGTGATTATTGGCGTAGTCATCAGGTTGAGAAAGTGAATTGATTAGGAATCCGATGTGGTTCCTCGAAAATTGAGGAACCATCTCTCTCCAAGCTCATTTCTTCTTTGACTTTTTCTGAAAAACAAATCAGATAGTGATGTTTCGACAACCTCTATCCATCACTACCCGCTACCACTTCTTTTCTCTTTGAGAAACTGTCTGAATGACGAGCTGGAACAGACCCCATAGATGATGATGAGAATAGCGAAAATCACAGCGATGTCATTTGCGATAAAATACACAACAAAATCCGTCATCATCAGGAAAGAGATAGTTACTCCAGTGGAGATAGCCAAGATTAACAAGAGGCCTATTCTGGCTCGCAATGACCATTGAGTCCATCGACCTTTGTAGGTCGCCAATGGAACTCCAAGGGTTAGTAAGGTTAGGACTAAAGCAAGTAGGACAATCGGAATAAGCATCGATTCGGAGGATTGCATCGTGGATTTTATAGAAGATTAATCTGTTCAAACTTATGTTTCGAGTAGGCTTTTCATTCTCAATCATCTTAAAGCGAGTAAATATTGCAGATTAAGCCGCTACCACTCTCTCTTCTTTTTCTCATCCTTATTCAGTCCGGATGTCACAAATATCCCAAAAATCAGTGAAGCAATAATCGAGGCTCCCAAGGCGCTCCAAAAATATTCTACTCTTGGAAGTTGAAGCAGTATCCACGACCAACCAAAGATAATAAGGAAGACTCCGAACGCACCCAGAATGATTAGTATCGCTTGAGAAACCATACGCGATTTTGTGTGTCCATATACATACCTGAGGAATAACCCAGTAACCAGAGAGGCAACTAACGCTCCTAGGCATATGAACGGAATGAGTAAAGATGGATTAAACATCAATTGATAATTAATACAAAGTTTGAGTTCAATCTTACCATCACAGTAACACTACCCGTTGCCACAATCCTATTGTTCTCATTTCGATTTCTTATATTGTTTCAACTAGATACGAACTCAAGTTACAAACGGGTCTTCTTTACATAGTTCCTCATCTATCTCAAGAGTGTTTTTTCGCCAATACATTACTATGATTTGACGTTCATAATCCTGAGTACAAAAGTTGAGTAATTCAGGGATTTCGACGATCACTCTTCTTTGTTCACCCTGAAATCCTTCAGGAGAAATAAGAAAAGCGTAGTACGCTTGAAATACTTCAGCAAACATCTTTACTTGGTATAAATCTTTGAGAGTTAAAACACCCATCTCTATTTTCACTACTATCAATCTACTTTCTTCTGAAAATAACAGTCCTTTGATATCAAGACACCCCATCAAATCAGGGAACAATTTCTCTGCGCCAAGGGCAAGAAGTGCCACATTGTCTAAGTCTTTCTTAATATCATTACTAATCAATCTGTCAGTCCTTTCCAAGGTACAGTTCCCTTTCGCCCTAAAGAGTTCTTTAAGCAGTCCAATTACTGGGTCATAAATCCGTCCGTCTGGCTGCTCATCCTTGTCCTCCCAAATGTGAATAATCCTCCTCCACGATTCTCTGTAAAGACATCATACTTGATGTTTGATTCTTTAGTCCTGCATGCCCTAGAATAACCTGTGATTCCATCCATATTAATCTTTCAAGACCATTGTCATACCAAGGTAATACTATAATCTTGATAATCAAACTACCCGCTACAACTTTTTCTCTTGAATCTCGAAATAAGAATCAACACAGCTAAGAAAGTCAATCCAAGAACAATGACTGACAAAGACAGATCAGTCACATACAGAGATGGAGTAACTCCAGATACACGTACATCAATCCCCTCTGAATTCGTACTATAAGATAGATTGAAGTCACATAGTAATTGTTCTACTGAAGTTCCCTCTGCAGATACAATAGTGTATCATGTTCGCGCAATAACCTGTTCAAATAAAGAATACAGGAATTAACCAAAACGCCTAACCCAACTAGCTTTGAATGTGTTGAAAAGAGATAGCCTAGAAAATGATATGATACACAAATAATTCAAACACAATGAAAACTGGAGTAAGATCACAATGATGTTGCAGGTGGCACTCCTTGTAGGAATCTATGCTATCTGGATTGTCCTTCTTGTGAATGCAATGGTTTCTAGCGAAGAGATCTCGTTGACTGTGGCCACTCTTCCGTTTATCGTGACATTTCCAATCGCACTCATTCTGGCTTCATGGACAGAGGTCTACATCCCAGGAGTATTCCTCGTAGATATTGTACTAACAATGATAATTGGTGTGCTGTTATTTGTGAGATGGATAATGGCTATTGTTGGTGAATGACCAATTACTTGCCTTTACGTTTGAACTCTGTGTACCCACATCGCCCACACGCAAAACGGTCAAAGTGTTCGGCCATGAAGGTGCCTTTCTCGCAACGAGGACAGGTCTTCTTTGTCCGAGTAATATCTCCTGACTTGTCAACCTTATACATATCATGTGCCTTTGGCATCTAGGACTCACCCTCTTCCTTTTCCTCTGACTTATGCCTCTTTACGATGTGGTTAAGCTCAATCCGTTTCATCTGGTCGGGATCAGAGTAGATTCTAGCAGACCCCTCAGTTATCCCGGCTCCGAACTTGGTATCAAGACTCTTAATTATCACACTCTCTTTGTCTGCGTCAAACTGTGCTACAATCTTCGCACGGATATCAGCCCGACTCGGAGTTCCTGCGCCTGCATGGTCGACTCTAAAGTCAACCTCCTTCCTCGCAAGAGGCTTGTTTTCCCGTTCTTCAAGAATTTCGATTTTCATTAGTATCACTTACCGAAAGTCAGACCGCATCCGGGGTGGGTCAACCGTTCGACTTGAGGATGTCTAATAAAGCTTTCACCACAGACAAGGAAATGTCTAGCGGACTTTCAGTGCATATTTCCCTGGCTTGTCAATATTAAGTCGTGATGCAACATAGGAAGACTTCCTCGGGTCCTCACGAGATTTTCGTCCAGGAAGAATCACAACTATTCCAGTATACGAAGTGGTAAGATTTGTACCCTTACAATTGGGACACATATTCTCTGAAGTGAGGTAGTGACAGGCTCGGCAAGCTCTCATTTTTACTATCAGTATCCACTCCTTGCTCTACTTCTTCTTGTCCTTCTTCGTTTCCCCTCGGGCTGCTTTCACATCTTCCTCGATCCACGAACGATCTGGTCCAATCTTTCCCAGGAATGGCTGTCTCATTGTGAGACCGAGCTTTCCTGACTTGTTACCAGATTCAAAGCTTATCGAAGTAACTCTAGCTCGAACCATATCACCTTCGGACAGAGTTCTTCCAGTTTCCTTGCCAAGAAGCGAATTTCCCTTTGAGTCCTGGGTTATGAAGTCGTCACAGATTTGACTGACATGACAGAGCCCGTCAAGAGGCCCCATTCGAATGAAAGCACCAAAGTCCATAAGTTCGACAACGTTCCCCTCGACAAGTTCGTGTCGTAATGGTTTGAAAACCAGTACACGATATGTCACTGAATGATATGTTGCGCCATCACCTGGTACCAGACGACCCTGACCTATTTCATCTATTCCAATGACTGCAATCATCAGACCAACATCTCGGTCTAGGACATTTTCGTGCTGCTTTCGTAGGTGCAGCATGGCTGCGTCTTCCATTGGGGAACCAAACTGAGATGGTGGAATTCGCACCACATCTTTTACTGTCACTATACTGTACAACTATTGACGCTCCTTGCCTAGCAGGACGATTCTCATCAGAATAATCAGACTCAAGGACTTTCTTGAGGTCTGGACCCGACGGCTCAGCGCAGACTCGCTTTGTAAAACATAAAAACGTTGTGACACGGTCTCAAATTACAGTTCCTTCTAGTCCTAGATACTTCCTACCTTTAAGTAATAGAACTGGTATTCCCTGCGAAATTGCTCTTTCCCTAAGCTCGCGATCATTTGTTGCTAGAACACCACCTACAGATTTGGTATGCTCCAAAAGCTGGTCATCCACCGGAATTTCCTTCATTGACAGGTTGACGCTGACAAGTGTGCATCTACGACCTAAATCTAAGGCAACTCTCAATATCCGAGCCTCTGTTCTGTTTGCTCTCTCAAGCTTCGACTTGATTTCATCTACAACCGAATCTAGCAGAACAAACTCAACTCCTCTTTCCAGAACTCTCTCTGCCTCAGAAAAGATGTCTACTCCGAATTGTGCTGGTACTGTGAGGAAATTTGTGTCAACTATCACAGGAAGTGGCATGGTTGTCACCAAAACAGGCGATCAAACCTCAGCATAGCCAATTAATCGCCACTTGTTCTCTACCCTACGTCCGATAGCCATCCGCTGACCTTTCTCTGCAACCACAGGCCGTTTGAGAGTCAACTCAATCTCTTCACCATGAAGCCTGGTGATAACACCTACAGTTGGAGCAGTCCCCAAAACGAGCATCATTGGCTCGTTAAGTCGGAGGTTCTCTACTTCTTTCTTTGATTCAATTCCCACTACACGCTGCATTAGAGTTGGTTTAATCATGAGTTTGTTGAAAATCTTGGGCATCTTTCCAACCTTTCCAACAACATTTCCAACAAGCCGGTCTGCGCGTGTTGATGCAGGATCAAGTGCAGTTCCAACACCAATAAGACCTCCAGGATAAGCTTCTTGGAGTGAGTTTCCACTACCTGACAACAGGCTTACAACCTTTGCTTTGATAGGTTTGAATCCTTTTTCACCCTTCGCACCTGGAGATATCTCAATCTCATCACCAATGCTTAGTTTGCCTTGCACAATTGAGCCTCCTACAACACCCCCTTGCATTGCATCAGGCAGTGTCCCCGGTCTGTTTATGTCAAAGGAACGGGCAACGAACATCTTGGGTGGAGCCGCATCATCT